>DALZLW010000126.1:247-11457 GCA_032007425.1 Stenotrophomonas sp.
CCGCCAAAGCAGAGGCCGCCAAAGCAGAACCCGCCAAGGCAGAGCCTGCCAAGGCAGAGCCCGCTGAACCGGCCGCGCCGGCCGCGCCTGTCGCGGCGCCGGCCAAGGACGCCGACGGTACGGATTGAATCCGTGCCGCGGTGGCCTGTCCGCCGCTGCCCGGCAAGCACAGCCGCATCGAAGGCCAGCGCTGCCCGGCGAGTGCAGCGATAAAGAACGCCGGGCGGCACCCGTGCGGCCCGCGCGGTGCCGCGCTCAGAAACCTTGGCGTTTGCGTAGTCGACGGGCGATCGCGGCCCGCACGTACAGGCCGTACACCACGCCGAACACGAAGCCGGCGATGTGCGCCCACCAGGCGACCAGACCAAAGCTGGGGCCGATGTAGGCAAACAGCACCTGCAGCACCGCCCATACGCCGATCAGCAGATAGGCCGGGGCCCGGATGAACTCCAGGAACAGGCCCAGTGGGATCACCACGCCCAGCCGCGCGCCGGGGAACAGGGCAAGGTAAGCCCCGATCAGCGCTGACACCGCGCCGCTGGCGCCGATGATGATCTGGTCCGGGTTGCCCATGGTATACAGCGCGGCCAGGTTGGAAATCGCCCCGCCCAGCAGGAACAACAACAGCAGCCGCCACGGTCCCAGCACGCGCTCGGCGGGCAGGCCGAAGATCAGCAGGAATACCAGGTTGCCCAGCAGGTGCGACCAGTCGGCATGCAGGAACAGCGCCGTGAACAGCCGCAGTACGCTGCCGTCTTTCAGGGTTTCCCACCAGTCCATCGGATGGGTCAGGCCAGTGGACAGGGCGCCCCAGTCCAGCCACAGGCTGCGCCGCGCTTCTTCCGGCCGCGAGATCGACCACAGGAACGCCACCCACACGGCCACGAACAGCAGGGGGGTGGCCCAGCGCAGGGTGGCCTTCTTCCGGGAGGGCAGGGATACGAACATGGTCGGCCAAGCCTACCGTGTCGCGCGCATTCAGGGGCTGAAGGCGTACCGCTGTTCGATAAATCTGAGCGGTGGCGTTATTGTTTCATTAACGCCTGTGGGTGATACTCGCATACGGCGTCGTATGTCGGGAGGGGATCCGGCGCGTTGCGTGCAGGCCATCCGGCCTTCACGGGACGCAGGCGCGCGCAGAGCAAAATCACCGCTTTCCGGAGAGATAAACGATGCAGATTGTAAACAACCTCGCCCGCCTGTCCGTCCTGGCCATCGGCATTGCCGGCGCCCTGGCCGCCACCGACGCCCATGCCGCTGCCTTCCAGCTGAAGGAAAACAGCGCCAAGGGCCTGGGCCGCGCCTTCGCCGGTTCAGGCAGCGCCGAAGGCGATGCGTCCATCATGGCGGTCAACCCGGCCGGCATGCGCCAGCTCGACGGCCGTCTGCTGCAGGGTGACCTGAGCGCCATCAGCTTCTCGGCCGAGTTCAAGGGCAGCGGCCGGACCCCGGCCGGCACCCCGGCCACGGGTGGTGACGGCGGTGATGCCGGCATGATCGCGCCGGTCCCGGCGGGTTATTTCCACACCCCGATCGGCGACAAGGCCCACTTCGGCATCTCGCTCACCGCGCCCTTCGGCTTCAAGACCGAATATGACAACGGTTGGGTGGGGCGCTATGCCGGCCTGAAGACCGACCTGAAGGCCATCGACCTCGGCTTTGCGATGTCCTACGACGTCAATCCGTACGTCTCCTTCGGCGCGTCGGTGTTCGTTGAGCACCTGACCATCGAGTTGAGCAACAACATCGATTTCGGCACCGCACTGAGCGCGGCCGGCCCGATCTTCCGCCCGGGCACCCACGACGGCAAGCTCACCGTGGAAGGCGACAACAATGCCGTGGGTTGGACCGTCGGCGGCCTGTTCAGCGTCGACGAGAACACCCACATCGGCCTGTCCTACCGCTCCAAGGTGGAACACAAGATCACCGGCGGCGATGCCACCTTCGACGTGCCGGCGCAGGCCGCTGGCGTGTTGGCCGTGGCCCAGCCGGGCCGCTTCGTGACCACCAAGGGCAAGGCCACGGTGACCCTGCCGGCTTCGGCCAACCTGAGCGTGACCCACAAGGTCAACGACCGCTGGACCGTGATGGGTGATGTCACCCGCACCGCCTGGTCGACCGCGTTTGACCAGGTCGTCATCGACTACGCGTCCAACCAGCCCGACTCGGTGCTGGAGTTCGGCTACCGCGACACCACCTTCGTGTCGCTGGGCGCTGACTACAAGCTCAGTGACACCGTGACCCTGCGCGGTGGTGTTGCGCTGGACCAGACCCCGACCACCAACGCCCACCGCGACGTGCGCGTGCCGGATACCAGCCGTAAGTGGCTGTCGTTCGGCGTGGGTTGGACCCCGTCGGCCAACAGCGAGTGGAACTTCGGTTACACCCATCTGTTCACCAGCGATCCGGACGTGATCGTCGGCCCGACCACCAACAACCAGGGCAACTCGCTGACCGGCAAGTACAAGGTCCGTGGCGACGTGCTGGCTGCTTCCTACCAGTACAAGTTCTGATCCACGCCGCTGGCTTCGGCCAACGTGGTACAGCAGGAGCCCCGCGCAAGCGGGGCTTCTGCGTTTCCGGTGGGGTGCGACGGGTCGCCATCCGGAAGCGCCAGGCGATGCCCGGCGCTTCCCATGCAGTGCGGCTGCTCAGTCGCCCAGGGTGAGCAGCGAGGCGTTGCCACCGGCGGCGGTGGTGTTCACCGTCACCGTCTTTTCCGTGGCGAAGCGCAGCAGGTAGTGCGGTCCGCCGGCCTTCGGGCCCGTGCCCGACAGCCCCTGGCCACCGAACGGCTGTACGCCGACCACCGCGCCGATCTGGTTGCGGTTGATGTACACATTGCCGACGTTGATCTGTGCGGCGATGCGGTCGACGGTTTCGTCGATACGCGAATGCACGCCGAGCGTCAGGCCATAGCCGGTCGCGTTGATCTGGTCGATCACCGACTGCAGGGCATCGCCCTTCCAGCGGATCACGTGCAGCACCGGACCGAACACCTCACGCTGCAGCTGCGACAGGTCCTTCAGTTCGTACGCACGTGGGGCGAAGAACGTGCCATGGGCTGCTTCCTCGGTCAGCGGCGCAGCGGCGATCAGGCGTGCCTCACGGTCCATGCGTTCCACGTGGTCATGCAGGATCTGCAGCGCATCGGCATCGATGACCGGGCCGACGTCGGTGGACAGCTCGCCCGGGTTGCCGACCTTCAGCTCCTGCATCGCGCCGGCCAGCATGGTCATCACCTTGTCGGCGATGTCATCCTGGACGAACAGCACGCGCGCGGCCGAGCAGCGTTGGCCGGCTGAGGTGAACGCCGAGCCGATGGCGTCCTTGACCAGCTGCTCCGGCAGCGCCGACGAGTCGGCGATGAAGGCGTTCTGGCCGCCGGTTTCGGCGATCAGCACACCGATGGCAGCGTCGCGTGCGGCCATGGCGCGGTTGATGGCGCGCGCGGTTTCGGTCGAGCCGGTGAAGGCAACGCCCGCCACGCGCGGATCGGCGGTGAGTGCGGCACCCACCGTGGCGCCGTCGCCGGGGAGGAATTGCAGCACATCGGCAGGCACACCGGCGTCGTGCAGCAGCACCACGGCGGCATGGCCGATCAGCGAGGTCTGTTCGGCCGGCTTGGCGATCACGCTGTTGCCAGCGGCCAGCGCGGCGGCGACCTGGCCCAGGAAGATCGCCAGCGGGAAGTTCCACGGGCTGATACAGACGAATACACCGCGGCCGTGCAGCTGCAGTTCGTTGGATTCACCGGTGGGGCTGGGCAGCTTCTCGGCATGGCTGAACTGTTCGCGTGCCTGCTTGGCGTAGTAGCGCAGGAAGTCCACCGCTTCGCGCACTTCGGCCACGCCATCGGGCAGGCTCTTGCCGGCTTCCTTCACGCACAGTGCCATGAACTCCGGCATCCGTGCTTCCAGTTGGTCGGCGGCATGTTCCAGGATCGCCGCGCGGCTGGCGGCCGGGGTGCGGTTCCAGCCCGGCTGGGCGGCCACGGCATTGGCCAGCGCCTGCTGCACCGTCGCCGCATCGGCGGCCTGCCAGTGGCCCACCACTTCACGGCTGTCGGCCGGATTGGTCACCGCGATGGCGGCGCCGGTCACGCTGGCACCCGGCACCAGCGGTGCGGCCTGCCAGGGCTTCACTGCCGCGTTGAGCTGGCCGGCCAGGGCGCGCAGTGCATTGTCGTTGGCGAGGTTGGCGCCCATGGAGTTGGTCCTGTCGTGGTTCTGGCTGCGCAGCAGGTCGACCGGCAGCGGGATCTTGGGGTGGGGGATGGAGTCGAACTGAGAGACCATCTCGACCGGGTCGCGGATGAGATCGGCGATCGGCACGCGTTCGTCGGTGATGCGGTTGACGAAGCTGGAATTGGCGCCGTTTTCCAGCAGGCGGCGCACCAGGTAGGGCAGCAGGTCTTCGTGCGAGCCCACCGGCGCGTAGACGCGGCAGGGCAGGCCCAGGCGGTCGGCAGGCACCACTTCGGCGTACAGGTCATCGCCCATGCCATGCAGCTTCTGGTGTTCGTAGACGCCGCCATTGGCAATCAGCTTCACCGCGGCGATGGTGTGCGCGTTATGGGTGGCAAACATCGGGTAGATCGCATCGGCATGGCCGAACAGCCGCTTGGCGCAGGCCAGGTAGGACACATCGGTGTTCTGCTTGCGGGTGAACACCGGGTAGCCCGGGTAGCCCTCGATCTGCGCGCGCTTGATCTCGGCATCCCAGTAGGCGCCCTTGACCAGGCGGACCTGCAGGCGGCGACCGGCGCGGCGGGCCATGTCGGCCAGGTGGTCGATCGTGTACGGCGTGCGCTTCTGGTAGGCCTGGACGACCACGCCGAAGCCATCCCAGCCGGCCAGCGACGACGAGCTGAAGACCGCTTCGATGATGTCCAGCGACAGTTCCAGGCGATCGGCTTCCTCGGCATCCACGGTGCAGCCGATGCCGTACTGCCTGGCCAGCTGGGCCAGTTCCAGCACGCCCGGGACCAGGTCACGCAGCACGCGCTCGCGCTTGGCGTGCTCATAGCGCGGGTACAGCGCCGACAGCTTGATCGAGATGCCCGGGGCGTTGTTGACGTCGCCATCGGGACGGCCGCCGCGCGCAGCATGGTCACCGCCGATGGCATGGATAGCCCGGCGGTAGTCCTCCAGGTAGCGCAGCGCGTCCTTCATGGTCAGCGCGCCTTCGCCCAGCATGTCGAACGAATAGCGGTAACTGGCGTTGTCGCCCTTGTGCGAACGCGCCAGCGCTTCGCTGATGGTGCGGCCCATCACGAACTGGTGGCCCATGATCTTCATCGCCTGACGTACGGCCAGGCGGATCACCGGCTCACCGACGCGGCCGACGAGGCGCTTGAAGGCGCCGGGCGCATCGGCGCGGGTCGCATCGTTGATCTGCACCAGCTTGCCGGTCAGCATCAGGCCCCAGGTCGAGGCATTGACCAGGACCGAATCGCTGCCGCCCAGATGGCGGGCCCAGTCGGCGTCGGCCAGCTTGTCGCGGATCAGCTTGTCGGCAGTGTCCTGGTCGGGAATGCGCAGCAGGGCTTCGGCCACGCACATCAGCAGCACGCCTTCTTCGCTGCCCAGATCGTACTGGCGCATGAAGGCCTCGATCGCCCCCTGGTCCTTGGCGCGGACCCGGACCCGACCGACCAGGTCCGCTGCCAGCGCCTGTACCTGCGCCTGTTCGGCGGCGGGCAAGCGGGCCTGCGCGAGCAGTTCCTGCACATGGGTGGTTTCGTCCTTCAGCCAGGCATCGGTGATGGCCTGCCGCAGCGGCGTGGGGGGCGCCGGCAGCTCCGGCGACAACAGGGCCGGCGAACGCGGTGAAGCGTGGGCGGCAAGGGGGGAGGACGAAGGTGCGTTCATGCCGATCAGGCCAGTGGAAAAACTTGGCGATTCTAATCATATTTTTTGCCGCCGCCAGTGATTTCGAATGCACTTTCGAAAGCCGTACAGCCTTTGTTGCCGGGGGATATGGGCAATCCATGGTGGGCCCGATCTTTTGTGCTGGAATCGGCATTTCGTCTGCCGAACCCATGCTGTGTTGCAGCATCGAAACTGCGTGAATGGCGCTTGCGACGGCTTCCGCGCCGGGGCTACCATCGGGACGTCACCTGACTGCTTCCCCACTGGCGCCTCCAATGCGCTGCGCAGCAGGTCCGTTGTCCGCCGTGGTTGCGGTGGCGATGTCGTTGGATACCGGTCCAGGCAGGCCGGTCGGTGGGCGCGTGCGGGCAACCCCGTGCAGGCGCCGACCAGACGACACGCTGGAACACGTGATGGCTTGCTCGCCGCCAGCAATGGCGGCAACCGACGACGCTAAGGGTCTAGGCAATGAAGCAATGCAGCAGGTGGGGTGGCAGGTGTGGTGCGTGGGCGGCCGGTCTGGCGGCTGTGCTGATGGCGTCAGGTGCCGGAGCGCAATCGGCCGATCCCAAGCCGTGGCAGCTGAACATGGGCAAAGGGGTCACCCAGACCTCCCGGCTGGCCTGGGAATCGAACATGTTGTCGCTGATCGTGGTCACCGTGATCGGGGTGATCGTGTTCGGCGCGATGGCCTATGCCATCTTCAAATTCCGCAAATCCAAAGGGGCGGTCGCCGCCACCTTCAGCCACAACACCAAGGCCGAGGTGATCTGGACCGTCATCCCGGTGGTCATCCTGGTGGTGATGGCATGGCCGGCCACCGCCAATCTGATCAGGATGTATGACACCCGCGATGCCGAGATGACGGTCAAGGTCACCGGCTACCAATGGATGTGGAAGTACGAGTACCTGGGCGAAGGGGTGGAATTCACCAGCCGCCTGGACCGCGAATCGGACCGCATGCGGCAGAGCGGCCAGGTCCCCACCCGTGAAAGCCACCCGCACTACCTGCTGGACGTGGACAACCGCCTGGTGCTGCCGGTCGATACCAAGGTGCGCTTCGTGATCACCGCTGATGACGTCATCCACGCCTGGTGGGTACCGGCGCTGGGTTGGAAACAGGATGCCATTCCCGGCTTCATCAACGAGGCGTGGACCCGCATCGATACGCCCGGCGTGTACCGCGGCCAGTGCGCCGAACTGTGCGGCAAGGACCACGGCTTCATGCCCATCGTGGTGGAAGCGGTGTCCAAGGAACAATTCAAGCAATGGCTGGCCCAGCGCAAGCCGGCTCCTGCGGCCGAGGCCGTGCCACGCTGACAACCGCATCCTGAGAGGTGTTTTGCAATGACGCACTCGGCAGTTGGGCACGACGACCACCACGGCCATTCCCAGGGGTTCTTCGCGCGCTGGTTCTTTTCCACCAACCATAAAGACATCGGCACGCTGTACCTGGGTTTCAGCTTCATCATGTTCATCATCGGCGCCGCGATGAGCGTGGTGATCCGGGCCGAACTGGCCCAGCCGGGGCTGCAGTTCGTCAAGCCGGAATTCTTCAACCAGATGACCACCGTGCATGCGCTGGTGATGATCTTCGGCGGAGTGATGCCAGCCTTCGTCGGCCTGGCCAACTGGATGATCCCGCTGCAGATCGGCGCGCCGGACATGGCCCTGCCGCGCATGAACAACTGGTCGTTCTGGTTGCTGCCCGTTGCCTTCAGCCTGCTGCTGGTGACCCTGTTCCTGCCCGGCGGTGCCCCGGCCGGCGGCTGGACGTTGTACCCGCCGCTGTCGCTGCAGGGGGGCTACAACGTGGCCTTCAGCGTGTTCGCCATCCACGTGGCCGGCATCAGCTCGATCATGGGGGCGATCAACATCATCGCCACCGTGCTGAACATGCGCGCCCCGGGCATTGACCTGCTGAAGATGCCGATCTTCTGCTGGGCCTGGCTGATCACCGCCTTCCTGCTGATCGCGGTGATGCCGGTGCTGGCCGGTGCGGTGACCATGCTGCTCACCGACAAATTCTTCGGCACCAGCTTCTTCAATGCCGCCGGCGGCGGTGACCCGGTGATGTACCAGCACATCTTCTGGTTCTTCGGCCACCCGGAGGTGTACATCATGATCCTGCCGGCGTTCGGCGTGGTCAGCGAAATCATCCCCACCTTCAGCCGCAAGCCGTTGTTCGGCTACCAGGCCATGGTCTATGCCACGGCAGCCATCGCCTTCCTGTCCTTCATCGTCTGGGCCCACCACATGTTCACCGTGGGCATGCCGCTGGGCGGGGAAATCTACTTCATGTTCGCCACCATGCTGATCTCCATCCCCACCGGGGTGAAGGTGTTCAACTGGGTGAGCACGATGTGGCGCGGCTCCTTGACCTTCGAAGCGCCGATGCTGTGGTCGGTGGCCTTCGTCATCCTGTTCACCATCGGCGGTTTCTCCGGCCTGATGCTGGCCATCGTCGCGGCCGATTACCAGTACCACGACACCTACTTCGTGGTGGCGCATTTCCACTACGTGCTGGTGACCGGCGCGGTGTTCGCGCTGATCGCCGCGGTGTACTACTGGTGGCCGAAATGGACCGGGCGCATGTACAGCGAAAAGTGGGCCAAGGTGCACTTCTGGTGGTCCATCGTGTTCGTCAACCTGCTGTTCTTCCCACAGCACTTCCTCGGCCTGGCCGGGATGCCGCGGCGCATCCCGGATTATTCGGTGGCCTTCGCCGACTGGAACCTGATCAGCTCCATCGGTGCCTTCGGCATGTTCGCCACCCCGTTCATGATGGCGGCCATCCTGCTGGCCTCGCTGCGCAACGGCGAAAAGGCGGCCGATCGCAGTTGGGAAGGCGCGCGTGGACTGGAATGGACCGTGCCTTCACCGGCGCCGGCGCATACCTTCACCACGCCACCGACGCTGCGCCCGGGAGACCTGGCCCATGACGATATCAGTCATTGAGGTGTGTGATGCATGAGCAACGCCCCGTTGATCCACCCAAGGCCCGGCGCTACCCCGAGGCGGCGAGTGCACAGCAGCAAGGCATCCGCCGCACGGCCCTGGTCGTAGGTGGCATCGCCGTGCTGATCTATGCCGCCTTCATCCTCAGCGGGGTGATCGGGCGATGAGCGGCGCACCGTCCACACCGGCCCGCAACGCCGGCCTGCCGCGGCTGATCGGCGTGGTGGTGGTGGTGTTCCTGCTGACGTTCTCGCTGGTACCGCTGTACCGCATCGCCTGCGAAAAAGTGTTTGGCGTGCGGCTTGAGCGCGGGCCCGGCACGCATGCCAGCGCCGGCGCGGCGACGGGCAAGCGCACCGTGCGCGTGGAGTTCGATGGCGGGGTGAACTCGCGCCTGCGTTGGGCCTTCCGTCCCGAGCAGTTGACGATGGACGTGGTGCCCGGTGAACTCAACGAAGCGCTCTATTTCGCCCTCAACGAAAGCGATGTCGCGGTGGTCGGCAGCGCCGTGCCGTCGGTGGCGCCAGCACGCGCCTCGGGCTATTTCAGCAAGACGGAATGCTTCTGCTTCACTGCCCAGACCCTGCAGGCCGGCGAAAAGCGGGACATGCCCGTGCGCTTCATCGTCGACCCCGACCTGCCGGCGGACATCACCACCATCACCCTGTCCTACACCTTCTACAAGAACGAAGCCCTGTCGGCGCGGCTGGCCGCAGCGCCCGCCGCGGCACCGCCAAGCGATGCCCATGCCGCTCCTTGAACACGCAGTTTCCTGAAACGGACGAAGACCATGGCCCAGCCCAGCAATGACGCCAACGTGTATTACGTCCCGGCACAGAGCCGATGGCCCTTCGTCGGCTCCATCGCGATGATGGTCACCATGGTCGGGGTCGCCAGTTGGCTCAACGATGCCAGCTGGGGCCGCTGGACCTTCTTCATTGGCCTGGCCATGCTGGTGCTCACGCTGTTCTGGTGGTTCAGCGACGTGGTGCGCGAATCCCAGGCCGGGCACTACAACCGCCAGGTGGACGGCTCGTTCCGCATGGGCATGGTGTGGTTCATTTTTTCCGAAGTGATGTTCTTCGCCGCCTTCTTCGGTGCGCTGTTCTACACCCGCACGCTTGGCTTGCCGTGGCTGGGGGGCGAGGGCGACGGCGTCATGACCAATGCGCTGTTGTGGGACGGCTACTCAGCCGCCTGGCCCACCAATGGGCCCGGTGCCATCGGCGGTCATTTCCAGACCATCCCGGCCTGGGGCCTGCCGCTGATCAATACCCTGATCCTGCTCACCTCCGGGGTCACCCTCACCCTGTCCCACCACGCACTGAAGGCGGGCCGGCGGCGCGCGCTGCTGGTCTGGCTCGGGCTGACGGTGGTGTTGGGGCTGATCTTCCTCACCCTGCAGGCCGAGGAGTACATCCACGCCTACAAGGAACTCAACCTCACCCTGGGCTCGGGCATCTACGGCTCCACCTTCTTCATGCTCACCGGCTTCCATGGCATGCACGTGCTGCTGGGCACGATCATGCTGGCGGTCATGTGGCTGCGCTCGGCCAAGGGCCACTTCACCCGCGACAACCACTTCGCCTTTGAAGCAGCGGCCTGGTACTGGCACTTCGTCGATGTGGTGTGGCTGATGCTCTTCCTGTTCGTCTACGTGCTTTGATGCGGCAGCGCGCTTCAGCGGCCGATGCCGTGTGGTTGGATCCAGCCCATCGCAATGCCGACGATGACCAGCACGATCAGCGCCACCGACACGCCGATGCGGCGGGTGAGGGCATTGACCGTGCGCGAGGTCTGGCCCCGGTCCACCAGCAGGTAATACAGGCCGGCGCCCAGGTTCCATACGATGACGATGAGGAAGGCGATCACCAGCAGGGTTTTCAGCGAATCGTTCATGCGCGGCTCGATGGCGGACCAGATGGCGCTATCTGAGCGCGTTTGCCGGGGTTTGTCATGATGCGCCAGCACACGCGCGCGCTGGGCTGGGTGTTGGCGGTGGCGGCCATGACGGTGTTCTGCCTGCTGGGCCACTGGCAGTTGCAGCGCATGCACGGCAAACAGGCGCTGCTGGACGCGCAGGGCCCGGCCATGGCCCAGGCACTTCCCTTGTCGCAGGCGTTGCGCCTGTCCCAGCCCGTGCTCGGGGTGGCCGACCACGGCCGTTTCCTGCCCGGGCTGGTGCTGCTGGACAACCAGACACGGCACGGGCGGGCAGGGGTGCGCATCTACCGGCCGTTCCGCAGCGACAGCGGCGCCGCCGTCCTGGTGGATCTTGGCTGGCGAGCGTTGCCGCCTGACCGGCAGTTGCCGCAGGTACCGCCACCGCCATCGCCGGTGACGGTGCGTGGCCTGCTGGTGGCCGCGCCAGCGCCCGGG
>DALZLW010000127.1:0-11452 GCA_032007425.1 Stenotrophomonas sp.
CGCTCCGGCGGCCGATGGCGCGCAGGCGCCGGCCACTGCCGCCAGTGGCTTTACCGTGGCCAGTGGCAAGGACGAAGTGTTTGCCAAGCTGGGTGAAGCGCTGGAATCTGAGGCCGGCGTAACCGTGGCCAGCCGCGCGCAGCTGCTGGGCTCCTACGACGTTGCTTATGAAGGCAGCAACTTCCTTGTGCGCGTGGTCGCCGTGGATGCCGGTGCCTATGTTTCGGCGGTGGATCCGCGTGGCCTGCCGGCCACCGGCGCGGCGCCGGTGAAGCTGATCGCCGCACTGAAGGCCAAGCTGGCCCCCTGAGCGAGATGATCCGGAGGCCGGCATCGCGGCCTCCCGTTGCGCCGGGCCTTGCCCGGCGACGACGGCCCAGCGTGACGTTGCATCGTGGGAACCGGTAACGCCGGACCACGCTGGCGGACCAGTCCGGGGTGACGACGCACCGTCGCCACCCCGCAGGCGCACTCAGCGCTCCAGCAGCGGCAGCTTGTCCGGCTTGCCATCCCATTCGCCGGCATCAGCAGGCGGATCCTTGCGGATCGTCAGCACCGGCCAGGCCTTGGCCAGTTCGGCGTTGAGGGCGACGAAGACTTCCTGCCCGGCGGGCACGTCGTCTTCAGGGAAAATCGCGTTGACCGGACATTCCGGCTCGCACAGGGTGCAGTCGATGCACTCGTCCGGATCGATCACCAGGAAGTTGGGGCCTTCGTGGAAACAGTCCACGGGGCACACTTCCACGCAATCGGTGTGTTTGCACTTGATGCAGTTTTCGGTGACGACGAAGGGCATGGGGCTCGCGTGTATCCAGATTCTAGCCGCACAATTCTAGAACAGGTTGGGCCTGCGTGCTGACTGGAGTGCAATGCGCGGTGCCCGCGGGTCGCGCGGGCTGCTGCGCTGCGGGCGACTCCCGCCCCCCCGGGCGGACGGATTCAGGGGCTGTCGGCCAGCCCCAGTTGAACGTCCACGACCTTCCAGCGCAGCCCCTGCGGTGCCAGGACGGCGCGCAGCGGTGGCTGGCCAGGCCCGCGGTCCACCTCGATCACGAAACGGTCCAGGCTCTGGAAGGCATGGCTGGCCTCCCGCAACGGCTGCGCGGGGCCTTCGCTGGGGGTGCTGCGGGCCCGGTTGCCGTGCAACTGGCGGGTCCCCGCTGACCACAGGGACTGGCCCTGCAGCAGGGCGGCAATGCCCATCGGCGTGACCAGGGTGTCCACGGCGGCCGCGCTGAACTGGTCGCCCAGCCCGTAAAGCACGCTGGCAAACGGCCCACTCCCCAGTGCCGGGCCGGCACGCCGCACCATGTAGTCATTCATCTGCGCATGCAGGCTGCGGCGCACCTGCGGAAAGTCCACGTAGCGTTCAAGGCGCGCCGAATCGCGCTCCTCGATTGCCCGGCTGAGGCCATGCACGGTCAAGTAGGGACCACCGAACCAGCCCGCTGCCAGTGCCACGACCAGCAGAATCACCACGGCGATCAGCTTTTTCATTGCTCGGCCTCCTGCAGGAATGTCCAGACTGCCGCATCGCCGCTGCCGCCGGATGAAGGCTCAATGACTGGGCGAGCCGCTGCCATCACCGAAGACGGCGACCAGGCGTGCACGCGCGGAGGCATCCAGCGCGTCGGGATCGGTGGCCAACACGTCGTCCAGATGGCTGGCGCGGGTGGTGCCGAGGATGCCCGCGCTGACCGCTGGATTCTGCAGCACATACGCGAAGGCGGTCTGCGCCGGTGTCTGCGCCGGCAGCGCGGCCACCGCCCGGCGCATGTGGCGGGCGCTGCGCATCAACTGTCGGCTGCTGGGCTTGAGCCAGGCGCGTGCCGCGTACCAGGCGTCGGCCAGTCGTGGCACGCGCAGCCGTGCCGGCAGCAGGTGGCCCTGGGCGAGCACCGTGCCAGCCAGGACACCGACGCCGGCGGCGTGCAGGGCGCTGATCAGCGGTTCGCGGTCCTGCTGCAGCAGGTTGTAGTCGAGCAGGACCACGTCGAACAGTGCCGGATGCTCGATCATCCAGCGCAGGGTGCCGGCCGAATGGGTGTTGATGCCCAAGTGGCGGAACAGGCCGCGCTCGCGCAGTCGCTGCAGCGCCTCCAGCAGGGCGTCGTTGATCTGCTGCTCGCCGATGCCGTGCAACTGGTAGATATCCAGCTGTTCGACGCCGAGGTTGCGCAGCGAGGCTTCGCAGCTGGCCGTAATGGCCGCGGGCGAGAAGTCGCGCTGCTCGTTGCCGCCGATGCCGGCCTGGCCGCTGACCGTGCCTCCTTTGCTGGACAGCACCAGCCGCTCGCGCGGAAAGCGCGGCCGTAGCTGGCGCAGTATCCGCCCCAGCCGGGGTTCGGCATGGAAGCTGGCGTAATTGTGGCCGGTATCAAGCAGGTTGATGCCTTGGTCCAGCGCGTGCTCGACCACGCGCGTGGCGGCGCGTTCGTCGAAGTGGCGGTTGCCCCAGAAACCGGAACAGCCCAGCCCCACCGGCGAAACCTGCAGGCCGGTGCGGCCGAGGCGGCGGCGCTGCTGGGCCAGGGGCAGCGCGTCCATCAGAACTCCAGGTCCAGCGCCGCGCACAGGTAATCGACGAATGGGCCCAGCGTGGCCAGGTCCTTGCCCAGGGTCGACAGCAGCCGCGGGCCGGTCATGGTGGCATCGTCCAACGAGCGCCACATCACCCAGTTGCGGTGTTTGAGGTCTTCGATGAACTCGAACTCGGCCGGGAAACCGCGCGGCGGCCGGACCAGCTTCTCACTCTGTTCCAGTTCGAAACGCTTGCGAAGTGCCGGGGCATGTGCCGCCGCCTTCCAGCTGCCCGGGTTGTCGAGGATGAAATGGCGGATGCGCCGCTGCGTGTCCGCTTCCGGGTGCCACAGGCCGGCGCCGACGAAGCAGCCGCCTGGCTGCAGATGCACGTAGAACGATGGCGCCGCGACCTCGCGGCGGCGCTCATGGAACAGCCGCGCGCCCTGCCAGGTTTTGTAGGGTGATTTGTCATTGGAGAAACGCGCATCGCGGTGGATGCGGAACAGCGAACCGCCGACCCCGCGGGTATCGGCGCGGAACTTGTCGCTGACCTCGGCGAGTGCCGGCTGCAGGTCGCCGATCAGTCGCAGGAAAGGCTGCCGCACATGGTCTTCGTAGTGCTCGCGATGGTCGTTGAACCAGGCTTTGGTGTTGTGCCGCTCCAGGGCGCGGAGGAAGGCAAAACTGGCGTCGCTGAAATAGGTGCTCACAGGGTCTCCTGCAGGTGTGCCGCCCAGTCGCGCAGTGATTGCAGCAGGGCGGGGCGGCGTGGGTCATCATTGGATTCTTCGGCCAACTGCGCGATCTGCGCGTGGTACTCGGCCAGGTTCACTTCGCCCAGTCGTTCTTCGCCCAGCAGGCGACGCTGTCGGTAGGCCTGCCACTGGGCAAGGTCGTCACCGGCGAGGCTGCCGGGATGGTTGCGTGCGCGGTAACGCAGCAGCAATTCAGGCAGGCGCGGGTCGCGGAAGCGCCCGGCCAGCTCGGCGAGACGGTCGGCCGGGGTGGTGCGCACCTGTGCCAGCAGGGGCTTGTCGCCGGCACCGAGGAAGCCGTCGTAGATCGAAGCGTCGACATCACTGGGCTCATGCGCCCGTCCGCTGGCGTACACCTGGCGGATCTTTTCGGCCAGCGCCGCGGCATGTGGCCGGATCTGTTCGACCTTGGCCTCGATGCCTGCCATATCCAGTTGCAGGCGCTCATGGTCATCGCTGCGCAGGTGATTCCAGGCCACCAGCGCCGGTACTTTGTTGATGGTTACTTCCTTCAGCGGAACGCGCGCAACACCTTCGGGCAGTTCGCTGGCGCGCAGGTACAGGCGTTCGGCGATGGTCTCGGCGGGCAGTTCCAGCAGCGCCTGCACGTCACCGTCCAGGTCGAACACGATCACCCGGTTGTTGATCTGCGGGTGCATGGCCAAGGGAAGCACGGGCGCGGCACACAGGCGGCTGGCCGGGTAGCGCATCGATACATGCAGGAGCGGCTTCAGTGCCACCACGTCCAGCATGCTGGCGACGAAGCGTTTGTCGCGCAGTTTCAGTGCGTACTCCCACAGCCGTGGCTGGGCCTGTTTGAACAGCCGTGCCATGCTGATCGTCGCACGCACGTCCGAAAGCGCTTCGTGCGCATCGCCTTCGCGTACACCGTTGGCTTCAGCCAGGTGTTCGAGCTTGAACGAGGTCGCGCCGTCCTCGCGTTTTGGCCAGTGGATGCCCTGTGGCCGCAGGGCGTGCATCAAGCGCAGCATGTCCAGCAGGTCCCAGCGCGAGTTGCCGTTGCGCCATTCGCGCTCGTAGGGATCGAAGAAGTTGCGGAACAGGCCGTGGCGGACGAACTCGTCGTCGAAGCGCAGGGTGTTGTAGCCCAGGCTGCAGGTGCCTGCACGCGACATCAGTTCGTTGATGCGGTCGAATGCCTCCGCTTCGCTGATGCCCTCGGCCAGGGCATGTTGCGGGGTGATGCCGGTGACCAGGGTGGCGAACGGCGACGGCAGCAGGTCATCGGCCGGGCGCACGTAAAAACTCACCGGTGTATCGATCTCGTTGAGATCGGCATCGGTGCGGATGGCGGCGAACTGGGCGATGCGGGTACGGCGCGGATCCTGGCCGAAGGTTTCCAGGTCGTAGAACAGGAAGCTGTCGGCCATCAGTGGGCACCCTCCAGGACGGGAAGCTTGGCGTGGATTTCGGTTTCCAGTGCCCGCCAATCGATGTTGAGCAGGTCGCTGTGACCGGCGGTGGCCTGTTGCAGGATGCGGCGCTGGATGCGGGTGCGTTGCAGTGCCAGCGCGTAGGGCGTGTGCAGGAAAGTAACCATGGTGTAGTGTGGCACGAAGCGCGTTGGCCACCGCTGCTGCAAGGCCTGCTCCAGCTCGCGTTGCAGCAGGAACTGCGGATCGGCGACCTGGTCGCGCATCTCCAGGTAGTTCTCCAGCGCCATCTGCTGGATCGCCCAGGCATTCGGGGATCGCTCGATTTCAAATGCCGCATAGGCGCTGCGCAGGTCATCGTCCTGCTGCAAATGACGGGCCAGGGCCACGCAGTCCTCGAAGGCGCAGTTCATGCCCTGGCCATGGAACGGCACCATCGCATGGGCTGCATCGCCCAGCAGCACCGCGCGATCATCCAGGTGCCAGCGCTCCAGGTACAGCGTGCCCAGCAGGCCCGGCGGGTGCTTTTCCCAGTCAGCACGCAGGTTGGGGATCAATGCGTGCGCATCGGCGAATTCGTCGGCGAACAGCGCGTCGGCCTTGGCGCTGCTGTTGATGGTGGCAAAACTAGGCTCGCCCTGGTTGGGCAGGAACAAGGTGACGGTGAATGTGCCCTCGTGATTGGGCAGGGCGATGCACATGTAGCGGCCACGCGGCCAGATGTGCAGGGCATTGCCCTCGATGCGGAAACCGCCTTCGGCGCTGGGTGGGATCTCCAGCTCTTTGTAGGAATGGTCGAGGAACTCGATGCGCTCGCCCAGTGGCGTGCGCCGGTTCATCGCCGCGCGCAGCGCCGAGCCGGCACCATCGGTACCCACCAGGCTGTCCACGCGCAGGTCGTGCGGTGTATCGCTGCGGTCATCGATGAAGCGCGCGGTGCCGGCATCGAAATCCACCGTGTGCAGGCGGCGGTGGAAGTGCACGGTGGCGCCGGCGTCTTCTGCCAGCTGCAGCAGGATGGTATTGAGCTCACGGCGGTGGATCGACCAGATCACCTCGCTGTCATCGCGCCCATAACGTTGCAGTACGGTGGCACCGCCATCGCGTGGATGCACGGCGCGTCCACGCATCATCACCGCCTTGGCCATCACCGCCGCTTCCACGCCGGCTCCGGCTTGGCGCAGGGCATTGCGGCCACGTTCGGCGAGCGCGAGATTGATCGACCGTCCGCTTTCGTAACTTCCTGTGCGCGGGTCGCCGCGCCGTTCGTACACCGTCACCTGCCAGCCCTGGCGTGACAGCAGGATCGCCAGCAGCGAGCCGGCCAGGCCGGCGCCAATCAACGTGATGGGGCGGACCGTATGCACCGGTGCCAGTTGCTCAGCGGCCAACCCAGTTCTCCACCACGCTGACGAACTGATGGACATCCTGGTAACGGTTGTAAAGCGGTGCCGGCGAGATGCGGATGACATCCGGCTCGCGCCAATCGCCCAATACCCCATGCGCCTGGAGATACTCGAACAAGGCCCGGCCCTGGCTGCGGCCGCCCACCACGCGCAGCGACAACTGGGCGCCACGGCGTTCCGGCTCGCTGGGGGTTACGATCTGCAGCACGCCGCCAAGGCGGGTCAGCACCAGGGTTTCCAGCAGTGCGGTGAGCTGCAGGGATTTTTCGCGCAGTGCGGGCATGCCGGCCTGCTCGAACAGGTCCAGCGAGGCACGCAGCGGGGCCAGGCCGAGAATGGGGGGATTGCTCAGCTGCCAGCCCTCGGCGCCGGCGGCAGGCACGAATTCCGGGGCCATCTTGAACCGGGTGGCTTCCTCATGGCCCCACCAGCCTGCGAAGCGGGGCAGGCTGGCATTGCCGTGGTGGCGTTCGTGCACGAAGGCACCGCCCACCGCGCCCGGGCCGCTGTTGAGATACTTGTAATGGCACCACACGGCGAAATCCGGGGCGATGTCATGCAGTTGCAGTGGCAGGTTGCCGACCGAGTGCGCCAGGTCGAAGCCGATGTTCGCACCCTGGGCGCGCGCCAGCGCGGTGATCGCCGCCAGATCGAAGGCCTGGCCGCTGCGGTACTGCACACCGGGCCACAGCACCAGCGCCAGGCGGGGGCCATGGGCGGCGATGGCCTGTTCGATGGCGGCCATCGAGATCGTGCCGTTGGTTTCATCGGGCTGCACTTCCACCAGGCAATCGGCCGGATCGAAGCCGTGGAAGCGGATCTGCGCCTCGACCGCATGGCGGTCGGTGGGGAAGGCGCCGGCCTCCATCAGGATCACCGGACGCTGCGCGGTCGGGCGGTAGAAGCTGACCATCATCAGGTGCAGGTTCACGCTGAGCGTGTTCATCGCCACCACTTCGCTGGGCAGTGCACCGACGACGGTGGCCAGTTGCGCGGCCACGAGCCGGTGGTAGGACAGCCACTGCGTGGGGCCGGTGAAATGGCCTTCCACGGCGAGATGGGCCCACTGCTGCATCACTTCCTGCACGGCGGCCTGCGCGCCGCGCGGCTGCAGGCCCAGCGAGTTGCCGACGAAGTAGGTCTGCTCGCCTTCACCGTGGCGCGGGAACAGGAACTCATCACGGAAGCGGCGCAGCGGATCGGCGGCGTCCAGGGCTCGGGCATCGGCAAGGGAAGCGGCAAGGGTCATGTTGGAACCGGCTCACAGGTGTGGTCGGCCAAGTTTACCTGTCGCGGTGTGTGCCCGATGCCGCGTTGCACACAGCCACCGCCTAGCCGGGTGACACCGCCGGGACAGCGGGGGATTCCAGGCTGGCGCCCGGCCATGCCCGGCGGACGCTCAGCCGGCCGTCGGTACCGCCACCGGATCGACATGCCCGCACGCTTTGCACGTGCGCAGCGTTTCGTCTCTTTTATAACGGTCGAACAGCACCGGCAGATCGGTCTCGATGTTCTGCAGGGTGAACCACGCTTCATGCAGCACGTGGTTGCACTGCGTGCAGTACCAGATCACGCCGTCGCGTTCGTGTGGCAGGCGCTTGCGCTCCACCACCAGGCCAACGCCACCGGCCGGGCGGCGTGGCGAATGCGGTACGTTGGGTGGCAGCAGGAAGATCTCGCCGGCACGGATCGGGATATCCCGGACCGCGCCGTCTTCCTGCACCTTCAGGGTCATCTCGCCTTCCAGCTGATAGAACCACTCCGGGCCTTCATCGACATGGAAGTCGGTGCGCGCATTGGGCCCGCCGACCACCATGATGATGAAGTCGCCGTCCTCGATCATCTTGTTGCCCACCGGCGGCTTGAGCAGGTGGCGGTTGGCCTCGATCCAGGCGTGCAGGTTGATCGGTGATGCGAGCATGCTCGTGGCTCCGTCAGCAGGTCTCAGTCGCGGCGGCCCTGGCGCGGCACGAAGGCCAGCGCCTTTTCATAGGCGGGCTTCAGCTCGTCGGCAGCGCCGACGTCGATGCCCATTTCACTCACCCGGCCATTCTTCAGGCTGTACACCCAGCCATGGACCATCAGCTTCTGTCCACGCGCCCAGGCATCCTGCACGATGGTCGAGCGGCAGAGGTTGGCGACCTGTTCGATGACGTTGAGTTCGCACAGGCGCGCATGCTTGAGTTCATCATCGTCGATGGCGTCGAGCAGGGCTTCGTGCTTCTGCACCACGTCACCCACGTGCCGCAGCCAGTTGTCGGCCAGGCCAACGCGGGTATTGTGCAGGCAGGCGTGCACGCCGCCGCAGCCGTAATGGCCGACGATCAGGATGTGCTTCACCTTCAGCTGGTCCACCGCATACTGCACCACGCTCAGGCAGTTCAGGTCGCTGTGGGCAACCACGTTGGCGACGTTGCGGTGCACGAACACTTCGCCCGGCGCCATGCCGATGATCTGGTTGGCCGGCACGCGCGAATCGGAGCAGCCGATCCACAGGTATTCCGGGTGCTGCTGCGTGGACAGTTGCTGGAAGAAATCAGGTTGTTCCTGGGCGATGCGGTCGGCCCATTCGCGGTTGTTCTGCAGCAGCTTGTGGATGTCTTTCATGATGCGGGTTCCGTGACGGAGTAGGGGATGGCGCGGCCTCCACGGCCGCGTCGTCGCGGGGAGTCGGTGCGCCTCAGTCGCCTGTGGCGGCCAGGTCGCGGTACTGGCGCATCCATTGCGCCAGCTCGTGCGGGTGTGGGGCGGGAAGCTGTTGCAGTGCTTCAATCACCGCCTGCTGGTTGGCCGCCGGGTGGTTCTGGCTGAGCTTGAGCTTCAGCTGCACCTGCTCCACCGGGAAACGGAAACCCAGGATGCCGCGCAGCTGGCTGCGGTGGTCCTCGCGCTGCGGCTCGAATTGCCACTCCTGGCCGACGCTGTGTTCGAAGTGCGTGCTGGTGTCGGCGACCAGCTGCGCCAGCGCGTCGACATCATCAAACGGCAGCAGCGGTCCGCGCAGTTCGGCCGCGGCGTAGTTCCAGGTGGGCACGCGGGCGGCGGCTTCTTTATCGGGATACCAGCTGGCCGATACATAGCCGTGTGGCCCGTTGACCAGTACCTTGGCCACGGTGTGTGCGCGTGCCTGCGGGTTGGCGCGCGCCCAATGACCGCGCAGTTCCACCTGGTCGCCATCGCGGTGATACAACACCGGCATCCGGGTGAGCTCGGGCAGGCCATCGTTGCCGGTGGTCAGCACGGTCACGAACGGGTCGCGTGCCAGCAGCCGGTCCAGCCAGTCCAGGTCCTGCGAGGCGAAGCTGCGCGGGGTGAACATCGGTACTGATCAGGCGCGGTGGCCGAGCGACTGCACCATGCGCCCGCGCAGACCTTCATCACTGCCGGCCTGGGGCGGCTGCACTTCGTGCAGGGTGAAGCCGCGGATCAATGCGTCTTCCTCATCCAGGCCGTCGTATTCGACGAAATCGGCATCGAACAACTGCGCACGCGCGGTGTCCTCGCTGTCATAGCTCAGGGTATTGCCATCGCTGTCGAGCACCTCGGCGGTGCCGGCGGGGCGTACCCGCAGGCGTGCCCAGATCAGCGTGTTGCCGAGGCTGGCCAGCCACCAGCTGTCGATGGAGCGGGTTTCTTCGTTCATTGCGGTCTCACCAGAGCGAGGCCAGCCAGAGCAGGGCGGCCATGCCCAGTCCGGCCAGCAGGGTCAGCAGCGATACCCAGGCCGGCGTCGCCAGCCCGGACAGTGCAGGATCCGGCGGCGTGCGGTATTCACGCCGCAGCAGCCAGCCCAGTGCCTCGGGCTTGAGGAAGGCGCCGCTGCCGAAGCGCTGCGCCAGCGTCGGATGGCGATCGCGCAGGTGCACCAGGGTCAGCGGCCAGAAGATCACGAAGGCGCTGAACCCGGCCACTGCCACACCGATGAAGCAGAGGGCGAAGAACAGGGTCATCGGCGCAGGGCCTCCGTGGTCAGGGCGGGGTCAGAACTCCGCGCTGCCCGGGGCGCGCGGGTACGGGATGGCATCGCGGATGTTGGACAGGCCGCAGACGTAGACCACCAGGCGCTCGAAGCCCAGGCCGAAGCCGGCGTGCGGTACCGAGCCGTAGCGGCGGAAATCGCGGTACCAGCTGTAATGCTCGCGGTCCAGGCCGAACTGCGCCATGCGGGCATCGAGCACGTCCAGGCGCTCTTCGCGCTGGCTGCCGCCGATGATCTCGCCGATGCCCGGGGCCAGCACGTCCATTGCCGCGACCGTCTTGCCGTCATCGTTCAGGCGCATGTAGAACGCCTTGATGTGCTCGGGGTAGTTGGTCACCACCACCGGGCGGCCGACGTGTTCCTCGGTCAACCAGCGCTCGTGCTCGGTCTGCAGGTCCAGGCCCCATTCCACCGGGAAGTCGAACTTCCTGCCCGACTTCTGCAGCAAGCTGACCGCATCGGTGTAGTCGATGCGCTCGAACGGTGCATTGATGAAGTCTTCCAGCTTGGTGATCGCGTTCTTGTCCACGCGCTCGGCGATGAAGGCCAGGTCATCGCCGCGCTCGTTGAGCACGGCACGGAACAGGTACTTGAGGAATTCTTCGGCCAGCCGCGCGTCTTCGGCCAGGTCGGCGAACGCGATTTCCGGCTCGATCATCCAGAATTCGGCCAGGTGGCGCGTGGTGTGGCTGTTTTCCGCACGGAAGGTCGGGCCGAAGGTATACACCTTGCTCAGTGCCAGGCAGTACGCCTCCACGTTGAGCTGGCCGGACACGGTGAGGAAGGTTTCCTTGCCGAAGAAGTCGCGGCTGAAATCCACCGCGCCTTTTTCATCGCGCGGCAGGTTCACCATGTCCAGGGTGGACACGCGGAACATCTGCCCGGCGCCTTCGGCATCGGATGTGGTGATGATCGGGGTGCTGATCCAGTTGAAGCCGTTCTCGTGGAAGAAACGGTGCACGGCCTGGGCCAGGCAGTTGCGGATGCGGGTGACCGCGCCGAACAGGTTGGTGCGCGGGCGCAGGTGGGCCACTTCGCGCAGGAACTCCGGCGACATCGGCTTGGGCTGGATGGGGTAGGTGAGCGGGTCTTCGACCCAGCCAACCACTTCCACGGCGCTGGCCTGGATTTCAAACGACTGGCCCTTGCCCTGCGATTTCACCAGGGTGCCGGTGGCGATCAGCGAGCAGCCGCTGGTCAGGCGCTTGATCTCATCGAAATTGACCAGGGTGTCGTTGGCCACGACCTGGATCGGGGCGAAACAGGAGCCATCGCTGACGTTGACGAAGGCCAGATTGGCCGAGCCGCGCACCGTGCGCACCCAGCCGCGTACCGTGACTTCGCCGCCTTCCGGGATCTTCCCGGCAAGCGCATGTTCAACGCTGACCACCGTCA
>DALZLW010000128.1:0-11378 GCA_032007425.1 Stenotrophomonas sp.
CCGTCGTCGTCGCAACGGCCGTCCGCTGGAAGGTGCCGAGGGCGTGGCCAACGCCGCGGCAGGCGCAACCGCGCAGGGGCCGGTGCAGGTGGTGGCCAAGCCGGTGCGCGGCAACGACGCCAGCGATTCGTTCCTGACCCGTCTTGGCCGCAAGATCCGCCGGATGCTGGCGGGCAGCTGATCGGCATGAAGAAAACCCGCCGGGCATGGCCCGGCGCTATCGATCCGCAGCGCCGCTCCTGCATAATCAGGGCATGAGCGTCCTGCGTTTTGATAATGTCAGCAAACAGTACACCGGCGGCCACCAGGCGCTGGTGGATGTCAGCTTCGAGGTGGCGGCCGGCGAAATGCTGTTCGTCACCGGTCACTCCGGTGCCGGCAAGAGCACGTTGCTCAAGCTGATCCACCTGGACGAACGGCCCAGCCGCGGCGCGGTGTTGTTCGCCGAGCGCAACCTGCTCAAGGTCCGCGGCGGCGATATTCCCCGCCACCGTCGCGATGTCGGCGCGGTCTACCAGGACCACCGCCTGCTGATGGACCGCAGCATCGCCGAGAACGTGGCCCTGCCGCTGATCCTGCGTGGCACCCGTCGCGTCGAGATCACCAAGCGCGTGCGCTCGGTGCTCGAGCGGATGGGCCTTGGCCACCGCGAAAAAGCCCTGCCATCGCAGCTTTCGGCCGGCGAACAGCAGCGGGTCGGCATCGCCCGGGCGATCGTCGGCGAGCCGCGGCTGCTGGTGGCGGATGAACCCACCGGCAACCTGGATCCAACCCTTGCGGCGGAAATCATGGCCCTGTTCGCGGAACTGCCCGCGCGCGGCACCAGCGTGCTGGTGGTGAGCCATGACCTGGCGCTGCTGCGGCGCATGCGCAAGCGTGTACTGATCCTTGACCACGGCCGGCTGGTCGATGACATCTCGCCGCAGGACCTGGCCGAATGAGCACTCCCGACAGCAAAGACACCCCTTCGGCCACCGCCGCACGCGCGCCCTCGCGCCTGGCCGTGTGGTGGCAGCACCACGTGCACAGCATTGTCTTCAGCCTGGGCCGGGCCTGCCGCAAGCCCGGGGCGACGCTGTTGACGGTGCTGGTGATGGCGCTGGCCCTGGCCTTGCCGCTGGGCCTGTCGATCGCCTTGGACAACCTGACCCATTTCACCGGCAGCGTGCAGCAGTCGCGTGAGATCAACCTGTTCCTGAAAGTGGACGTGGATGCCGCCGGTGCACAGGCACTGGCCGGCGAGCTCAAGGGCCGCGACGATGTCGAAGCGGTTACCGTGCGCACGCCCGAGCAAGGCCTGGCCGAGCTGCGTGACAGCGCCGGGCTGGGTGCCTCCATCGACGCGCTGCAGGACAACCCGTTGCCCAGCCTGCTGGTGGTGACCCCGGCGGCGCAGGCCGACGATGGCCGGTTGGCACGCGCGCTGGAGGGATTGCCGCAGACCGATCTGGTCCAGCACGATGCGCTGTGGCGCACCCGCCTGGATGCCTGGCTGGCATTCGGCGAGCGTCTGGTGCAGGTGCTGTCTGTGCTGCTGGGCCTGGCCGCGGTGCTGGTCGTGGGCAACACCGTGCGCCTGGACATCCAGTCACGCCGCGAAGAAATCGGCGTCCTCCAGCTGCTTGGCGCCAGCGACGGCTTCATCCGCCGTCCCTTCCTCTACCTGGGGGCGTGGTACGGCCTGGGCGCCGGGCTGGTGGCCCTGGGCCTGATCGCCGCGGCCGGGGCCTCGCTGGCGGGCCCGCTGGCTACGTTGTCCGGCAGCTATGGCAGCCCGTTCGTGCTGAAGGGGCTGGATCTGCTGCATTCGTCGATCGTGCTGGCGGCGATCGTGGTGGTCGGCTGGCTCGGGGCCTGGCTGGTCACTGGGCATTTCCTGCGCCAGACCCGTCCCACCGACACCTGAGCGCGGCGTCGTGCCGTCCAGTGCACTGGCCTGCAGTGATCACCGGTCGGTCCGCGTGCTGGTGGTGGACGGATCACGGGTGGTGCAGCGCCTGATCGGCGATGTGCTGCAGCGCGACCTGCCCGGCGTGCAGGTGCTGGCCTGTGCCGGCCTTGCCGAGGCCAGGGCCGCATTGGCGCAGGGCCCGGTGGACCTGGTGACGACGGCGCTGTCACTGCACGATGGCGATGGCCTCGCCGTGGCCCGTGAGGTGCGCACGACCGCAGGACAGGCGTATGTGCCGGTCATCGTGGTATCGGCCGATGCGCAGCAGTATCTGGAGCAGCGTCGGTTCAACGAAGACGTCACCGATCACTTCGACAAGTCGCTGGGGCCGCAGGCACTGGCCGCGTTCATCAGTGGCTACGTGTTGCCAACCCCGATGCCTGGCGCCACCGTCCTGCATGCCGAAGACAGCCCGGTGGTTGCGGCGGCGACCCGGCGGATGCTGGAGCGCCAGGGCCTGCATGTCATCCAGGTGGATTCCGCTGAGGACGCCATTACCCTGCTGACCGCAGATTCGCTCGGCCGAAGTGCCCGCCGGATCGATCTCGTCCTCACCGACGTCACCTTGAAGGGGGAGCTCGGTGGACGCGATCTGATCGCCCGCATCCGCACTGATTTCCGCTATGGGAAACGCCGCCTGCCGGTGCTGGTGATGACCGGTGACCCCCATCCTGGCCAGCACGTGGCGCTGCTGCATGCCGGCGCCAACGATCTGGTGCTCAAGCCGGTCGACGCCCGGCGGCTGAGTGCCAAGGTCCTGTTCCAGCTGCGGCTGGCGCGTCTTACTTCTCCACACACGATGCAATGAGCAACGACATGACACCCTCGATCCAGCTCGAACCCAGCTGGAAATCCCGTATCGGCGATTACCTGCTGCAGCCGCCGATGCGCGAACTCGCCGGATTCCTGCGCCAGCGCAAGGCCGCCGGTGCGACGGTATTCCCGCCCGGGCCACAGATCTTCGCGGCCTTCGACGCCACGCCCTTCGACCAGGTCAAGGTGGTCATCCTCGGCCAGGATCCGTACCACGGCCGTGGCCAGGCCCACGGCCTGAGTTTTTCCGTGCAGCCGGGCATCGCGGTGCCCCCTTCGCTGCTGAACATCTACAAGGAAATCGAGAGCGACCTTGGCCTGCCGCGGCCCGACCATGGCTGCCTGCTGCCGTGGGCGCAGCGCGGCGTGCTGTTGCTCAACGCGGTGTTGACCGTGGAAGAAGGCCAGGCAGGCGCGCACCAGAAACGCGGCTGGGAAGGCTTCACCGACCACGTGGTGGACGTGCTCAACCGCGAGCGCGATGGCCTGGTGTTCATGCTCTGGGGCAGTTACGCGCAGCAGAAGGGCAAGGTGATCGACACCGCACGCCATCGGGTATTGAAGTCGCCGCACCCCTCACCGCTGTCCGCGCACCGCGGTTTCCTGGGCTGCCGCCACTTTTCGATGGCCAACGACTACCTCCAGCGCGGTGGCCAGCAACCGATCGACTGGTCACTGCCACCGCGTGCCCAGCTGCCGACGCAGCGCTGAGGCGGTCGTCAATCGTTGAGCATCTCGATGATCGCGCGCGCCACCTGGCGCTTGCGTGCCGACAGCCGTCGCAGCAGGGCGAGGATTTCCCGTTCCTGCACGCTGTGGACGTCCTCGGCGTGGTGCTCGGGTGCCGGCAGCCAGTGTGCTGGGCAATGACACGCTCAATGGTGTGTCACCGCCGGCTGCAGGCAGCGTGGTGCTGTCGCTGGTGTCGGCGCCCACAGGGTATGCGATCGCCGCCGATGGCGTGGTCAGCGTGCCGCTCGATGCACTGTCTGGTCCGGTGTCGCTGAGCTACCAGTCGTGCGAGGCAGCGACGCCCAGCAACTGTGACACCGCGGCGATCAGCCTGCTGCTGACGCCGTCGCCACAGCCGGACAGCATCGGCGTGCAGGCCGGGCAGACGGTCACTGGCCGCGTCGATGGCAACGACAACGTGCCGCCGGGATCGCAGTTCAGCGTGCCGGGCACGGTCCCGCCCGGCTTGCAGTTCAATGCCGATGGCAGCTTCAGCTACACACCACCGGCGGGCAGTGGTGGCACGGTGAGCTTCACCTACCAGGTGTGCCTGCCGGCGCCCAACAGCGCCGTCTGCGGCACGGCCAGCGTGACCTTCACCGTGGCCAGCAATGTGGTGCTGGCGGTGAACGATGACCTGACCGGCACGCCGGTGGATCCGGCCGTGGGTGGCACCATCAGCCGTTCGGTGCTGGACAATGACACCTTCAATGGGGTGTCGCCGCCGCCGCTGGGCAGCGTCACCGCCACCCTGGCCGGGAGTACGCCGGGCTACACGATGAACAACCAGGGCCAGATCATGGTCGCGCCCGGGGTGCAGCCGGGGCTGGTGCAACTGGCCTACGAACTGTGCGAGAACGGCGTGCCGGGCAATTGCAGCAGCGCGATCGCCAGCATCCGCGTGCAGGGCCCGGTGGGCGCGCTGCTGGCGGTGGACGACAGCGGTGGGCCGATTCCCAGTGGCCCGGCGGTGGACAACCTGCTCAATGTGTTCAGCAATGACACGTTGAACTCGGCCGCACTGGATCCGTCGAAGGTGAGCTTCGCCCCGGTGGCGACGGCGGCACTGGCCTTTGCCGCCGACGGTGCGCTGAACGTGGCCGCCGACCTTGCCCCGGGCACGTACAGCACCACCTACACGTTGTGCCTGTTGGATCAACCCACGGTGTGTTCCAGCGCGACGGTGTCGGTGCAGGTGGTGACCGCGGTGGTCGGCGTGGACGCCACTGACGATGCGGTGGTGATGCCGCAGAACGGCCAGCTCGACATCGACGTGCTCGGCAACGACCGCAGTGATGGCAGCCCGATCGACCCGGCCACGGTGGTGGTGACGATCAGCAGCCCGCCGCCGTTCGGTACCGCGGAAGTGATGGCGCAGGCACGCATCCGCTTTGCGGTGGCCGCCAATTTTGCCGGCACCCAGTCGTTCCAGTACCAGGTGTGCGAAGCGGCCAACCCCTCCGTGTGTGGCACCGCCACGGTGACGATCACCGTGGAAGCCAATCAGCTGCAACTGGCCGACGACGTGGTGACCGTGGACACGCAGGGGCCGGTGGTGATCGATGTGCAGGGCAACGACAGTACGCGCAGCGCGCCCCTGGATCCGGCTTCGCTGCAGGTGGTGCTGCAGCCGGGCAATGGCAGCGTGGTGTGTGCGCAGGGACGCTGCACCTACACGCCGTCCAGCGGGTTCTTTGGTACCGACAACTTCCGCTATCGGGTGTGCGATGTCTCGGTGCCGACGCCGGCCTGTGCCGAAGCCAACGTCGCCGTGACCGTGGCCGGCGAGCAGGCCACGCTGCGGCTGACCAAGCTGGGCGCCAAGCGCACGGCGCAGATCGGTGACCTGGTGCGTTACACCATCACCGTGGACAACGTCGGCGATGTCGATGCCAATGGCGTGACCCTGCTGGACACCTTGCCGCCAGGCTTCAGCTTCACCCGCGGTGGGTTCGCGGTGACCGATGCTGACAACAGTGCCCGCACCAGTGGCGTGCAGCCGCTGCGCATCGAAGGCATCGACGTGCCGGCCGGTGGCCAGGCCACGGTGGTGTACTACCTGCGCATCGGCGCCGGTACCGGCAGCGGCGTGCATACCAACCGCATCACCGCGGTGGATGGGCAGGGGCGCAGCATCGCCAATGTCGCCAGCGCCGATGTCGACGTACGCAGTGACCCGCTGCTGGATGAAAGCCTGATCGTCGGCAGCGCGTTCGACGACCGCAACGGCAACGGCATCCAGGATGCCGGCGAGCGCGGCGTGCCGGGCGTGCGCGTGGCATCGGTGGAAGGCCTGCTGATGGAGACCGATGCCTATGGCCGTTATCACGTGCTGGGCATCGAAGGTGGCCAGGCGCGCGGTCGTAACTTCATCCTCAAGGTGGATCCGTCCACGCTGCCGGCCGGAGCACGCTTCACCACCGCCAATCCGCTGGTGCGAAGGATCACCCCGGGGGTGCCGGTGCGCTTTGATTTCGGTGTGCTGATGCCGGCCGGTGAACTGGATCCGACCACGGCCACCGCAACGCCGCGTGGGCCTGTACTGGAGTTCTCCGATGCCCTGTTCACCGCGGGTAGCAGCATGGTGGAGACACGCCATGCGGCACTGCTGGAACAGGCCACGCGTGCCTTGGTGCAACGGCAGGACGGTTAGGTGCGGTTGCTGGTATCGAGCGGGCAGGAACCACTGGCCGACGCACGGTTGCGCGCGCTGGCCGAGGCCATCGCGGCGCGCCTGCCGCCGGGCTTGGGCGATCGCATCCGCGCGCAGTGGTTGCCGGCCCCTGTGCCGGCGGCGGGTAGTGGCACCACGGGCGATGACGGCGAGGGGCGCTGAGATGAAGACTTCGCAACGCAGGCTGCGTCTGCACCCGTTGACCCGGATGATCCTGGGCGTGCTGCTGCCAGCGCCGTTGCTGGCCCAACAGGCACCGCGGGCGATGCCGGTACGCATTGCCGCGCCGGCCACCGAGGCGCAGATGCGGCAGTTGATGGGCCTGGAGCAGGCTGCACCCGCGGCTGCAGCGACAGCGGACGCTGACCGCACCGCGCTGGCCGCGCTGGAATCGACCCCGGGGGGTCATCCGACGGCAGCCACATCCGCACCGACATCGGCACCGACACCGACACCGACACCGACAGCGACACCGACAGCGACACCGACAGCGTCGTCGCCGTTGTTGGCGGTGCCTTCCCCGTCGCCGGTGCACGTGCCCCTGCGCCAGCAGGGGGATGCCGCGTCGGCATCGGTCACTGAGTTTGCACCGGGTGTGCACGCTGCCGGTGTCGTGGCTGCAGCGGGATCAGGTTCCCTGCAGGGTGAGCGGATGCAACCGCAGCGCGGTAGTGCGAGCGCGGCGGTCGCTGCGTTGCCCGTCGCGCGTGTCACCCCGCTCGCGGCACCGCCATCGACGGTGGATGCCACCTTGGCGACGTTGCTGCCAAAGCAGGCGGTGCCGACGACGCCCGTGCAGGCAGACCTTCAGCGTATGCGCGGCCTTGCGACGCCGGAACTGCCCCTGCCGGAGCCGCTGCCGGCCCCCGCGTCAGAGGGGTTGGCCTGGCTGGCCCCGCAACGGCCCTTGCGGCTGGCCACGTTGACACCGCCGTTGCCACTGTCGCCGCATGGTGAGACCCCGGCCACCGTCTGCGATGCCGACGGCTGCCGTGACGGTGACACCGTGCTGCTGCGCATCCGCGAAGAAGAGGCGATCGGCGTGGGCGGCGCTGTGGTAGCGCCGGAAGTGCGCGGCCCGGCGCTACCCGGACCGGAGCTGCCGGTACGCACGGCCAATGGCAACGGCTTCATGGCCGACCTGCCGGGCGGTGGCGTGGTCTGGGCCACCGAGGATCCCTCGATGGTGCCGCCCAGCCTCAGCGTGCAGGCGGCGGCGACGGTACCGCTGGAGGGCGGCGTGATCACCCGTCCGGTGCGTTTCCACAGTTACAACAATTACGCTTCCTTCATCGAACGGCTCGAAGTGACGCTGTACCGCGGCAATGACACCGACCTGGTCACGCCGTTGGCCCGCGTGGTGCTGCCGGTCGGCTATGTGGCCGAAGCCGAATGGGACGGGCAGGTGCCGGCCAACGTGCGCCTGCGCACCGGCGATGACCTGATCTACGTCGCCCGTGCCTATGGGGCAGGCGGTGCCTTCGATGAAACCCAACTGCAGTACATCCAGCTGGTCACCCCGGCCGATTTCGATCGTGGCCTGCAGGTCACCCGGGAGAATGTGCAGCGCACCCTCGGCCAGGCGCTGGAGGGTGAAAGCGCGCAGTCGCTGCAGGTCAGCAATGCCATTTACGGACAAAGCCAGCTGCGGCTGCAGAACATTCCCATCCATGGTTCGCGTGTGCGCGTTTACGGCCGCAACCTGGAGCCCAACAGTCGGGTGACCATCAACGGGCAGAACTTCCCGGTGGACCTGGAACAGAAGTTCGCCGCCGAGTTCCTTGAACCGGTAGGCGAGCACCGCTACGACGTGAAGGTGGAAGCCCGCGACCAGCCCAGCGCTGAGCGGCCGCTGCAGGTGGACGTGACCGGGCGCTACCTGTTCGCGGTGGCGATCGCCGATGTCACCCTGTCGCGCAACAGCGCCAGCGGCAACCTGCAACCGTTGGCTGCTGACGGGCGCGATGATGATGGTTTCCTCAGTGATGGCCGCCTGGCGTTCTACCTGAAAGGCAAAATGCGCGGCAAATACCTGCTCACCGCGCAGGCCGACACCCAGGACCGCGCGCTGAAGCACCTGTTCCGCAACTTCATGGATGCCGATCCGGAAGACGTGTTCCGGCGCTTGGACCCGGATCTGTATTACCCGGTGTACGGCGATGATTCCACTACCTGGCGTGATGTCGATACCCAGGGCCGCTTCTACATGCGGGTGGATTGGGACCAGAGCCAGGCGCTGTGGGGCAACTTCGCCACCGGCATTACCGGGACGGAGTACGGCCAGTATGTGCGTTCGTTGTATGGTGGCGCCTTGAACTGGCGGTCGCTGGCTGCCACGCCGCTGGGCGAGGCGCGCTCGCAGTTGAAGGTATTTGGTTCGGAGGCACAGTCCGCACCTGGCCACAGCGAGTTCCTTGGCACCGGCGGCAGTCTGTATTACCTGCGCCACACCGACGTGCTGCCCGGTTCGGAACAGGTGGTGCTGGAAGTCCGCGACCGCACCACCGGTCGCACCGAGACGCGCGCCGTGCTGCAGGAGGGCGTGGACTATGAAATGGATGACCTGCAGGGCCGCTTGATCCTGACCCGGCCGCTGGCCCAGTTGACCCGCGAGAACGTGCGCAGCATCACCCGCGACCAGCCGCTGGATGGCTACGACCAGTTGTTGCTGGTGGACTACGAGTACGTGCCGTTGGGCTTCAGCAGCGATGACGTCAGCGCTGGCGTGCGTGGCCGCCAGTGGCTGGGCGACCATGTGGCGGTAGGTGGGACCTGGGTGGAGGAAAACCGCAGCGGCGAGAACTACAGCCTGAAGGGCGCCGATCTCACCCTGCAGGCCGGGCGTGGCACCTACCTGAAGGTGGAACACACCCAGACCGATGCCACCGCCGCGCCGATTTTCTATTCCGATAACGGCGGCTTGAGTTTCATCCGCCGCAACAGCGACGAAGGCCAGCGCTCGGGCAGTGCCACCGCGGTGGAAGCACGCGCCAACCTGCGGGAGCTGGGCTGGACCACACGCGACTGGAGCATGGGCGCCTGGTGGCGCGATGTGGATGCGGGTTTCTCGGTGGCGCGGCAGGACATCGGCCAGGCGGTGCAGGAATACGGGGCGGAGTTCCTCGGCTACCTCACAGATGATTTCAGTCTGTATGGCCGTCATACCCGCACCGAGCAGGGGGCACTGGCGCTGGAACAGACCCAACTGACCAGCGAATGGCGATTGGGCAATGACGGACAGCTGGGCGCGGAGCTGCGCCGGGTGCGCGAGGAGCAGGAGCTGCAGACCGTGCAGGCGCTGCTCGCCGCGCTGAGCTACCGGCAGCGCTTCGGTGCCAATTGGGAGCTGTATGGCAGCGGCCAGCTGACCGTGGACGATGACGGCGGCGCCTACGAGAACAATGACCTGCTCACTGCCGGGGCGCGGTATCTTTTTGGTGATCGCAGCAGTGTCGGTGCCGAGGTCAGCGGCGGCAGCCGTGGTCATGGCGCGCGGCTGGACGGCGAGTACCGGCTGGCGCCGGACCACAGCCTGTACGGCAGTTACAGCTACAGCAGTGACCGCACCGGCTATGACCCGCTGTTCGACAATGGCCTGCAGTCGGGCTGGACCGCCGGCCAGCGCTGGCGACTGAACAACCAGGTCAATGTGTATAACGAGAGCCAGTATCTGAAAGACCGGCGTCAGGACAACGCCGGGCTGGTGCATACCTTCGGCATGGACTTCTATCCGGCGCAGGGCTGGAACCTGGGTTTCACCCTGATGGATGGCGAGCTGGAATCCACCTTGGGCCGCATCGACCGCCGTGCCTACAGCGTGAGCGGTGGCCGCACCGATGCGGTGGCGCAGTGGAGCAGCAAGCTGGAATATCGGCATGACAGCGGTGCCGAGCAGCGCGAGCAGTGGGTGACCACCAACCGCCTGCTGTACCGGCTCAACGATGATTGGCGGCTGGCCTTGCGGGCCAACTATGCCGACACCCAGGACCGGATCAACCCGGTGGCCGATGCCAAGCTGGTGGAGACCAACGTGGGGTTTGCCTGGCGCCCGCATGACAGCACCCGCTGGGCGGCGTTCGGCAAGTTTACTTACCTCTATGACGTCGCCTCGTTGGGGCAGGAGGGCGGCAATCTGTACGACCAGCGCTCGCAGGTGCTCTCGCTGGAGGGCATCCGCCAGTTCGGCCCGCGCTGGGAAGTGGCAGGCAAGCTGGCCTCGCGCTGGGGCGACTACCGTACCGGTCGCGGCGAAGGCGCCTGGCTGGACAGTCGGGCCGATTTCGCCGCGCTGCAGCTGCGCTATCGCCTGTTCGAGCAATGGGAAGGGCTGGCCGAGTACCGCTGGCTGAAGGTGCGCGATGGCGGTGACCGCAAGGGCGTGCTGGTCGGTGTGGACCGGCGCATCGGGGAGAATTTCAAGATCGGCGCGGGGTACAACTTCACCGAGTTCAGTGACGACCTGACCGAGCTGCGCTACGACCAGAAAGGGTTGTTCGTGAATCTGGCGGGGTATTACTGACCGCCTGCACATCGCGCGAGGTTTCCAACGGCTGAACGCGTGGCAACTTGCGTCGGCCGAATGGGGCGGTCAGTACAAGGCGTTCAGCCTCCGTGGACATGGAAATGCCGCATTTATTCGAATAAGTAGTTGATTTATAAATACAATGTTGCATGTTGATGCCCTCTCGCCACTGTCATCATTTCGCGCTAGGGTAGGACTGTGGATTGCGCCATCGTTCTGCCAACGGAACGCTGGAACTTTTTTCCCCTTTAGCAGTCCAAATCCCGGACTGCTAAGATGAGACCCATGAGCCAGAACACCTCTACTGCCCTTGTGGCAAACAATCTCCCGATTCCCAGTGCGCTCGGTTCGCTGGACGCCTACATCGGTGCCGTGCACCAGATCCCGGTGCTGTCGGTCGATGATGAGCAGGACCTGGCGCGCCGCTTCCGTGATGGCCAGGACCTGGACGCCGCGCGTGAGCTGGTGCACTCGCACCTGCGCTTCGTGGTGCACGTGGCCCGCGGTTACAACGGCTACGGCTTGGCACTGGGCGACCTCATCCAGGAAGGCAACATCGGCCTGATGAAGGCGGTGAAGCGCTTCGACCCGGACATGGGCGTTCGCCTCGTGTCGTTCGCGGTGCATTGGATCCGTGCGGAAATGCACGAGTTCATCCTCAAGAACTGGCGCATCGTCAAGGTCGC
>DALZLW010000129.1:0-11263 GCA_032007425.1 Stenotrophomonas sp.
GCGATGAACGCCAATGGCAAGGTGATCGTCACCGGTTGCCTGGGCAAGCGCCCGGAGCAGATCCGCGAGGCCTATCCGAACGTGCTGGCGGTGTCGGGTCCGCAGGACTACCTCAGCGTGATGGAAGCCGTGCATGCGGCGATCCCGCCGCGCCACGACCCGTTCGTCGATCTGGTACCCGATTACGGCATCAAGCTGACCCCGCGCCACTACGCTTACCTGAAGATTTCCGAAGGCTGCAACCACCACTGCAGCTTCTGCATCATTCCCTCGATGCGCGGCAAGCTCGCGTCGCGCCCGGTGGACGAGGTGCTCCGTGAAGCCGAGCGGCTGGTACGCGGCGGCGTGCGTGAACTGCTGGTGGTTTCGCAGGACACGTCGGCCTATGGCGTGGACGTGAAGTACGCCGAAAAGACCTGGCGCGGCAAGGCCTACCAGACCCGGATGAAGGCCCTGTGCGAAGGCCTGTCCGAGCTGGATGCGTGGGTGCGCATGCACTATGTCTATCCCTATCCGCATGTCGACGACGTGGTGCCGCTGATGGCGGAAAACCGCATCCTGCCCTACCTGGATATCCCGTTCCAGCATGCCAGCCCGCGCATCCTGCGGCTGATGAAGCGTCCGGGTGCGGTGGAAAAGACCCTGGAACGCGTGCACAACTGGCGCCGCATCGCCCCGGGCATCACCGTGCGTTCCACCTTCATCGTTGGTTTCCCCGGCGAAACCGAAGCCGAGTTCGAAGAGCTGCTTGCCTTCCTGGACGAGGCGCAGCTGGACCGCGTCGGCGCCTTTGCCTACTCGCCCGTCGAAGGCGCCACCGCCAACGACCTGCCGGGCGCCGTGCCTGAAGAAGTGAAGCAGGAACGGCTGGCGCGCTTCATGGAAAAGCAGGCACAGATCTCTGCCGCGCGACTGGAAGCCAAGATCGGCAGCGTGCAGCAATGCCTGGTCGATGCGATCGAGGGTGACATCGCCGTGGCCCGCTCCAAGGCCGATGCACCGGAAATCGATGGCCTGGTGCATATCCAGAATGCCGACCAGGTGCCGCTGCGCGTGGGCGAGTTCGTGGATGTGGAAATCACCGACAACGACGAACACGACCTGTTTGGCGACGCGCTGCCCAGCGCCACGCGGCCTGCATTCGATCTGAAAATGCTGTGAGTGTGTTGCCGGCCACTGTCGCCGAGGGCGGCGGTGGCCCGCGTCGTTTCATCGCCCCGGCACGCGACGAGGTGCCGGCCGCCTGCTTCGCCCACCCGCTGTATGACGGCGTGCGCGGCTACGCCGACCTGCTGCAGGGGCCGCGCTGGCCGGACGTGGCAGCGCTCGATGCCCGTCTGGCGGTGCCAGGCCAGCGCTTCGTCCGGCAGGACGCGGCGTTGCTGGCCGATGGCCTGCATTACGAAGCCCGTATTGCCCAGGGGCGGATCGCCACCCGGGCTGAAAACTGGCATGACCTGTTCAACGCGTTGATCTGGGCCTGTCATCCGGCCATCAAGCAGGCCTTGAATCAACAGCAATGCCGCCACATCGCGGCGATGCCTGCGGGCCAGCGCAATCGCGCGCAGGCCGCGCTGACCCAGTTTGACGAAAGCGGTGTCGTGGTGCGGGTACGCGATGCCGCCCTGTTGGCCGCCTGGGATGCGCATGACTGGCCGGCGTTGTTCACGCCGGCGCACTGGCAGCACAACGCCATCGCCATCGCCGCGGTGTTCGGTCACGCATTGTTGGAGCAGGGGCTGCTGCCCGGGCGGCGCTTGCTGGGCAAGTGCGTCGTGGTGGTCGGCGACGACGATGCCGGTTGCCTGCAGCGCGTCGCGGCAGCGATCGCTGCCAGTGAGGTGCTGACCGATCCGCTGCAGCTGCGCCCGTTGCCGCTGCTCGGCACTCCCGGCTGGCAGGACGCGGGGCAGGGGGCCGTCGCGCTGTCTGATGCGACCTACTTCCGCCCGTTGCGCCAAGGCCGCTGCTATCCACTGCCGTTGGCCGCGCGGGGCGGGGCACGCTGAGCTGGCGCTGGGCGTCTGAAGGATGCGTGCGAGCCGGGCATGGGCCGGCGCTATCGGGCGCCGGCTTGGCTGCTGTAGTCCACCGCGATGATGGCGAAGGTCTGCGCACCGCCAGGCAGCTCGACGCCGACTTCATCGTCGATGCGCTTCTTCAGCAAGGCACGCGCCAGCGGTGAGTCGATGCTGATGCAGCCGCTGCCGGCGTCGGTTTCGTCCGGGCCGACGATGCGGTAGCGGTGGGTTTCCCCGCTATCGACGTTCTCCAGCTCGACCCAGGCACCGAAGAACACCGCCTGCGGATCGGCCGGCTGGCCGTCGACCACGCGCAGTGCTTCCAGGCGTTTGCTCAGGTAGCGCACGCGACGGTCGATTTCGCCCAGTTGCTTCTTGCGGTAGGTGTACTCGGCATTTTCCGAACGGTCGCCCTCGGCGGCCGCCGCGGCGAGCGCCTTGACCACCTCGGGGCGGCGCACGCGCCACAGCTCATCCAGTTCCGCCTTCAGCCGCGCGTGGCCGGCGGCGGTGATCAGGGCCGTACTCTTTTCTGCAGGGGGACGCCAACGTGACATGCGCTGATTCTACCCCGTGTGGGCTCAGCGCCTGCCGCCGAAAATGCCGCCCAGCAGGCCGCGCACGATCTGGTTGCCCAGCTTGGTGCCCACCGTGCGCGTGGTCTGCTTGGCCATCGTCTCGATCATGCCTTGGCGCCGCTTGGTGCCAAACACCGCGTTCTTGATCGCCTGGCCGAAGCCGCCTTCCTGTGCGTCGTCCTGTTCGCGGCTGCGCGCCTTCGGTGTGGCGGCCGCTTCGGTGGCTTTCTGCGCCCGGGCGGCCAGCAACTCGGCCGCCGATTCGCGGTTGATGGCGGTGTCGTAGCGGCTGCCGACCGGGCTGCCGGCGCGCACGTTGGCGCGCTCGCTGTCGCTGATCGGTCCCATCCGGCAGCGCGGCGGCGCGATCAGGGTCTGCTGCACCGGCATCGGGATGCCCTTGTCCTGCAGCGTGGATACCAGTGCCTCGCCGGTGCCCAGTTGCGCCAGCACTGCGGCCACGTCCAGTTTCGGATTGGGCACGAAGGTTTCGGCCGCCGTCTTCACCGCCTTCTGGTCACGCGGGGTGAAGGCCCGCAGCGCGTGCTGCACGCGGTTGCCGAGCTGACCCAGGATGTTGGCGGGGATGTCGTCGGGGAACTGCGAGCAGAAGTACACGCCCACGCCCTTGGAGCGGATCAGTCGCACCACCTGTTCGATGCGCTGGACCAGCGCCGCCGGGGCGTCGTTGAACAGCAGGTGTGCTTCGTCGAAGATGAAGACCAGCTTGGGTTTTTCCAGGTCACCGACTTCCGGCAGCGTTTCAAACAGCTCCGACAGCAGCCACAGCAGGAAGGTGGAATACAGGCGCGGCTTGAGCACCAGCTGGTCGGCGGCCAGCAGGCCGATCACCCCGCGGCCATCGTGGTTGACCCGCATCAGCTCGGCCAGTTCCAATGCCGGTTCGCCGAAGAACGCCTCGCCGCCATCCTGCGACAGCCGCAGCAGCGCGCGCTGGATCGCCGCCACCGATTGCGCGCTGACCAGCCCGTATTCGGTGGAAATGTCCTTGCGTTCGGCGGCCACCAGGCCCAGCAGGGCGCGCAGGTCGTCCAGGTCAAGCAACAGCAGGCCGCGGTCATCGGCCAGCTTGAACACGATGTCCAGCACCCCGGCCTGGGTGTCGCTCAGTTCCAGGATGCGCGCCAGCAGGGTGGGGCCCATCTCGCTGACCGTGGTGCGCACCGGATGCCCCAACCGGCCGTACAGGTCCCAGAACACCGTTGGGTTGGCGCTTGCGCTGTAATCGGCGACGCCGGTCTGCGCGGCGCGCTGCTGCAGCGCCTCGCTGCCGCTGCCGGGCATGGCCAGGCCGGACACATCGCCCTTCACATCGGCCAGGAACACCGGCACGCCGATCCGCGAGAAGCCTTCGGCCAGCGTCATCAGCGTCACGGTCTTGCCGGTCCCCGTCGCGCCGGCCACCAGCCCGTGGCGGTTGCCCAGGCGGGGCAGCAGGGTCACGGGAATGTCGTCGGTGGTGCCTTTGCCCAGCAGGATCGGATCCATCGGTGCTGCCCTCAGGTGAATGCGCGCAATGTTAACCGTGGCAGGCCGCTGCTGCAGCGCGGGTTGCCGATGCCTTGGCGGCCCCGCTACTCTGCCTGCTCGTTTCATACACAGTGCCAAAGATGCCTGCTTCTGTCCCGTTCTTTCGTGGTTGGCCCGTCCTTGTCCTGCTGGGACTGATCACGGTGGTGCCCCAGGCCCAGGCGCAACGGGTTTCGGCGCGTGACAAAGCCCGTGCCGATGCCCTGCAGGCGCGGATGACGGCGGCGGAAAAGCGCTACACCGACGCCCGGGTCCTGTTGGCCAATGCCGACCCGAAGGGCGCCGCCGAGGCCGATGCTGCGCTGGAAGACATGGAGGACGTGCTCAGTGCCTGTGGCAGCCAGAAGGGTTGCCAGATGAGCACGCTGCTGGCCACCTACAAGCGCCTGCTCAAGTCCCAGGCCGACAGCGAAAACCCCGATGAGGTGGCCGAAGATGCCAATCCCCCGCTGGAAGCGGACCCGGACCATGTCGGCCCGCTGACCGCCGACGTGCCCGAGGCCGCGCGTGCCGCGGCCCTGCTCAACGACAAGCGCCACGCCTTCGATTCGATGGTGGAGTTCAACCCGGCGGTGCAGGCCGGCATCCGCCGCTGGCTGACCGACATGCGTCCGGCACTGCTGACCAGCTACGAGAACTACCAGAACCTGCGCGCGGTGATGTGGCCGGAATGGGAAAAGCGCGGGCTGCCCGAGGCGCTGCTGTTCGGCATCATGGCCAAGGAATCCAATGGGCGCGTGCATGCCTCATCGCGTGCCGGCGCGGCCGGCCTGATGCAGTTCATGCCGGCCACCGGCCGGCGCTTCGGGCTGGGCCCGGACGGCACCGGGTTTGATACCCGCTTCGACGCCCGCAGTGCTGCCGAGGCCAGTGCCACCTACCTCAACGAGCGCCTGCGCGAGCTCAACAACAACATCGAACTGTCCCTGGCCGGCTACAACGGTGGCGAGGGGCGTGCCGCGCGCGTGTACCGGCAGAACCCGGGGCAAAGCTTCTGGGTCAACAACGTGTACAACGAGTTCCCGGCGGAAACCAAGGACTATGTGCCGATGGTGATCGCTGCGGCGTGGATTTTCCTGCACCCGCAGCAGTACGGCGTCGAGTTCCCCAAGGGTAATGCCCAGCCGGCGACGTTGCGGCTGGCCAAGTCCACCACGATCTATGAGCTGACCATCTGCTTGGGCAGCCACGGCACCCGCGATGGTTACATGCGCGCGCTGCGCAACCTCAACCCGCGCTACGAGGCCGACGGCTGGATTCCGGCCGGCACGCTGATCAATGCCACCACCCGCATTGCCGGGTTGTACAACCGCTACTGCGTCAGCGGTCCGCGTGCCGATCTGGCCCGTGCGCTGATCACCGCCGACCTCAACGCGGCGATCATCCGTCCGAGCGCCGCCAGCTATACCGGCAGCGTCGCGGTCGGCGGCGTGGTGCCGGTGGCCGCGGCCACCGCCGGTGCGGTGGATGCACCACCGCCGGCCAGTCCGATGCCGGCGCCGCGCCCGGCCGCTGCACGCGCCAAGCCGGTGAAAACCCACAAGGTCGCCAAGGGGCAGACGCTCGGGGCCATCGCGGCGCGCTTCCAGTGCGATGTGCCCACCCTGGCGCGTGCCAATGGCCTCAAGGCGCCGGCCTATGCGCTGCGGCAGGGCCAGACCTTGAAACTGCAGGGCTGCGAAAAGTAAGCCGCCCGAAGTGGCGCTGCGTTCAGCGCAGCGTCGCCAGCGCCTGGCCCAGGCTGACCGCGTGTTCTGCATCCAGGTGCGGGGCGAATCGGGCCACGCCCGGCGGCAGCAGCACGACCACCGTCGAGCCGTAGTTGAAGCGCGCCATTTCGGCGAAGCGTTCCAGCACGATGCCTTGGCCGCGGTAGTCCTTGCGGGTGATGCCATCGCCGTAGGCCGGGATTTCCTCGCCGCTCCAGACCGTTTCCACGCCTGATACCAGCAGTGCGCCGACCATCACGCTGGCCATCGGCCCGAAGCTGGTGTCGAAATGGCAGACCAGGCGCTCGTTGCGGGCAAACAGGCGCGGCACCTTGTTCACCGCGGCGGGGCCGACGCTGAACAGACGCCCGGGCACGTGCACGGTTTCGCGCAGGGTGCCGGTCCACGGCATGTGCACGCGGTGGTAGTCCTTCGGCGACAGGTACACGGTGGCGAACAGGCCATCGTTGAACGGCTTGGCATCCTCGGCGCTGCCCAGCAGCTCGGCGGCGGTGAATGACTGGCCCTTCGCCTGGAAGATGCGTCCGGCCTCGATCGGGCCCAACTGGCTGATGCGCCCGTCGGCCGGCATCAGCAGGCTGCGCGGATCGGCATCGGCCACGCGCGCGCCCGGCTTCAGCGCGCGGGTGAAGAACTGGTTGAAGGTGGCATAGCTGCGCGGGTCCGGGTTGGCCGCTTCGGCCAGATTCACGCCGAACTTCGCCGTCACCGTGTCGATCAGCCAGCGCGACACCTGTGGGTTGTCCGAATAGGCCAGCGAGCGGGCCATCGAAGACAGCAGGCGATGCGGCAGGGCATAGGTGAGGGTGGTGATCAGACTCATGGGGCGGATTTCTCGGTCAGCAACTGCAGGTCGCGGCCGATGGCCGCGGCATTGAAGGGAGGGCGGATCAGGCCGGCCAGGCCGCCCTGCGGGTCGAGCACGGCCAGGCTGGCCGAATGCTCCAGGGTGTAGTCCTCGGGATTCGCTTCGTAGTCCTTGCCCGGCACTTTCTGGAACACGAAGCCCAGCGCGGTGGCAAAACGCTCCAGCGAGGGCACGTCAGCGGTGGCGGCCAGGGTGTCCTTGTGGAAGGCATGGACGTACTCGCCCAGCCGGGTGGCGCTGTCGCGGTCCGGGTCCACGGAGACGAACAGCACGCGCGGGCGCAGGGTTTCCGGCAGCGCTTCCCAGCCGTTCTGGGCGCCGGCCAGTTCGGCCAGGGTGGTCGGGCAGACGTCGGGGCAGAAGGTAAAGCCGAGGAACACCAGGGTCCAATGGCCGTTCAGCTCGCCGGGGATCAGCCGGGTACCGTCGGACTGGGCCAGGTTGAAATCGGGCAGCGGGCGCGGCTGCGGGTAGAAGGTGATCGACTCGGTGGCCGGCTGGCCCGGCACCGGCTTGGGCGCGAACACTTTCTGCGCCAGCAGCAGGCCCAGGCCTGCGGCCAGGGCGATCAACAGGATGATGCCGACATTGCGATTGAACATGGGCCGGAAGCTCGTTGCGGCGAAGTCGACGGCCATCATACCCGGCCACGCTGGCGGTTTCGGCTGCAACGGATGCTGCGGCGACGGGGAGCGCCTATAATCGGGGGCCACTCTGTACCCTGCATCGCCATGACCGCCGAAACGGCCGCCGAACTCCACACGATCATCGACCTGATCCGCTACGGCACCAGCCGTTTCAACGCCGCGGGCCTGACCTTCGGGCACAGCTACGACAACGCGCTCGATGAAAGCACGCAACTGGTGCTGCACGCGCTGCACCTGCCGCATGACCTCGGCCCGGCCTACGGCCAGGCGCGGGTGACCACGCCGGAAAAGGCCGAGGTGCTGGCCCTGTTCGAGCGCCGCATCAATGAGCGCCTGCCGGCCGCCTATCTGACCGGCGAGGCCTGGTTTGCCGGGCTGAGCTTCAAGAGCGACAGCCGTGCGCTGGTGCCGCGTTCGCCGATCGCCGAGCTCATCGAAACCGGCTTCGAGCCCTGGTTGGCCGGTCGCCACGTGCAGTCGGCGCTGGACCTGTGCACCGGCTCGGGCTGCATCGCCATCGCGATGGGCCATTACTACCCGAACTGGGCGGTGGATGGCGTTGACCTCAGCGACGCCGCGCTGACTCTGGCCGAAGAGAACAAAGAGCGCCTGCAGGCGCACAACGTCACCTTGCTCAAGTCCGATCTGTTCAACGGCCTGGGCGGGCGCCACTACGACCTGATCGTCACCAACCCGCCGTACGTCACCAACGACGAGACCGATGCCCTGCCGCAGGAATACTCCTACGAGCCGGAAATGGGCCTGCGTGCGGGCGATGATGGCCTGGACCTGGTGCTGAAGATCCTGCGTGACGCGCCGCTGCACCTGAGCGAAGACGGCCTGCTGATCTGCGAAGTGGGAGAATCTGAACAGCACCTGGTCAAGCTGCTGCCGGAAGTCGACTTCGCCTGGATCGAGTTCAAGGTCGGGCAGATGGGCATCTTCGCGGTGGAATGCCGTGAGCTGATCGCCCACAGCGCCCGCATCACCGAACTGGCGGCACAACGCCCGTGAGCTCCAATTCGTTCGGCAAGCTGTTCACCGTCACCACCTTTGGTGAATCCCATGGGCCGGCCATCGGCTGCGTGATCGATGGCTGTCCACCGGGATTGGCGCTGGACGCGGCCGAATTCGCCCATGACCTGCAGCGCCGGGCCACCGGCAAGAGCCGGCACACTTCGGCGCGGCGCGAGGCCGATGAGGTGGAACTGTTGTCCGGGATCTACGAAGGGCTGACCACCGGCACGCCGATCGCCCTGCTGATCCGCAACACCGACCAGCGCAGCAAGGACTACAACACGATCGGCCAGCAGTTCCGCCCCGGTCACGCTGATTACACTTATTGGCATAAGTACGGCATCCGCGACCCGCGCGGTGGTGGCCGCTCTTCGGCCCGCGAAACCACCATGCGCGTGGCTGCCGGCGTGATCGCCAAAAAGTGGCTGGCCGAGCGCTTCGGCATCACCGTCCGCGGCTACGTCAGCCAGGTCGGCGATATCACCCCGGCAGGCTTTGACTGGTCGGCGGTGGAAGAAAACCCGTTCTTCTGGCCGCACGCCGAACAGGTGCCTGCGCTGGAGGCCTACATGGATGCCCTGCGCAAATCCGGTGATTCCATCGGCGCGCGGGTCAACGTGGTCGCCGACAACGTGCCACCGGGCTGGGGCGAGCCGATCTACGGCAAGCTCGATGGCGAACTGGCCGCCGCGCTGATGAGCATCAACGCAGTCAAGGGCGTGGAGATCGGCGACGGCTTTGCCAGTGCTGCCCAGCGCGGCACCGAGCACCGCGACCTGCTCACGCCGGAAGGCTTTGCCAGCAACCACGCCGGCGGCATTCTAGGCGGCATTTCCACCGGTCAGCCGGTCACCGCGTCCATCGTGCTGAAGCCGACGTCCAGCCTGCGCCTGCCGGGCGCCTCGCTGGATACCGAAGGCAAGGTCATCGACGTGGTCACCACCGGCCGCCACGATCCCTGTGTCGGCCTGCGCGCCGCACCCATCGCCGAGGCGATGATGGCACTGGTGCTGATGGACCAGGCCCTGCGTCACCGCGCCCAGTGCGGCGACGTCGGCACCATCACCCCACGCATCCCGGGAGTGCGCCATGACTGAGTCCAAGCGTCCGCGCGTCTGGGTCAGCCAGCCGCTGATCGATTCAGTGATCGCGCCGCTGCGTGACCGCGTCGAGCTGCTGGAGACCACCGACGTCACCGCCTGGACACCGGCGCAGATGGCCGAGCGGCTGGCCGATGTCGATGGTGCCATCGTGACCCTCAATGAGCGCATCGGCGCCGAGCAGCTGCCGGGCAGCGGCCGCCTGCAGGTGATCGCCAACGTCGGTGTCGGCTATAACAACCTGGACATCGAGGCGCTGGGCAAGGCCGGTATCCTGGCCAGCAACACGCCAGATGTGCTGACCGAAACCACCGCCGATCTCGGCTTCGCGGTGCTGATGGCCACGGCCCGGCGCATCACGGAATCCGAGCGTTGGCTGCGCGAAGGGCAGTGGGGCCAGTGGTCGTTCCAGACCATGCTGGGCGCCGACATCCACGGCAGCACCCTGGGCATCCTCGGCATGGGCCGCATCGGCCAGGGCATCGCCCGCCGCGGCGCCCACGGCTTTGGCATGAAGGTGCTTTACCACAACCGCTCGCGCCTGCCGGAGGCGACCGAAGCCGAGCTCGGTGCCCATTATGTGGGGCTGGACGAACTGCTGGCCCAGGTCGATCACCTGGTGCTGGTATTGCCGTATACGCCGGCCTCGCACCACATCATCGACGCGGCTGCGCTGGCAAAGATGAAGCCGACGGCCACCCTGGTCAACATCGCCCGTGGCGGCATCGTCGACGAGCTGGCGCTGGCCGATGCGCTGGCCAACGGCCGCCTGGCCGCGGCCGGCCTGGATGTCTACGAAGGCGAGCCCAGCGTCCGCCCGGAACTGTTGGCGTTGCGTAACGTGGTGATGACCCCACACATCGGCAGCGCCTCGCTGGCCACCCGCACCGCCATGGTGCAGCTGGCGGTGGACAACCTGCTGGCCGGTCTGGCTGTGGCAGGCACGCCGGCCGACATGCCGAGCCCGATCAATGCCGAAGCGGCACTGGCCGCGCGTACCGCTCGTGGCGGCAAATCCATCGATAAAGACGAAAAACGATAGGGAACCGGCGAGCGCCTGCCCGACACGGTTCCCCGAAACCAGCCGCTATGCGTCCGTGTTTCCATCCCCCTTTATCGAGAGTCCCCCATGAGCACTGCCCCACGTTCCTTCCACGTCGCCATCGTCGGTGCCACCGGCGCCGTCGGCGAAACCATGCTGTCCATCCTGGCCGAACGCAAGTTCCCGGTCGGCACCCTGAGCCTGCTCGCCTCCGAGCGCTCGGCTGGTGGCGAAGTGGACTACAACGGTGACAAGGTCACCGTGCAGGACCTGGCCACCTTCGACCCGACCGGTGTGGACATCGCCCTGTTCTCTGCCGGCGGCAGCGTGTCCAAGGAATTCGGTCCGAAGTTCGCCGCCGCCGGTGCAGTGGTGATCGACAACTCCTCGGCCTTCCGCTATGACGATGACGTGCCGCTGGTGGTGTCCGAAGTGAATCCGGAGCAGGTGGCCAACCGCCCGCGCAGCATCATCGCCAACCCGAACTGCTCCACCATGCAGATGCTGGTGGCGCTGGCGCCGCTGCATCGCCAGTACGGCATCGAGCGCATCAACGTGGCCACCTATCAGTCGGTGTCCGGCGGTGGCCGTTCGGCGCTGGAAGAACTGGGCAAGCAGACCGGCCAGTTGCTGAGCTTCCAGGAAATCGATCCGCAGCGCTTCCCGGTGCAGATCGCCTTCAACCTGATCCCGCACATCGATGACTTCC
>DALZLW010000130.1:0-11233 GCA_032007425.1 Stenotrophomonas sp.
TGCAGGGCATGGCCGCGGCGCTGGGCTTCCAGCAGCATGGCGAAGGTGGTGTCCTTGGCGATCTTGATGTGGGCGATGGGGTCCATCACCACGATGACGTTCAACGGCATGGCGGCACCTGTGGGCAAGGCCCTGATGGTAGCGGCAATGCCTGTCGCGTGCCTGCACCGGCGTTGCAACGCAGCGTCTGCCGGGCCATGCGACGGCGGCCGCCACGCGCAGGTGCAGGGTGTTGGACGGGGCTTCACACACGCGGCTGTCTGCCTTGCTGGGCGCAACACAAGTAAGCTATAGATAGCGTCCGCAACGGTGAGCGACTGGGCACGTTGGGCCCGGGGACATGGCAAATGACTGAAAACATGACTGCGGGTGGGGAACTGGCGGGCCTGCGGGTGATGGTCATCGACGACTCGAAGACCATCCGGCGCACCGCTGAAACCCTGCTCCGGCGTGAAGGCTGTGAAGTCGTCACCGCCAACGACGGCTTCGAGGCCCTGGCCAAGATCGCCGACCAGCAGCCACAGATCATCTTCGTGGACATCATGATGCCGCGCCTGGATGGTTACCAGACCTGTGCATTGATCAAGGGCAACCAGCTGTTCAAGGCCACGCCGGTGATCATGCTGTCGTCCAAGGATGGCCTGTTCGACAAGGCCCGCGGCCGCATCGTCGGCTCCGAGCAGTACCTCACCAAGCCCTTTACCCGTGATGAGCTGCTGGGCGCCATCCGGACCTACGTCAACGCCTGAGCCGGGGAACGCCGCATGGCCCGCATCGTGCTGATCGAGGATTCGCCCACCGACCGCGCGGTGTTCGGCCAGTGGCTGCGTCGCGCTGGCCACGAGGTGCTGGAAGCCGGCAACGCCGAAGATGGGCTGGCCCTGGTGCGCGCCAGGTCCCCGCAGCTGGTGCTGATGGACGTGGTGCTGCCGGGCATGAGCGGTTACCAGGCCACCCGGGCGATGGCGCGCGACGAACAGCTCCGCGCGATCCCGGTGATCATCGTCAGCACCAAGGCGATGGAAGCCGACAAGGCCTGGGGCCTGCGCCAGGGCGCGGTCGACTACATCACCAAGCCACCGCGCGAGGCCGAGTTCATCGCGCGCATCAACGCCCTGGTGGCCTGATGTACTCGCCTTACGACCTGCTGGAAGCCTACGAACGGCGCAGCCTCGCCCATGCGGTCCAGTTGCCCGGCCGGCAATTCGCCAGCGACCTGTGGCGCGGGGTCGGCTATCGCGTCGGCAGCCGTTGGCTGGTGTCCGAGTTCCATGAAGTGGCGGAAATCGTCGCTCTGCCGGCGTTGGTTCCGGTGCCGCGGTCGCAGCCCTGGCTGCTGGGCCTGGGCAACGTGCGTGGCGGGCTGATGCCGGTGGTTGACCTGAAACTGTTCCTGCAGGGCGAGCGCAGTACGCTGGCCGAGGGGCAGCGCGTGCTGGTCATGCGCCAGCCAGGCGGCGATGTCGCGCTGGTCATCGACGAGCTCGTCGGCCAGCGTGGTTTCCCGCCGCAGCAGCAGGTACCGCCGGGCGCGGTCGCCGAGGGGCGGTTCGGCCATTTCATCGAGCGTGCGTATGCTGTCGATGGCCAGCAGTGGGGGGTGTTCTCCCTGTCGTTGCTCGCGCGCACCCCTGAGTTCCGGCAGGCCGCGGCCTGAGGCCGCGCCTGTTCCGATCTGTTCTGTTGAATCGAGGTTGATCATGAGTACCGCACCTGCGCCCACGCGCCAGCACACTCCGCGTTCCGGTCGTGGCGGCGCATGGCTGGCCCTGTTGCTGCTGGCGCTGATCGCGTTGGCGGCCAACACCGGTGTCTCGCTGTGGCAGGGCGGGCAGCTGGCCGACGCCAGCGGCAAGGCAGCTGACCTGCAGGTACTGTCCCAGCAACTGGCCAATGAGGGCCGCGAGGCCGCCACCGGGGATGCCGCGGCCTTTGCTGCATTGGCCAACACGCGCAAGGCGATCGCCGTCGATGTCGGCCTGCTGCAGCAGCGCTACGCTTCCGACCCGGCCGTAAGTGCGCAGGTGGCTCGGCTGGCGGCCACGTGGAAGCCGCTGAACGAGCAGGCGGCGCAGCTGCAGAGCAGCCAGCCGGCGGTGCTGGCGATGGTCGGTCATGCCGAGCGCTTCACTGCCCGGGTGCCCGCGTTGCAGTCGCAGGCCAGTGAGCTGGCGCAGGCAATGAGCACCGCCGGGGCCGGCCAGGCGCAGCTGACGCCGGCCTTGCAGCAGCTGGTGCTGGCCGGCTCGATGGCGCGCCGGGTCACCGCCCTGCGTGCAGCCGATACCCGCGCAGGTGATGGCGGCAACGGGCTGGCAGCTGATATCGCGCAGTTCACCGAAGTGCTCGAGGCGTTGCGCGATGGCAACAGCGCGCTTGGCATCGCGGCGGTTCGTGGCAGCCCGGCGCAGGCAGCGCTGGCCCAGACACAGCAGGTATGGGACCAGATGCGGACCGACGCCGATGCGCTGCTGGCCAGCGCGCGCTCGCTGTCCGCCGCGCGCGTGGCCGCCAGCACGTTGACCGCCGGCGCGGCGGCGATGCTGGCCGACAGCCGCGCGCTGTTCAAGGCCATCACCACCGTGGGGTCGGCCGCCGATACCCGGGTGTTCCCGAACTTCTGGCTGGGCGTGGTGTCTGGCGCCCTGGCCCTGTTTGCCCTGGTCGGCTACGTGGTCAGTACCGTGCGCAGCCGGTCGCGCGAGCAGGAACTGCGTTACCAGACCCAGGTGGAGTACAACAGCCGCAACCAGCAGGCGATCATGCGCCTGCTGGATGAAATCAGTTCACTGGGCGAGGGCGACCTGACCGTCAAGGCTTCGGTGACCGAAGAAATGACCGGTGCCATTGCCGATGCCATCAACTATGCCGTCGACGAGCTCAGGCACCTGGTCACCACCATCAACGGCACCTCGAGCAAGGTGGCACTGGCCACCCAGGAGACGCAGGCGACGGCGTTGCAGCTGGCCGAGGCATCGGGCCACCAGGCAGATGAGATCGCCAGTGCGTCCGAGCGCATTGGCGAAATCGCCGGCAGCATCGAGCAGGTATCGCGTCATGCCACTGAATCGGCTGACGTGGCCCAGCGCTCGGTGGTGATCGCGGCACGGGGCGCCGGTGTGGTCAGGGAAACGATCCGCGGCATGGACCTGATCCGCGACCAGATCCAGGACACTGCCAAGCGGATCAAGCGCCTGGGCGAATCGTCGCAGGAGATCGGCTCGATCGTCGGGCTGATCAATGACATTTCCGAGCAGACCAACGTACTGGCGCTCAACGCTGCCCTGCAGGCGGCCTCGGCCGGCGAGGCCGGGCGTGGTTTCGCGGTGGTGGCCGATGAGGTGCAGCGCCTGGCCGAACGCACCTCGAGCGCCACCCGGGGCATCGAGGCGCTGGTCCAGGGCATCCAGGCCGACACCCACGCGGCGGTCGGCTCGATGGAGCAGACCACCGCCGAGGTGGTGTCCGGCGCACGCCTTGCCGAGGATGCCGGGACGGCCCTGGCAGAGATCGAGCGGGTGTCCAACGCACTCAACACGCTCATCCACACCATTTCCGCCGCGGCGCAGCAGCAGGCCATGGCCGCCAGCGATATCACCCAGACCATGGGGGTGATCCGCCAGATCACCGGCCAGACCTCGCAGGGCGCCGGGCAGACCGCCGACTTGATCGGCCGGTTGGCTGAACTGGCCGCCGAACTGCGGCGTTCGGTCGCTGATTTCAAGTTGCCGGCTTGAGTGGCCCGTGATGAGGAGCAACCGATGAATCGCATCCGAGCCAGCGCTGATCCGAAGGCGACCGTCCAGCGCCCCCCGCGGGCCATCCGTGGAGGTCGCCGATGAGTATTGCCAGCGATGCGGTCAACCATACCGCGCTGGGCTGGGTGAAGCCCGAACTGGATGAAACCCTGCGCCAGGCGCGCCAGGAGGTCGAATACTTCCTCGATGCAGGCGGTGCCATCACCCGCATGGAAGCCTGCGCCGCGCGCCTGCACCAGGTGCACGGCATCCTGCGGATGGTGGAACTGTATGCCCCGGCACTGGTGGCCCAGGAACTGGAAGCGTTGGCCGCCGCGGTGGGCAGCGGAGACGTGGAGGATCGCGAGGATGCCTGTGCGACCCTGATGCGTGGCACGGTGTTGCTGCCCGATTACCTCGAGCGGTTGCAGGGCGGACACCGCGACGTGCCCGTGGTGCTGATGCCGCTGCTCAACGACGTGCGCATGGCGCGCGGCGCCCCGGGGCTGGATGAGAGCGTGTTGTTTGCCTTCGCCCCGGACAGCACGAGCGCCAGCGAAACGGAGATCGACCATGCCCGCGGCAGCGTCAGTGGCCGCAACCGCGCCCTGCTCGACACCGTCGGAACGGCGGTGAAGGAGGAAATGCTGCGGATCAAGGAGGCCCTGGATCTGCACCTGCGCACCGCCGCGCCCCATCAGGCGCTGCAGGCACAGGTGCAGGAGCTGGGCGAAGTGGCCGACACACTGGCGATGATGGGGCTTGGTTCGGCCAGCAACATCGTGCAGCAGCAGCGCGACACACTGGCGGCAGTGGCCAGCGGCCAGCAGCCGGTGGCCGAGGACCTGCTGCTGGAAGTGGCCGGGGCGCTGCTGTTCGTCGACGCCGCACTGGATGACCAGGTCGCCCAGCTGGGCATGCGGTCGGCGGCCACGGCGGCATCCCAGGAGAGCCTGCAGACCGTCGCCGTGGTGGCGCAGGAGGCGCTGGCGAACTTCGCGGTGGTCCGGGAGCGCCTGGAGGCCTTCATCGAAACGGGCTGGCAGCACGAGGCGCTGGTCGGGGTGCCGCAGTTGTTCGCCGAGGTCGCCGGTGCGCTGCGCATGCTTGAACTGGACGTGGCCGCCGACCACGTCGATGCCGTGGGTGCCTTCGTCGAGGTCGAACTGCTGCAGCAGCGGCGCGCACCGGCGCGGCAGATGGACACGCTTGCCGATGCAGTGGCGAGCCTGGAGTACTACCTGGAGGTGCTGCGCGACCATGGCAGTCACCGCGAGCAGATCCTGGAAACCACGCGTGACAGTCTGGAGGCCCTGCGCTACTGGCCGCAGCGCGGCGCGGCGGTCGAGCCGCCGTCCACGCGCGTGCAGCCTGTGCAGCGCGAGGCGATCGTGGCGACGTGGGCGGCTGATCCAGCACCGGCGCGGGTAGTGGTCAGCCCGGCCGTACCGGCGAGGGTCGAGGCGCCGCGTCCGCCGCTGGCTGGACTGACATTCGACCCTTTACCGCCAGCCACGGCGTCCATCGACGCGGCGGCAGACGCGGCAACCCTGTTCGATCCGGTCCAGGCCGAACAGGCAACGACCACGCCGGCCGCTTCCGATACGGCATTCCGCGCAGCGTTGGACGCTGCGATCGCGGCTTTTGACCCGCCCCTTGCTGCAGAAACCTTGCCTGATGCCTCAACGGCGCTGGCAGGCCGCCCATCGCCGCACACCGCCGAGGCGGGGGAAACGCTGGTTGACGACGGCATCCGCGCGGTCTTCCTGGAGGAGTTGGCGGAGAACCAGCAGATGCTGGACAGCCTGCTGCCGGCGTGGCTGGCCCATCCGCAGGCGTTGGAGCACCTGCGGCCGGTGAGTCGTGTGTTTCATTCGCTCAAGGGCAGCGGGCGCTTGGTCGGCGCTGATCGGCTGAGTGCGTTCGCCCAGGCCATCGAGCAGGCACTGGCACCGACATTGGCGGGAACCCAGCCGGTGTCACCGGCACTTGTCGCCCTGCTGCAGCATGCCCAGAGGCTGCTGCCCGGCTTCCACGCCGCACTGGCCGGCGAGGGGCCGCCACTGGTCGAGGCCGATGCCGTGCAGTTGCTGGCTGGACGGATCGTTCGCGGCGAGGAAGCCTACCTGGAGGACCGCGCGGACGGGCAGGACCCGCAGGCCGTAGGCAAGGCTGGCGACAGCCTTGAGGCTGCTCAGGGCGTGCCCGCGCAGATCGATGAGGTGCTGCGCGAGATCCTGCAGGCCGAAGTGGATACCCACCGCGTGACACTGCAGCATTGGCTGCAGCAGGCTGCGCAGGCACCGCGGATCCCGGATGAAGGGGTGGTGCGGGCCGTGCACACGATGAGCGGGGCGTTCGGCATGACCGACGTGCCGGTCATGCCGCAGTTGATGGGTGCAGCCGAAAGCTGGCTCAAGCGCGCGATGCTCGCCGGCGTGGCCGCTGATGCCGAGGTGCTGGATGCCTTTGAGGCGATGGTGCAGCGCATGGATGTCGCCATGCAGGCCCTGTACGACGACGCGCCGGTCATTGCGTCGGAGCAGGCGCTGACCGCGCGCCTGTTGGCATTGGCTGACGCGCTGCCAGAGGCGGCGTGGCCGCCCCACATCGATGACGACGGTGTCGCTCCTGCCGCGGACAGCGTCGGCGAAGACTACGACGGCGACGCAGAAGATCTCGCGGACGAAGACAGTGAGGAAGACGAAACGCACGCGTTGACGTCGGCCGAGGGCGGACTGCAGGCATTCGGCGATCCCGTGACGCTGCAACAGGCCCTGGATGAGGGCCTGCATGTCGTGGATGGCGAAACGCCTCTGGACGCATTGGATACGTCACTTTCCCTTGCCACCGTCCCGGGGCAGCATGCTGCCGATGCCGTAACGGACGCACACGCGGTGAATGGGCCGATCGATGCCAGTACCGATGCCGTGGCATCTGATCTGGACGAGGAGCTGGTTGCCATTTTCGTTGGCGAGGCTGACGAACTGCTGGATCACAGTGCGCCCTTGCTCGAGCGGCTGCGGACAGTCCCAGCCGATCGGCTGGCCCTGGAGGGACTGCAGCGCCACCTGCACACCTTGAAGGGCAGTGCGCGGATGGCCGGGGCGCAGGCACTGGGCGATCTCTGTCACGGTATCGAGTCCCTGCTCGATGCCGTCGCGGTTGCGCCGGCGCGGCTGCAGGCGACCGATTCGCAATTGCTCGCCCGCGCCTATGACCGTCTGCAGCAGATGGTGGGCCTGGTGCGCCTGCATGTCCCCGTGACGGCTGCAGACGACCTGCTTGATGCCCTGCAGCAGCGCGTGCACACGATGCTGGGCGCCCCTGTGCCGCTCACCCAGGTGGAAATTCCGTTGGCGCCGCTTTCGCCAGCGCTGGCACTGGACGAGGGCGACGCGGCGCCCGGCGCCCGCCACCACGAGGTGCGGGTCCGCGCCGGACTGCTCGACAGGCTGGTGGACAAGGCGGGCGAGGTGCTCGTGCTTCGCTCGCGCCTGGCCCAGCAGATGGATGCTTTCCGTGGTGCGCTGGGCGAGCTTGAGCGCACCAATGCACGCCTGCAGGACCAGGTGCGCCGCCTTGACCTGGAAACCGAAGCGCAGATCGTCGCTCGCTACGAGCGCGAAGAGGACAGCGCCCAGGCGCCTTTCGATCCACTGGAGCTGGATCGGTTTTCCAGTGTGCAGGCGCTCAGCCGCGCATTGGGCGAGTCGGCGGCCGACCTGGGCGGCCTGCAGGCTGCACTGGACGATGTTGCGCGACAGTATGAGAGCCTGTTGCAGCAACAGGCGCGGGTCAGCAGCGAGCTGGGCGATGGCCTGGCCCGCGCGCGCAGGGTGTCGCTGGACAGTGTCCTGCCTCGGCTGGAACGCGTGCTGCGCCAGGCCGGCGATGATGCCGGCAAGCAGGTACAACTGCAGGTCGAAGACAACCACGGTGACCTGGACCGCAACGTCCTGGATCGCCTTGTCGCGCCGCTGGAGCACCTGCTGCGCAATGCCGTGGCCCATGGACTGGAAGCACCGGCACAGCGGCAGGCGGCGGCCAAGCCGGCGCACGGTACGGTGCTGCTCCGTCTTGAGCGGCAAGGCACCGAAATGGTGCTGGAAGTCGCCGATGACGGTGCCGGCCTGGACCACGAGGCCATCCGTGAACGGGCGGTCCAACGTGGCCTGCTGGCCGCCGATGCCGTGCCCTCGACACACGAACTCGACGGGCTGGTGTTTGCCTCGGGGCTGAGCACGGCGCCGCAGGTCAGCGCGCTGGCCGGCCGCGGGGTTGGGCTGGACGTGGTCAGCAGCGAGGTCGGCCAGCTCGGTGGCAGCATCGACGTTCAGTCCAGCCGCGGTGCCGGTACCCGCTTCATCATCCATCTGCCGCAACGGCTGAACGTCGCTCAGTCGCTGTTTGTGCGGGTCGGAGAAACGGTCCATGCGGTGCCGGTGGTATCGGTCACCGGCGTTGGCGAAATCAGCCGCGAGCGCCTGCTGCAGGGCGGCAGCTACCATTACGGCGGGCAGGATCACGCGCTGCACGCGCTGGGTGACCTGCTCGGGCAACCGCCATCTTCGGTACCTGCACCTGCATCGGTGCAGGTGCCGCTGCTGCTGGTCCAGGCCGGTGAGCTGCATGCGGCGGTCGCGGTGGACGAGATCCTTGGCCAAGGCGAGGTGCTGGTCAAAGCCGTGGCGCCCCAACTCACCTCGGTTCCCGGGATATTGGGTGCAACGCTCGGCGCCGAAGGGTCGGTGATGCTGGTGCTGGATATCGCGCCGCTGGTCCGCAACCGGCCAAAGGCACGCGAAGCGGGGGGCCATGTGCCGCTGCCAGCCACCGTTCCGCGCATCCTGGTGGTGGACGATTCACTGACCATGCGCAAGGTCACCAGCCGCCTGCTCGAGCGCCACGGCTTGGCGGTGGATACCGCCCGCGACGGCGTGCAGGCGCTGGAAAACCTGCAGGCGCGCTTGCCGGCCATGGTCCTGCTGGACGTGGAGATGCCACGCATGGACGGCTACGAACTGGTTGCCGCGATGCGCGACGATCCGCGCATGGTTGCCGTGCCGGTGGTGATGATCACCTCGCGCAGCGGTGAAAAGCACCGCCAGCGTGCATTGGCGCTGGGCGTGCAGCATTATCTTGGCAAGCCTTACCAGGAGGCTGAGCTGATGCGGATCGTGCAGGCACTGTTGGGGGAGCGCGATGGACATGAATGACCCACCCACCTTGGCGGTGGCCCTGCTGGCCCGCGCGGGCGTTGCCCGTGACCGGCTGCGCGAGGCGTTGCTGCAGGCAGGCATGCAGGTGGTGCTGGAGGAAGACCCGGAGCAGCTGCAGGTCGCGCAGTTCACGGCGGCCGCACCGACCGCGGTGGTGGTGGCTTTGGAGCCGGCGGTGGAAGATGCCCTGGAGCGCCTGCAGTCCGTGCTGTACGCCCCGTCATTGACCCTGGTGTTCGACGAGGCCGAGCTGGTCGCACGCCGTGATGGCTGGGATGCGGCCCGTTGGGGACGGCATCTGGCCGCCAAGCTGCAGGGCCACCAGCAGGTGCTGCCGCCGGGCGCCGAAGACGAACATGCGCAGTTGCCACAACCAGGGCTGGGTGCGCTGGATGCCCACCCGGAGGTGCCCGTGGCCGATCCGGCTTGGCGGATGGAAGTGGCCGACGCCGCGCAAGGTCTGGAAGGGGATCGCCTTTACCAGATGCTGCAGGCCCCCGATGCCGTGGACACCGCGAGCCCGCCAGCACTGGAGCCAGCGTTGCTGGAACAAGCGCCACAGGCTGGGCCGCCTGGTGCACAGGCCGATGGAGATCAGCCCGATGCCGATCAGGCCGATGCGGCGGACGCACCGCCAGCGGCAGGGGGCTATCGGCACTGGGCGCTGCTGGATGACGGTGCCGTTGCGCCAGAGCAGGACGTGGCGGAGACCGCCGTGGCATCGGCGCGGCACTTCGATCTGGACGGCCTGAGCCTGGTGGCGATGGAAGACACGGCACCGCCCGCCGCTGCGGCGCCCTGGGACCGGGAGCGCGAGGGCGTGGTCGGTGCGGTCGCGGTGCTGGCCGGTTTGGGGGGCCCGGATGCCCTGCGGCGATTGTTGGCCGCGTTGACACAGCCCCTGGAGGTACCGGTGCTGGTGCGCATGCCACTGGACGGTGGGCGATACGACAACCTGGTGAGCCAGATGGCGCGCGTTTCGCTGATGCCGGTACGGTTGGCCAACGTGCCAGCACCGGTAGAAGCCGGCACGGTCTACGTGCTGGGCGATGACGTCGGGGTGGCCTTGAACCGTGGCGTGCTGTGGTTCCACCGTGACAACCGGGGCCTGCAGTTGTCGGCGCTGCCGGCCAGTGACAGCGCGATCATCCTGCTCAGTGGTGCAGACCTTGCACAGATCGATCCGGCGCTGGACCTGGCGGAGGCGGGGGCCTGGGTGGCCGGACAAGTGGGCGACGGGTGTTACGATCCGGCCGCGCCGACCGCCGTCGTGGCGGCCGGCATGTTTGCCGGCGAGCCCCGTGAACTGGCCGAAGCGATCACCCAGCGCTGGGCGCTGGACGCCCCGGAGGCCTGCTGATGCCGTACCGTCGTACCGATGAGATCCGCGGCGTGCTGCTGCACTGTGGCGCACAGCGGCTGCTGCTGGCCAACGCCACGGTGGCCGAAATGATCGCCCGTGCCGATGTGCAGGCCCGGCCATCGGCGCCCGGCTGGCTGCTGGGCGATCTGAGCTGGCATGGCTGGCAGGTGCCGGTGCTGTCCTTTGCTGGACTGGCGGGGCTGGACGAAGGCGCATCCACGCCGGTTGGCCGCCACGTGGTGGTGCTCAAAGCCCTGGCGGGCAATCCCCGGCGGCCCTATCTGGCGCTGGCCATCGACGGCTTCCCGCAACTGGTCTCGGTGCCCCGCGAGGGCCTGATCGTCGATGCCGGCGAGCAGGCGCTGCCGGACATCGTGCACATGCGCGTGCTGCTGGGGGAACACCGCGCGCTGTTGCCCGACCTGGATGCACTGGAACGCGCGCTGGACGGCTTGGACGAAGCGGCCTGAAGAAGGCCGACCACGCGCAGGAGCGATGCCTGCGCGTGCCGGCTGTGCCGTGTTACTCGCTGGCGCAGCGGATGGCGTCCGGCAGCGGCGCGCTCTTGCCGGTCTGGGTGTCCATCCACACCACCACCACATTGCCATCGGAGTACAGGCGGCTGGCATCGGCCTGGTCGATGATGCGGTGGCCGATGGTCACGCTGCTGTTGCCCAGCCGTTCCACGAACAGTTCCACCACGATGTCGTCGGGCCACACCAGCGGCTGGCGGTAGTTGACGTTGGTGGCGGCCACGACCGGGGCGATGCGGTCGGTCATGGTCACCCCGTCCACGCCCAGCATCCAGCGCACGCGCGCCTCTTCCAGGTAGGAAATGTACTTGGCGTTGTTCACATGGCCCATGCTGTCCATGTCGCGCCAGCGCACGCTGATCGGGATGCGGGCCAGGA
>DALZLW010000131.1:0-11202 GCA_032007425.1 Stenotrophomonas sp.
TCTTCGATTTCTACATCTACGCCACCGCGGCGGTGCTGGTGTTTCCGCACCTGTTTTTCCCGCAGAGCAGTGACAGTGCGGCGATGCTGCAGTCACTGGCCACCTTTGCCGTTGCCTTCATCGCCCGTCCGGTGGGCTCGGCGGTGTTCGGCCATTTCGGTGATCGCGTGGGCCGCAAAGCCACTCTTGTCGCCGCGCTGCTGACCATGGGCCTGTCCACCGTCTTGATCGGCCTGCTGCCCACCCATGCGCAGATCGGCGTATGGGCACCGTTGCTTCTGGCCCTGTGCCGTTTCGGCCAAGGCCTGGGGCTGGGCGGTGAATGGGGTGGGGCGGTGCTGCTGGCCACGGAAAACGCACCGCCCGGCAAGCGCGCCTGGTACGGCATGTTCCCGCAGCTGGGTGCGCCGCTGGGCTTCCTGCTGTCGGCCGGCACCTTCCTGTTGCTGGAACACTGGCTGGGCAGCGATGCCTTCCTGCAATGGGGCTGGCGCGTGCCGTTCGTGGCCAGCGCTTTGCTGGTCGGCCTCGGCCTGTGGGTGCGGCTGAACATCCACGAGACCCCGGATTTCCAGAAAGCGCTGGACCGCGGCACGCGCGTGTCGCTGCCGATGTGGACGGTCATCCGCCACCACACCGTGCCGATGCTGCTGGGCACGCTGGGCGCCTTTGCCACCTTCGTGCTGTTCTACCTGATGACGGTGTTTGCATTGGGGCACGGGACCGGCGCGCTGCATTATGAGCGCGAGCACTTCCTGTTGATGCAGATGTTCGCCACGCTGTTCTTCGCCGCGGGTATCCCGATCTCGGCGCGCTACGGCGACCGCTGGGGAACGCGCCGTACCATGATCATCGCCAGTGGCCTGATCATGCTCTATGGCGTGCTGATGGCGCCGCTGTTCCAGGCCGGCAGCCCGTGGCTGGTGCTGGGCTTCCTGTCGCTGGGCCTGTTCCTGATGGGCCTCACCTATGGCCCCTGCGGTACCTTCCTTGCGGAAATCTACCCGGTGGAAGTGCGCTATACCGGCGCTTCGCTGTCGTTCAACCTGGCCGGCATCCTCGGTGCCGCCCCCGCCCCTTATGTGGCGACCTGGCTGGCCGGGCGCTTCGGTCTGGCGGCGGTGGGCTATTACCTGTGCCTGACCGCGCTGGTCACCCTGTTGGCGCTGCTGGCATTGCAGCGGCGGGGACGCTGAGCAGGACCGGCGATCAGGCCTGTGGCGCGGCTGCAGGCGCCACCGGCGGTGCCTGCAGGCCGCACACCCGGTTGCGGCCGCCGGCCTTGGCCAGGTACAGCTGGCGGTCGGCCTCGGTGATCAGTTCGTGCAGGGCGTCATTTCGCGGTTGCAGGCAGCACAGCCCGATGCTCACCGTCATCTTCAGCGTAGCGCCGCCGACATCGACGGCCAGCGCCGCAATGGCTGCGCGCAATTGCTCGAAATAGGCCGCCGCCGCGCCCGGGGCAAGGCCGGGCACCAGCAGGCAGAACTCCTCGCCGCCGAAACGGGCGACCAGGTCACCGTCGCGGGCATGGCCGGCCACGGTGGCCGCCGCCGCGCGCAGCGCTTCATCGCCGCCATCGTGGCCCCAGGTGTCATTGATGTGCTTGAAGTGGTCGATGTCCACCATCGCCACCGCCACCCAGTCCTGATGCTGTTGCAGTTGCGCCAGCAGCCGCTGGCTGTGTTCGAGGAAACTGCGCCGGTTAGGCAGGCCGGTGAGGAAATCGCGGGTGGCCAGGTCCTGCAGGGTGCCGATCAGCTCGAGCTGGTCCACGTTCTGCGACACGCGGCAGAAGAATTCCTCGCGCGAAAATGGCTTGCGCAGGAAGTCATTGGCACCGTTCTTGAGGAAGCGCGGGATCAGCGAGGCATCGTTGTTGCCGGACAGGCCGATCACCGCCACCTTGTCGCGGGCGCGCAGCATGCGCAGGCGACGGGTGAATTCTGCACCCTGCATGCCTGGCATTTCCTGATCCACCACGGCCAGGCGGATCGCCGGGAAGGCTTCGATGGCCGCCAGTCCGGCCGCGCCATCGGCCGCTTCATGGACCTGGTGGCCGTACATCCGCAGCAGGGCCGCCGCATAGCCACGCGCGGACGGGGAATCATCGACCACCAGTGCGTCGATGCGGCGGTTGCGCTCCAGCCGCTGCACCAGCCACACCAGGTAGTCGACGCTGCCCGGGGTGTTCTTGAGCACGTAATCGATGATCTTCTGCTCCAGCACCCGCCGCCGCAGGTCCTCGTCATACACGCCGCTGACCACCACGGTAGGCAGCCCGCGCGAGACGAAGAACTCGACCACGGTGTCGCGGTCGCCATCGGCGAGCACCAACCCGGTCAGTACCAGGAACCAGCCTTGCTGCTGTTCCAGCAACTGCCCTGCCTCGGCCAGCGTGGAGGCGACCACCACCGGCAGCTCCAGCCGCTGTTCAATGGCTTCGCGCAGCACGTTGGTGAACGTACGCGAGTTCTCCACCAGCAGGATGCGCTGGGGCAGGGGCGGGATGGTCGGGGCGCTGATGGAAGCGCCCTGCAGCAAAGCAGGCATGGATGGTGCGCTCGGAACGTACAGGGTCTGCAGACGTATCGGCCGGAAAAATAAAAACTTGAACTACGTCACCAAATTAAATCGCGGAGCTTGACCAGCGCCATCGCAGCGGTCAGCAGCGGCATGCGCAAGTGCCGCCCACCGGGGAAGGGGGCGTGGCGCAGGCGCTCGAACACGTCGAGCCGGCCGGCCTGGCCGATGATGGCCTCGGCGATCACCTGGCCGGCCAGGTTGGCCGCGGCCACGCCGTGGCCAGAGAAGCCCTGGGCGAAGTAGATGTCCGGGGTCAGCCGTCCCCAGTGCGGGGCGCGGTTGCGGGTGATGTCCACGTAACCGCCCCAGAGGTGCTCCAGGCCGACCCCGCGCAGCTGCGGGAACACCTGTTCCATCCGCCGCTGCATCACCGCGTGCAGCCCTGCCGGCGGTCGCGCGCTATAGCTGGCGCCGCCGCCGAACAGCAGCCGGTGATCATGGCTGAGACGGAAATAGTCCAGCACCCAGCTGGTATCGGCCACGGCCATGTTGTTGTTGATCAGCGCCTGCGCGCGTTCGGCGCCCAGCACCGGCGTAGCCGCCACATAGGTACCGACCGGCATCACCCGGCGTTCCAGCGTCGGGGCGATTCCCTGCAGCCAGGCGTTGCCGGCCAGCAGCACGTGGCGCGCATGCACGGTACCCGTGGCCGTGCGCAGTGCCGGCTGCGGCTCGCGCTGCAGGGCGACCACCGGGCTGTGTTCGTGGATCGTGGCGCCGGCGGCCAGTGCTGCATCGGCCAGGCCACGTGCATACGCCAGCGGGTGCAGGTGGGCGCTGTGCGGATCGAACATCGCCCCGCAGTAGCGCTCACTGGCCAGCTGCGCCTGCAGCTGGTCGGCCTGCCACCACTGCATCGGGTAGTCATAGCGCGTCTGCAGGGTCTGGCAGACGGTCTGCAGGCGGCGCTGCTGGCGCGCAGTGATCGGCACGCTGGCGTGGCCGTCCACCCAATGGCAGTCAATCGCATGGGTGGCGATTCGCTCGCGCATCAACTGCACGCCCTGCCGGGAAAAGTCGAACAGGGTGCGCGCATCGGCGGGCCCCACGGCCTGTTCCAGCACGTCGACCTCGCAACCATAGCCGACCAGGGCTTGGCCGCCATTGCGTCCGGAGGCGCCCCAGCCGACCTGTCCTGCTTCCAGCACCACCACGCGCAGGCCGCGCGCGGCCAGTTCCAACGCCGCCGACAGCCCGGTGTAGCCGGCGCCAAGGATGGCGACGTCGGCTTGGGTATCGCCTTGCAGGCGGGGCGTCGCCGCCCGGTCGGGCAGGCTGGCGGCATACCACCCGGCGGGTGGTGGCTGGCTGGCGGAAGGGTTCAAGAGCGCAGGCATGGCCGCAGTGTGACGCAGTAAGGGCGGCAATGGTGTGACTGTGCAGCCGCTTGCCGCTGTCATCGCGATGGCGGTAACGTGCTCGTTGTCGTCGGCTGACGTTGTCGACGTTTCCGTCAGTCCAGGTGAACCCCCATGAGTCCCCGCACGCGCACCGACAGCCTGCCCGCCACGGAAGTGGAACAGGAAAGCAGCCTGCTCCGTTGGCTCAAGGAGCGGCGGATCACCGAGGTGGAGTGCCTGGTGCCGGACATAACGGGCAATGCCCGTGGCAAGATCATCCCGGCCGACAAGTTTTCCCACGATTACGGCACTCGCCTGCCCGAGGGCATCTTCGCCACCACGGTGACCGGTGAGTTTCCCGATGACTACTACGCGCTGACCTCGCCCTCGGACTCGGACATGATCCTGCGCCCTGATCCGGAAACCGTGCGCATGGTGCCCTGGGCCGCCGATGCCACCGCGCAGATCATCCACGACTGTTACACCAAGAATGGCCAACCGCATGAACTGGCCCCGCGCAACGTGCTGCGGCGGGTGCTCGATGCCTATGCGGCGCTGGACCTGCAGCCGGTGGTGGCACCGGAGCTGGAGTTCTTCCTGGTGCAGAAGAACACCGACCCGGACTTCCCGCTGCTGCCGCCGGCCGGGCGGTCGGGTCGTCCGGAAACCGCGCGGCAGTCCTACAGCATCGATGCGGTCAACGAGTTCGATCCCATCCTGGACCTGATGTACGACTACGCCGACGCGATGAAGCTGGACGTCGATACGCTGATCCACGAATCCGGTGCGGCGCAGCTGGAGGTGAACTTCACCCACGCCGATGCCATGGACCTGGCCGACCAGGTGTTCCTGTTCAAGCGCACCATGCGCGAGGCGGCAATGCGCCATGGCGTGTACGCGACCTTCCTGGCCAAGCCGATGGAAAACGAGCCGGGCAGTGCCATGCACATCCACCAGAGCCTGGTGCGGCGCAGTGACGGCAGCAATGTGTTCACCGGCGAAACCGGGGCCGAGGGTGAGTTCAGCCCGGTGTTCGGCAATTACCTGGGCGGCCTGCAGAAGTATGTGCCGCAGGCCATGGCTTTCTTCGCCCCCAACGTGAACTCCTACCGCCGCCTGGTATTTGGCGAGGTGTCGCCGAGCAACGTGCACTGGGGTTATGACAACCGCACCTGTGGCCTGCGCGTGCCGCTGGACACACCGCAGAACATGCGGGTGGAGAGCCGCTTCGCCGGCTCCGATGCCAATCCCTACCTGGCGATGGCCGCCACCCTGGCCTGTGGCCTGCTCGGCATCCGCGAAGGCCTGTCACCGGATGCGCCGGTAACCGGCAGTGCCAAGCAGCTGGGCTATGACCTGCCGCGTTCGCTGGGCGAGGCACTGGATGGGTTGGAGCAGTGCGCCGAACTGCAGGCGCTGCTGGGCGAGCGTTTCTGCCGCGCTTATATTTCGGTGAAGCGCAAGGAGTATGAAACCTTCTTCCGCGTGATCAGCTCCTGGGAACGCGAGTTCCTGCTGCTCAACGTGTAACGTTGTGTAACTGCGGGTCACTGCAGGTAACGCCCATGCCGTGCGGCCGGCCGATATTGGAAAAACGCGGCAGCGGCGGGTAGGCTGGCAACCATTGCCGGTCCCCGGCATCCCCACACCCGTTTTCCTGGAGCGCCAGAATGAAGCTGCGTACCCTGTCACTCGGCCTTGCCGCCGCCCTGCTTGCTGCCTGTGGCGGCAAGGAAGGCGGTGACGGCCAGCCCTCGCAGACACTGAACGTCTATAACTACAGCGATTACATCGCCGAAAACACCATTCCTGATTTCGAGAAAGTCAGCGGTGTCAAGGTGACCTACGATGTGTTCGACAGCGATGAAATGGTGGAAACCAAGCTGCTGGCCGGCAACAGCGGCTATGACATCGTGGTGCCGACGCTGAATTTCTTCGGCCGCCAGATCCAAGCCGGCGTGTTCCTGCCGCTGGACAAGAGCAAGATTCCCAACCTGGCCAACCTGGACCCGAAGGTGATGGCGCGCATCGCCAGCCAGGACCCGGGCAATGCCTATGGCGTGCCCTATATGATCGGCACCACCGGCATCGGCTACAACGTCGACCAGCTCAAGCAGCGCTTCGGCGGCAGCGCCGACATCGCCAACAGCTGGGATCTGGTGTTCAAGCCGGAAAACATCAGCAAGATGAAAGACTGCGGGGTGACCATCCTGGACACGCCGGCGGACATGATCCCGATCGCCCTGCATTACCTGGGCCTGGACCCGCACAGCAACAACGCCGCCGACATCGCCAAGGCCGGCGAACTGCTCAAGTCGATCCGTCCGTATGTGCAGAACTTCCACTCTTCGCAGTACGTCAGCTCGCTGGCCAACGGCGGTACCTGCCTGGTGGTGGGCTGGTCCGGCGACATCATCCAGGCGCGTGACCGTGCCGAAGAAGCGGGCAACGGCGTGCAGGTGGCCTATTCGATCCCGCGCGAAGGCGCACCGCAGTGGTTTGACATGCTGGCCATCCCCAAGGATGCCCGCAATCCGGAAAATGCGTACCGCTTCATCAATTACCTGCTGGAGCCGAAGGTCGCCGCGGCCAACACCAACTTCATCCACTACGCCAATCCGGTGACCGCGGCCACGCCGCTGGTGGACGAAGCCATCCGCACCGATCCGACGATCTACCCGCCGGAAGACGTGGCCGACAAGATGTTCACCTATTCCATCAACACGCCGGAAACCGACCAGCTGTACACCCGGCTGTGGACAGAGATCAAAACCGGCCGTTGAGGCGCAGGACCATGCGCTGGTAGTACCGGGCCAGTGCCCGGTGAGCGCCGCGGCAAGAGCACGCCCGGGATGGCCGGGCGTGCGCAGCGGCAGTGAGGACGTGTGGCTCGGTACGGTGCCATGGGGGGCGTGCCCTTCACGCGCCGTCGGCAGCCGGCAACCTACTGTTGCGTATGGACCGTCCTGAAGCCATCGCGCGCCCATGAGCTCACCCGAAACGCCGTCGACCCCGCCGCCCGATGACCACGCCGCGGCCGACAAGGACGAGCAGGCCAACAAGCCCTCGCCACTGAAGAATCCCAAGGTACGGTGGACGCTGCTGATCATCGGCATCGTGGTGGTGATCGCCTTGCTGGTATGGCTGGTCTACCACCTGCGCACCGGGCGCTACCTGCAGGACACCAACAACGCCTACCTGCAGGCCGACGCGGTGGCCGTGGCCCCGCGCATCAACGGCTACGTCACCGAAGTGCTGGTCCAGGACAACCAATGGGTCAAAGCGGGAGCGCCCCTGCTGCGGATCGACCCGCGCACCTACCGCGCCACCCTGGACCAGGCCGAAGCCCTGGTTGCGGTGCGCGAGGCCGACATCGCCGCCGCGACGGCGGGCGTGCAGGGACAGCAGGCCAGCGTGCTGCAGGCCCAGACCCAACTGCGCGCTGCTGCCGCCTCGCTGCGTTTCGCACGCGCCGAGGTCGCCCGTTTCACCCCGCTGGCGGCCAGTGGTGCCGATACCCACGAGCACGTGGACAGCCTGCGCCATGAGCTGGAACGGGCCCAGGCCCAGTACGATGCCGCGCAGGCCCAGCTCAGTGGTGCGCGCAGCCAGGTCGAGGCCAGCCAGGCGCAGCTGCAGCAGGCCCAGGCCGGCCTGAAGCAAGCGCGCGCCGATGCCGCGCAGGCCGAGGTCGCCTTCGAGGACACCGAGTTGCGGGCGCGCATCGACGGCCGCATCGGCAACAAAACCGTGCAGGTCGGCCAGTTCGTCGCCGCCGGCACCCGCACCATGACCGTGGTGCCAGTGGCCGCCCTCTACCTGAGCGCCAACTTCAAGGAAACCCAGGTCGGGCTGATGCGTCCGGGTCAGCCGGCGGAAATCTCGGTCGATGCGCTGCCCGGGACGACCCTGCACGGTACGGTGGAAAGCATCTCGCCGGGCACCGGCTCGCAGTTCGCCTTGTTGCCGCCGCAGAACGCCACCGGCAACTTCACCAAGGTGGTCCAGCGCGTGCCGGTGCGTATCCGTGTCGATGCCGGCCCGCAGGCGCGGCAGGTGCTGGTGCCGGGCATGTCGGTGGAAGTGACGGTCGACACGCGCTCGGCCAAGGACGACCGCGAGCGCGCCGAGGACGAAGCCAAGGCACGGGCGCAGCAATGAGTGCCAGCGCGGCCACGCCGGCAACTGCGGCCGGGAAGTCGGCTGACAAGGCCGACGCCAGCGCCTGGCTGGCGGTGGCTGCCGGTACCATCGGTTCCTTCATGGCGACGTTGGATATTTCCATCGTCAATGCGGCCTTGCCGACCATCCAGGGCGAAGTAGGGGCCAGTGGCACCGAGGGCACCTGGATTTCCACCGCTTTCCTGGTCTCGGAAATCGTGATGATCCCGCTGACCGGCTGGTTCGTGCGCACCCTCGGCCTGCGCACCTTCCTGCTGATCTGCGCCAGCCTGTTCACGGCGTTTTCGGTGCTGTGCGGGCTGGCCGAGACCCTGCCGATGATGATCGCCGGCCGCGTCGGCCAGGGCTTTGCCGGCGGCGCGCTGATTCCCACCGCGCTGACCATCGTCGGTACCCGGCTGCCACCTCGGCAGCAGCCGCTGGGCACGGCCCTGTTCGGCATGACGGTGATCCTGGGCCCGGTGATCGGCCCGCTGCTCGGCGGCTGGCTGACCGAGAACGTGAGTTGGCACTACGCGTTCTTCATCAATGTGCCGATCTGCGCCGGACTGGTGGCGCTGTTGCTGCTGGGCCTGCCGCACGAAGACTCCAACTGGGGCGGCCTGCTGCGCGCCGACTGGCTGGGCATCCTGGGCATGACCGCAGGCCTGTCGGCGCTGACCGTGGTGCTGGAGGACGGCCAGCGCGAACGCTGGTTTGAATCGGGGATGATCGTCACCCTCAGCATTGTCTCGCTGCTGGGCTTCGCCTTGCTGGCGGTGTCCCAGTTCACCAGCCGCGAGCCGGTGATCCACCTGCGCATCCTGTTCCAGCGCAGCTTCGGCGCGGTGTTCGTGATGGTGATGGCGGTGGGCATGATCCTGTTCGGGGTGATGTACATGATTCCGCAGTTCCTCGCGGTGATCGCCGGTTACAACACCGAGCAGGCTGGCTATGTGCTGCTGCTGGCCGGCTTGCCGACCATCCTGCTGATGCCCTTGATGCCGAAGATGCTGGAAACCGTCGACGTGCGCATCATGGTGTTCGCCGGCATGCTGTGCTTTGCCGCCGCCTGTTTCGTCAACCTCGGCCTCACTGCCGACAGCATCGGCCCGCACTTCGTGATCGGTCAGCTGCTGCAGGGCTGCGGCCTGGCCCTGGCGATGATGGCGCTCAACCAGGCGGCCATCACCTCGGTGCCACGCGCGTATACCAGCGATGCCTCGGGGCTGTTCAACGCCGCGCGCAACCTCGGTGGTTCGATCGGCCTGGCCATCATTTCCACCTTCCAGGACAGGCGCACCACCTTGCACGTCGATGCCATCGGCAGCAGCGTCAGCGCCAATTCGCCGCTGGCCCAGGATGCGCTGCAGGCCTATGGCCAACAGCTCGGCGACCCGGCCCAGGCGATGGCCGTGCTGGCGCAGAGCGTTCAGCAGCAGGCGCTGGTGATGGCCTACAACGACCTGTTCTGGATCTTCGGCCTGATCGTGGTAGCGACCTTGCCACTGGTCTTCCTGCTCAAGCCCTTGCCCAAGGGCGTTCCTCTGGCGATGCACTGATGACTGAGTCGATCCGTCTTTCTCCGGCCATTTTGTGTCGACGTGCTGGCTTGCTGGCACTGCCGCTGCTGCTGGCCGGCTGCATGCTCGGCCCCGATTACGTGCGTCCGCCAGCGGCCGAGGCCGCCGTTGCCCAGCCGGCGTTGCCGCGTGCCGCCGGCGCCGGGGTCATCGCGGCCGCACCGCCGAGCACGTGGTGGCAGCAACTTCAGGACCCGCTGTTGGACCAGTTGGTCGATGAAGCACTGCGCAACAGCCCGAACCTGCGTGCCGCGCAGTCCAAGCTGCTGGCCTCGCGCGCGCTGCAACGCCAGCGCCGCGCCGAGCAACTGCCCAAGGTCGGCGCGGTGGCCGGCTACGCCGCCGTGCAGCCGCCGGACAGCCTCGTTGATGGCGTGCGCGAGCTGGGCGAGGGCATCGCCCAGGCCGCGCAGGACAACGGCCGCCCGCAGGAAGCCGAACAGCTGCGCCAGCAGTTTGCCGACGTGGACCTGGATACCGAGCTGTACGTGGTGGGGTTTGATGCCAGCTGGGAGCTGGACCTGTTCGGTCGCCGCCGCCGAGCGGCCGAACAGGCGGTAGCCGAAGCCGAAGCCAATGCCGCGGCACTGGCCGACGCGCAGGTACAGCTGGCCGCCGAGCTGAGCCAGGTCTATCTGGGCTACCGCAGCAGCCGCGCGCGCATCGTGTTGGGTGAGCAGCAACTGCAGGCCGCACGCGCATCACTGGCGCTGGTCGAGCAGCGGCGCGCGCAGGGCGTGGATTCGGACCTGCAGGTGGAACGCGCGCGCGCCCAGGTTGAACAGCAGCAGGCGGCGTTGCCGCCGCTGCAGGCGCAGGCCGACGAGGCGCGCGACGTGCTGGCGTTGATGGTGGGTCGGGAACCCGGCGCGCTGGATGCGCGCCTCGCCCAGGACCGAGCCTTGCCGACGCTGCCGGCGGTGGTCGCCGTGGACGATGCCGGTGCACTGATCCGCCGCCGTCCGGATGTGCGCCGTGCCGAACGTGAGCTGGCCGCTGCCTCTGCGCAGATCGGCCAGGCCCTGTCGGCGTATTTTCCGCAGGTGACCCTGCTGGGCAGCATCGGCGCCGGTGCCGGATCGCTCTCGGACATCAACCGCGATTCGGCGGCGACGATCGTGGCGCCGTTCCTGCGCTGGTCGGTGTTCGACTTCGGCGTCAACAAGGCCCGGGTCGCGCAGGCTCGCGCCGGCAACGAAGCACGGCTGGCCGCCTACGAGGGCACGGTGCTGGCCGCGCTGCAGGACGCCAATACGGCGCTGGCGCGCTTGGGCGCCGCCCGCCAGCAGCTGCAGGCCAGTGATCGGGCGGCCGCGTCGGCCACGCGCGCGCAGGCGCTGATGGACCAGCGCCGGCAGGCCGGTGCCGGTTCGCAGATCGATCTGCTGGACGTGCAGCGGCAGTCCCTGCAGGCCCGCGATGCGCAGGCCCAGGCGCAACTGCAGTTGCTGGTGCGCTACGTCGCCCTGCAGAAAAGCCTGGGGCTGGGCTGGCAGGAGGCCCCGGTGCCTGGCCGCGTGGACGCGGCCACG
>DALZLW010000132.1:0-10833 GCA_032007425.1 Stenotrophomonas sp.
CCGCCGGGCGCGGGGCCCAGGTGACCCGGCCGCCGGCCGCTCGGCCCTTGACCTGCCAGGCGTCGATGCTTTCCAGGCTGTACACGCTCGCGGCCCAGGTCATGTCGCCCGGGTTGGCCTGCCACGAGGCGCCCAACCGGTACAGCGGGGCCAGCGTGGTGCCGGCGTTGCCGCGCTCCAGGAAGCTGCCGTAATTCGAACTGGTGCGGTCATCCAGCGAGTAGTACTGCTTGAACTGGCCAACGGTGAGCTTGCCGGCATCGCCGAAGCTACGGCTGACGTAAACGTCCTTGGCTTCGACGCGGTCGCCGGAAAAGTCCGCTTCCATTTTGTAGTCGACGACGAAGAAGCGACCGGACACGTCCAGCCAGGCACGGCGGATCTCGGTGTCGTTCTTGTTCGGAGTGCCACGGTCGTCGTTGTCGAAGGTGGCGAAATCCAGGTGCAGGCGGCCGCCCACGGTCGCGGTGACCGGGCTTTGCGCATCGCCCGTGGCAGCCAGGGCCGGTGCGGCGGTGCCGAGCAGCACGCAGGTGGCGGCCAGGCGCCAGGTTCCAGCAATACGTTCCACAAACCCTCCCAGGTACGCGCAGGGCGCGTCTATCGTGGGCCCCGAGGCGGGGCGTGGCGCGCAGTCTGGATCGGCCAAGCTGTCATTGGCCTGTCGCCGGTTTGTGCAGTGCAGCGTAAGGGGTGGCCATCCGGCAGCGGTCGATGCCTTGCGGCAGCGCCAGACCCTGTCCGGCGTGGGTAGCCGCAGCAGCAGCTACCAACCAACGGTTGCCAGCCGCCAAAGCCGTGGCGCGCCGACCAAGCCCGGCGGGTGCAGCGGCATGCGGTAGCATCTGTCACCCCCCGTCCAATCTCGTCGCCATGCGCCTGCTGCTGGTTGAAGACAACCCGGATCTCGCCGATGCCATCATCCGCCGCATGCGTCGCAGCGGTCACGCGGTCGATTGGCAGGCTGACGGCCTGGCCGCGGCCAGCGTGCTGCGCTACCAGTCCTTCGACCTGGTGGTGCTGGACATCGGCCTGCCCAAGCTGGATGGCCTGCGCGTACTCGCCGGCCTGCGCGAGCGCGGCGACAGCACGCCGGTGTTGATGCTGACCGCACGCGATGGCATCGAAGACCGCGTGCAGGCGCTGGATGTCGGTGCCGATGATTACCTGGGCAAGCCCTTCGACTTCCGCGAGTTCGAGGCGCGTTGCCGGGTGCTGCTGCGCCGTGGGCGCGGGCAGGCCAGCGAAGTGGTGCAGGTGGGGCGTTTCCAGTTCGACAATGCCGCCCACCGCGTCACCGTGGATGGCGAGGTGATTGAACTGCCCAACCGCGAGTACCGCCTGCTGGAAATCCTGGTGGGACGCCTGGGCCAGGTCGTTGGCAAGGATGAAATCGGCAACGGGCTGTTCGGCTTCGATGACGAAGCCGGCCCCAATGCGATCGAGTTGTACGTGGGGCGGCTGCGCCGGAAGCTCGCCGGCGCACCGTTGCGCATCGTCACCGTGCGCGGCGTGGGCTATCTGCTGGAGGCCACCGATGGCGGCGATGGCAATGGCGGCTGACACCCATCCGGCGGGCTCGCTGCGGCGCACCCTGCTGCTCTACCTGGGGATATTGCTGGCAGTCTTCGCCGTGGCCCTGCTGTTTGCCGCACGCGATTACGGCCAGCGTGCGGCCAACCGTTCCTACGACCACCTGCTGGTGTCTTCGGCCTTGTCCATTGCCGATTCGGTGGCCTTGGTGGAAGGCCAGTGGCAGGTCGATCTTCCTTACGCGGCCTTGGACCTGCTGTCGATGGCACCGGAGGACCGGGTGTTCTACCGGGTGTTCGACAGCCATGGACGCAGCATTACCGGCTACGAGGACCTGCCGGCGCCGCCGCGGCCGATCAGCGACGTGCCGCAGCTGTTCGATACCCCTTACAGCGGCGAAACCGTGCGTTTCGTCGTGGTATCACGCAGTTTCTCCGCGCCCTCGGTGCAGGGCGATGTGCAGGTGCAGGTCGGCCAGACGCGCCGCGCGCGTGAGGTGCTCGCACAGGAAATCGTCAACCGCGCGCTGTTGGCCATCGGCGTGCTGTCGCTGCTGTCGCTGGCGCTGGTCTGGCTGGGCGTGCAACGCGCGTTCCGGCCACTGGTGCGGGTGGAGCGCGAGCTGTCGCGTCGCGAGCCTTCCGATCTGCGCGCACTGGATGCCCGGGTGCCACGCGAGATGGACCAGATGGTGGCGGCGTTGAACCGCTTCATGGGCCGACTGTCCAGCAGCAATGAAACCCTGCGTGCCTTCATGGCTGAAGCCGCACACCAGATGCGCACGCCGTTGGCGGCCTTGCGCGCACAGGCGCAGCTGGCGCTGGACGACGAAGATCCCGAGGACATGCGCCGCAGCCTGCAGGCCATCGAGCGCAACGCCACCCACATGAGCCGGTTGTTGAACCAGCTGCTCAGCGATGCCAGCGTGATCCATCGTTCCAACCTGCCGGACTTCGCTACGGTGGATCTTACCGAAACGGTCTACCAGGCCTTGCATGAGGCCCTGCCACAGGCAGGGCCAAAACCGCGCGTGCAGTTGGCGATCGGTGCCGACGTTGTGCCCGTCCAGGGCGACGCGCTGCTGCTGCGCGAGGCGATCAAGAATCTGGTGGACAACGCGCTCAAGTACGGTGGCGGTGGCGTCCTGCAGATCGCACTGACGGTCGACGCCGAGCAGGCCGTGCTGACCCTGGCCGATCACGGCCCGGGGATCAGCGCTGCCGATGCCGAGCGGGTCTTCGAGCGCTTCGCACGTGGCGAGGGGGCCGCGCCGGGCGGGGCCGGCCTCGGCCTGGCCATCGTCAAACGGGTGGTGGAAAGCCATGGCGGGCAGATCGACCTGGCCAACCGCCCGCAGGGTGGACTGGTGGCGACCATCCGCCTGCCACGGTCGTTGCCATGAATCTCTTCCAAAGGACAGTGCCATGATCCGTGCGGCCATCGCCATTGCCCTGCTGCTCTGCTCCAGCGGTATCCGAGCCGCACCCGGGGACGTGCAGCGCTTCCCCGCGCGGGCGCCTGTCACCGCGCAGCTGTCCATCCACGGCAGTACGGATATCGAGGTATTCGCCGTGGTGATTGCCGACTACCAGCGCCTGCATCCGGGGACCGAGGTGGTCTATGAAGACATCATCACCCAGGACCTGCATGCGCGTTACCTGAACAGCCGCAACAGCGTGGATACGCCAGACCTGTTGATCTCCAGCGGCATGGACCTGCAGACGAAGCTGGTCAATGACGGCCATGGGCTGCCGCACCGCTCGGCGCAGAGCGACGCGCTGCCAGCGTGGGCACAGTGGCGGCACGAGGCATTCGGCATCAGCTACGAGCCGGTGGCGATTGTCTACAACACCCACGCGCTGAGCGCCGACAAAGTCCCACGCACGCGTCGCCAGCTGCTTGATCTGCTGCGGGCCGAAGGCACGCCGCTGCGTGGCCGAGTGGGCACTTACGATATCGAGCGCAGCAGTGTGGGTTACCTGCTGGCCACCCAGGATGCGCAGCGCGGCAGCATCGCCGGCGCCCTGTTGGCGGCACTGGGCGACAACCAGGTCGAGCTGGAGGAGCGTACCGGTGTGCTGCTGGACAAGGTCAGCAGCGGCGAGCTGGCGCTGGTTTACAACGTGCTGGGTTCCTATGCGCAGGCGCGTATCGATGCCGGGGAGCCGCTGGGGATTGTCGAGCCGGAGGATTACACCCTGGTGATGCTGCGCACGGCGCTGATTCCGCGCAGCAGCCGCAACAGTGTCGAGGCCCGGCAGTTCCTCGATTATCTGCTCTCGCCGCGCGGCCAGCAGGTGCTTTCGCGCGAAGCGCGGTTGCGCCCCATCATCCAACGTGGCAGCGGCGCGCAAGCTGCGCCTGGACGCAATCTGCGGCCGATACAGCTGGGCCCGGGCCTGCTGGTCTATCTCGATGGGCTCAAGCGACGGCAGTTCCTGGACGCCTGGAAAAGCAGTGTTCGACCGGCTGAACCGGTTACCCGGCTCCCAGCAGCCACGCAGAAGCCAGGACGATGAGCGCTTGAAGAGCGGCGCGCGCCTTGTCTATCGCTGCGCGTGCGTGGTTGGCCACGCTCCGCATGCACGTGTCAGAATCAGCGCCATGAGCGAAGTGAACCTGCTGGTTGCCGACGATCACCCCCTGCTGCGCGCCGCCGTGGTGCATGCCCTGCGCCAGGCCTTTGCGCAGCAACTGCGCGTGCGCGAGGTTGCCAGTGCCGAAGCCCTGGAACAGGCGCTGGACGAGCACCATGACCTCGACCTGGTGCTGCTGGACCTCACCATGCCGGGTGCCCATGGGTTCTCGGCATTGTTGCATGTGCGCGGCGCGCATCCGGATGTGCCGGTGGTGATCCTTTCGTCCAACGACCATCCGCGGGTGATCCGCCGGGCGCAGCAGTTCGGTGCGGCCGGCTTCATTCCCAAGTCGGTGCCGCCGGATGTGATCGGCCAAGCGGTGGCGGCGGTGCTGGAGGGCGGGGTGTGGTTCCCGGCCATGGCGGCGGAGCGTTCGGAGGCCGATGCGTTGTTGGCCAGTCGCCTTGCCCAACTGACCCCACAACAGTTCCGGGTCCTGCTGTGCCTGGCCGATGGCCTGCTCAATAAACAGATCGCGCACGTGCTGGGGCTGGCCGAGAACACCGTCAAGGTGCACGTTACCGCGATCCTGAAGAAGCTTGAGTGCCACAGCCGCACGCAGGCAGCGGTGCTGGTCAAGGCACTGGAGCCGGAAGGCGACCCCAACGCCAGCGGCTGAGCGCCGTGGCCGGCCGGTCAGCCGCGGTGGCGCAGCAGCAGTTGGGTCATCAGCGCGCGTAGCGCCGGCGGGCGCACGGGCTTGGACAGGAAGCCCCAGCCGTGTTCGGCGGCCATCGCCCGCAGCGCCTCGTCGCGTTCGGCAGTGACCAGGATCACCGGTGGCCGTGCCTGCCACAGTTGGGACAGCCGTCGGTACAGCGACGGGCCATCGAACTCGCCCATGCGCACGTCCAGCAGCAGCAGTTCCGGTACTGCATCGGCGTGCGCGGCGGCCAGCGCGGCCTGCGGGCCATCGGCGAGCTGCACGTCGCATTGCCATTTCTGCAGCAGGGCCTGGGTGGCGGCGACGACCAGTGGATCGTCATCGATGGCCCAGACCCGGCAACCGCGCAGGGGATGATCGCTGCCATCCGGGCTGGCCTGCACCGCGGCCGGGGCGGCCGGCGGCAGTTCGGCGGTCCAGCCCAGCGGCACTGACACGGCAAAGCTGCTGCCACGGCCCAGGGTGGAACGCACGCGGATGGCATGCCCCAGCAGCCGGCCGATGCGCTCGACGATGGCCAGGCCGAGGCCGGCGCCGCGCTCCTGGCCGTCGTGCAGGCGGCGGAACTCTTCGAAGATCTCTTTATGCAGGCTTTCCGGGATGCCCGGGCCCTGGTCATGCACTTCGATCCACAGTTGGCCACCGTGCCGGCGGCAGCCCAGCAGGATGCGACCGTGCTGGGTATAGCGCAGCGCATTGGAAAGGAAGTTCTGCAGGATGCGCCGCAGCAGGGCTTCATCGCTGACCACGATGGCGCGGGTGGGGATCCAGTGCAGTTGCAAGCCGCGGCCTTCGGCAGCGATGCCGAACTCGCGGGCGAGGGTTTCCAGCAACGGGCCCAGGGCAAAGGGCTGCACGCGGGTGGGCAGGCTGCCTGATTCAAGCCGCGAGATGTCCAACAGGCTGCCGAGGATCGCGTCCTGGGCGGCCAGTGCGGCATCGATGTGGTCGGCGGTCTGCTGCTGTTCCGGGTCGGCCAGCCGGCCGCGCATTACCGCCACGAACATGCGCGCCGCATTCAACGGCTGCAACAGGTCATGCACCGCTGAAGCGACGAAGCGGGTCTTGTAGCGGTTGGCCTGCTCGGCATCACGGCGGGCCTCGTCCAGGTCGCGGGTCCGCTCGGCGACGCGATGTTCCAGTGCATCGGCCAACGAGCGCAGTTCGCGCGCGGCGTTCTTGTAGCTGGTGATGTCGGCGTAGCTGGTGACGAATCCACCATCGGGCAGCGGGTTGCCGCGGATTTCCAGCACCGTGCCGTCGTCTTTTTCGCTTTCGCGCATGTGCGGGCGGCCACTGCGCAGGTGGTTCAGGCGGCGCTCGATCGCCTCTTCGATAGGGCCCGGACCGAGCAGGCCGCGACGGGCGTTGTAGCGGAAGATGTCTTCGATCGGGCGGCCGACCTGGACCAGGCCGGAGGGGAAGCGGAACAGTTCCAGGTAGCGCGAGTTCCACGCCACCAGCCGCTGCTGGCCATCGATGATCACCACCCCCTGCGGCAGGTGCTCCAGGCTGCGGCTGAGTCCGCTGTCGGCGTCCTGCGCAGCCTGCATCAGGCCGTCCTGGGCGGTACGCAGTTCCAGTGCGTGCTGCTTGAGCAGGGTTTCCAGTTCGCGGCGGCTGCGCTGGCGGTGTTGCGCCAGACGACGCCGCTGCTGGACGAACAGCACCAGGAAGCCGGCCGCCAGCCAGCCAGCGGCACCGCCTATGGCCGCCGTGCGGGCGACCGCCGAGGGCGTGCTGGCGTCATGCAGCAGGTGCAGGTTCCAGCCCTCTTCGGGCAGGGCCAGGCTTTGCCAAAGCATGCGCGAGGGCAGGGCAGGGTCACTGATGCGGACGATGCGGCCACCGTCGTCCAGTACCTGTTCGGTGCGCACGCGCAGTGGCTGCAGGGTGCGGTCGGCGTATTGACGGGCGGCCAGCATCTGCTGCCGTTCGCGGGCGCCCAGCGCGCGCAACAGTCGGTAACGCCAAGGGTCCTGGTTGGCCAGGAACACCACGTCGTGTTCGTCGCTGGCCAGCACGATGTCCGGGCTGGCCAGCCATTCCTGTTCCAGTGCCGAGAGCTCGATCTTGATCACCACCACGCCCAGCCGCTTGCCATCGGCATCGCTGAGCGCGTGCGACATGTAGTAGCCCGGCACGTTGGTGGTCATGCCGATGCCGTAGAAACGGCCACGCCCGCTGACCATGGCCTGCTGGTAGTACGGACGGTAGCTGTAATCCTCGCCGACGTTGCTGGCTGCCTCGTTCCAGTTGCTGGCGGCGATGGCGACCCCATCGGCACCCACCAGGGTCAAGGTGGAGGCGCGGGTGACTTTGTTGGCCCGTTCAAGCTTGAGGTTCAGGCGCTGGCGCCCGACGGCGTCTGGCGGTGTCTGCAGGGCGGCCAGCAGATCCGGGTCCAGCGCCATCACCTGGGGCAGGGTGCCGAAGCGGTCGATCCGCTGCTGCAGTCCCTGCCCATACAGTTGCAGTTGGCGCAGGACCTGGGCGCTTTCACCGGCCAATGCGCGGTTGCCGGCGTAATGCCCCACCGCCACCGCGCACAGCACGGTGCCTCCGACCATCATGGCGATGGTCAGCAGGAGCGGTCGGAGGCGGCGCAGGCGGTACATGTGGGCTGACACCGGCACCGGCGGGGGCCGGTGCCGGTGTCATCGGCTCAGAAGTGGACCTGCGCGCGCACTTCGAAGATGTCCGGGGTGGTGTGGACGCCGCGACGGCTGGCATCGACCTTCACGTAGTTGGCCTGGAACTTGAAGTGCGAGGTCAGGTACCAGTTCGCGCCGAAGGTCCAGGCGTTCTGCCGTCCGCCGAGGACATCGGCATCATCCAGGTCCAGGCGGCTGTAGCGGGTCAGCAGTTCGACCGCGCCGTAATCGTGGGCCGGCTTGATGTTGGATACAGCACCGGCGTTATAGCCGCGCGATTCACCCGTGACCACCCAGCTGGCGGTGGCATACTGGCCATGGCCTGTGTAATCGGGCTTGCCATCGCGGCTGATCGTGGCCTGCAGGGCTTCGGCCTGCAGTGACAGCGGACCGCGGATCCAGATGGCTTCCAGACCGGTGCGGGTGATCTTGTCGGCGGTGGTCAGCGCACCGGAATCGACGAAGCGCAGGTCGGTCAGGCCGGCTTCCGGGCGCGCACGCAGGCGGGCGGTGGCCTCGTGGTGCACGTCACGGCCATCACGCCAGCCACGGGGATTTTCCTGCGAAACGGCCAGGCCCAGATGGACCACGTTGCCTGCGGCCTTGACCGGGGTCCACACCGCGCGCGCGGCCTGGGTGGTGCCGGGGTTGTCACCCTGCAGGTCCTTGCCACCGTAAGCGCCAGCCTGCAGCAGGTAGGCAGGGCGTTCCAGCACCCATTCGACACCGGTGCGGCGGCCTGCGTAGAAGGCCTGCACGGGCAGGGCGGTTTCCACCAGGCTGCCGGCGCGCGAGCTGGTGTTGGCGTCCAGGCCGACCGGGGTCTTCATGTAGCCGAAGCGGAACCGGCCGATGTCACGGCCGAAGAACGCCTTGCTTTCAAAGCGCACGAAGACATCCAGCCAGGTGTCGGACTGGAAATCGTAGTAGACCATGGCGTCATACACGCCCTTCTTCTTCAGCGTCGCACCGAATTCCTTGCGGCGCACGGCGTCGGCATTGTCGATGTCGCCGGAGAAGTTGTTCCAGTCGTAGGCGATGTTGCCGGTGGCGGCCAGTTCGGTGCCATCGCTGAAGGCGTACTTGGTGGGCCAGTCGTCAAAACCAGCGGCCGAAGCCAGGGCCGGGGTGGCGGCCAGAGCCAGTGCAAGCAGGCAGGGCGTCATGCGCATGAGCAGTTCGTCTCTTGTCTTTGTAATCGGGTGGACCGGTGGAACACCCTCATTGTCGTCGGCAATGGGGTGGGCCGGCCAGTGGCCGCCCTCGGGGGAGGGGGCGGGTGCCGCGCAGTGTAGGCAGTGTTCGATAGCTGAATCTGCAGGCTAGTACCAATAGGTTATCTGCAAGAGCGCGCCTGCGGCGTACAAAGAGCGCCATCGAAGGCACCGTACGCGCCCTGCGTGCCGGTTGCGACCTTCGCCCCTTCCCGGAGTCCGTCATGCACGTACCAACCGCCGCGCAGGTTCCTGCTGCACCGCTGCCGTTCTATCGCCAGTTGTACTTCCAGGTGGTGGTGGCCATCGTCTTGGGCGCCGTGCTGGGCCACTTCGAGCCGGCCTTCGCCGAAAAGCTCAAGCCGCTGGGTGACGCCTTCATCAACCTGGTGAAGATGATCATCGCCCCGGTCATCTTCCTGACCATCGTCACCGGCATCTCCGGCATGACCCAGCTGCGTACCGTGGGCCGGGTGTTCGCCAAGGCCATGGCCTACTTCCTGTTCTTCTCCACGCTGGCGCTGGTGGTGGGCATGATCGTGGCCCACGTGGTGCAGCCGGGCGCGGGCATGAACATCAACCCGGCCGAGCTGGACCAGACCGCGGTCCACAGCTACGTGGAAAAGTCCCATGACCTGACCCTGGTCGGCTTCATGATGGACATCATTCCCAAGACCCTGCTCAGCGCCTTCGTCGACGGCAACATCCTGCAGGTGCTGTTCGTGGCAGTGCTGTTCGGTGTGTCGCTGGCCATGGTGGGCGAGAAGGGCCGTCCGATCGTCAACTTCCTCGAAGCCCTGGTGGCGCCGGTGTTCAAGCTGGTGCACATCCTGATGAAGGCCGCCCCGATCGGTGCGTTTGGTGCCATCGCGTTCACCATCGGCAAGTACGGTGTCGGTTCGTTGATCAACCTGGCCTGGCTGGTGGGATCTTTCTATATCACCGCCTTCCTGTTCGTTGCGGTGATCCTGGGGGTGGTCTGCCGCCTGTGCGGGTTCTCGGTGTTCAAGCTGGCCCGTTACCTGAAGGCTGAACTGCTGCTGGTGCTGGGCACCTCGTCGTCTGAATCGGCGCTGCCATCGCTGATGGAAAAGATGGAGCGTGCCGGCTGCAGCAAGTCGGTGGTGGGCCTGGTGGTTCCGACCGGCTATTCCTTCAACCTGGACGGCACCAATATCTACATGACGCTGGCGGCGCTGTTCATCGCCCAGGCCACCAACACCGAACTGACCCTGGGTCACCAGATCGCCCTGCTGCTGGTCGCGATGCTCAGCTCCAAGGGCGCTGCGGGCGTCACCGGTGCCGGCTTCATCACCCTGGCGGCCACCCTGGCCGTGGTGCCCGAAGTGCCGGTGGCCGGCATGGCACTGATCCTCGGCGTGGACCGCTTCATGAGCGAATGCCGCTCGCTGACCAACTTCATCGGCAATGCCGTGGCCACGGTGGTGGTCTCGCGCTGGGAAAACGCACTGGACCGTGACCGCCTGGTACTGGCGCTGGATGGCCGTGAAAGTGAACTGCCGCCGCCGGTCGATGCGCCGGTGCCGGTGGCCAGCCAGGCCTGAGGCCGATCGCACCCCACGCACAGGGCCCGTCAGAGATGACGTGGCCCTGCCGCGTTTCCAGGACCGTCCCGGCGCTGTCACGCAACAGGCGCAGGCTTGAACGACCGGCGAACTGCATACGTTGGCGCATTGGTGCGCTGCAGCATGTCCGCGACAGCCGCGCGACAGGTCGGGACTGTCCAACGGGGGTATGATCCCCTGTCTCCCTTGCCCATTCATGTGCCCAACATCGATGTCAAACGAAGATTTCAAACAGGCCGCCCTCGATTACCACCGCATGTCGCCGCCGGGAAAGATCCGCGTCGCAGCGACCAAGCCGATGCTGACCCAGCGCGACCTTTCGCTGGCCTATTCGCCGGGCGTGGCCTATGCCTGTGAAGCGATCAAGGCCGATCCGCAGACCGCCAGCGAGTTCACCGCCCGCGGCAATCTGGTAGCGGTGATTTCCAACGGCACCGCGGTGCTGGGGTTGGGCAACATCGGTCCGCTGGCCGGCAAGCCGGTGATGGAAGGCAAGGGCGTGCTGTTCCAGAAGTTCGCCGGCATCGATGTGTTCGACATCGA
>DALZLW010000133.1:0-10713 GCA_032007425.1 Stenotrophomonas sp.
CACGCCGGCGCCGCTGTCGGCGCTGCCGGGCAGCGCCGGCGGGCCGCGCCGGATCGGCACCCAGTACAAGAGCGAAACCCGTTGGCAGGCCAACGACCACCTGCAATGGCAGCTTCAGCTGGCCTGGGTGGATGCAGGACCTGCCCTGAAACACGCTGGCGGACAGGACACCCTGTTCGCCTCCATCGTTGGAGCTTTGACATGGTGAACACCACCGCCCCCCAGGCCCATGCCGCCGCCGCCCCCGGCGCCTGGTCGCCGCTGAAAATCCACATGTTCCGTTCGATATGGCTGGCGATCCTGGCCAGCAACATCGGCACCTGGGTCAATGACGTGGCCGCGGCCTGGGTCATGGCCGAACGCACCGGTTCGGCGCTGATGGTGGCGCTGGTGCAATCGGCCACCACCGTGCCGATCGTGTTGTTGGCACTGGTGGCTGGCACGCTGGCCGATATCGTCGACCGCCGCCGGTACCTGCTATGGACCCAGGGGTGGATGCTTGCCGTTGCCGCCCTGATGGCCGTGCTGACCTACCTGCAGATGCTCACGCCGGAGTTGCTGGTGGTGCTCACTTTCTGCATGGGCTGCGGCGCTGCCATGGCGATGCCGGCGCAGGCGGCCATCGTTTCCGAACTGGTGCCGCAGCCGATGCTGGCCTCGGCGGTGGCGCTGAATTCGATTGGCATCAACATCGCCCGCTCCATTGGTCCGGCTATTGGCGGCGTCATCGTCGCCCAGCTCGGCGCGATGTGGGCCTTCGGCTTCAATGCGCTGACATTTGCCGCGATGCTGTTCGTGGTGTGGGGCTGGAAGCGTGATCCCAAGGCCTCCAGTCTGCCGCCGGAAGGCTTTGGCGCTGGCCTCAAGGCGGGCCTGCGCTATGCCAGCCGCGCCGGCCGCCTGCAGGCGGTGCTGATCAAATCGGTGGGTTTCTTCTTCTTCGCTGCGGCGATGAATGCCATGTTGCCGGTGGTGGTGCGCGGGCAAATGCACGGTGGCGCCGGTCAGTACGGCATCCTGCTGGGTTGCATTGGCATCGGCGCAGTGGGCGGTGCCTTCCTGCTGCCGCGCCTTCGCGCAAAGCTGGACCGCGACCTGCTGGTGCTGCTGGCCACGCTCTCGTTGGCTGCCAGCCTGGTTGGCCTCGCCGTGACCCGCAGCTGGTACGTGCTGCCGCTGGTCATGCTGGTCAACGGCTTTGCCTGGATCACCGTGTTGTCTTCGCTGCAGATCGCCGCGCAGACGGCGGTGCCGGCTTGGGTGCGCGCACGCGCGTTGGCTTTGTACATCATGGTGTTCTCCGCAGGCATGGCCGCCGGTGGCCTGAGTTGGGGCGCCCTGGCGCAACGGACTTCGCCGGAACTGGCACTGCTCGTGGCCGCACTGGGCGCGGTGGTGGGCGGCCTGCTGGTCTGGCGGGTACGCATCAGCGGTGCCGAAGAACTGGACCTGCGTCCTGCCGGGCACTGGCCCGCGCCGGAACTGGCCGTGGCGGTGGCTCATGATCGCGGGCCGGTGCTGGTCACCGTCGAGTACCGCATCGATGCCGCCGACCGCGCCGCGTTCCACGACTGCATGCAGGTGCTGGGCCGCATCCGCCGCCGTGATGGTGCGGTGGTGTGGGGCGTGGCCGAGGACGTGGCCACGCCAGGCGTGCACCTGGAGTATTTCGTGGCCGCATCGTGGCTGGAGCACCTGCGCCAGCACGAGCGCATCACCGGCGACGACCGCCAGGTGCAGATGCAACTGCGTGAACTGCACCGCGGCGAGCGCCACCCGTTGGTCCGGCACTTCGTCGGCCTGGAAGCAGTGCCGTCGACGGTGCCGCACGCACACAGCGATATCTGAATTTCCCCCCTCCCGCCGCGATGACCACCATGCGCCCCGACTCCCATCCGCTTCCCCTCGATCCGACGCGCCGCCAGTTCCTCGCAGCCAGTCTTGCCGCTGCCGCGGCGGTCGGCCTGTCCTCGTTCGTTCCGGCAGCCCTGGCTGCCACCCGCCGTTCCCATCCCCACACGCCTGCAAACGGAGCAGACAGCATGAGCAACTTCGTCACCACCCAAGATGGCGCCCACATCTTCTACAAGGACTGGGGCACCGGCCAGCCGATCGTTTTCGCCCACGGCTGGCCGCTTAGTTCGGATGCCTGGGATCCGCAGATGCTGTTCATGGGCCAGAACGGCTATCGGGTGATCGCCCATGACCGCCGCAGCCATGGGCGCTCCAGCCAGACCTGGAATGGCAACAACATGGACACCTATGCCGATGACCTGGCCGCAGTGCTGGAACAGGCCGACGTCAAGGATGCGATCCTGGTGGGCCACTCCACCGGTGGTGGTGAAGTTTCCCATTACATCGGCCGCCACGGCAGCAAGCGCGTTGCCAAGGTGGTGCTGGTCGGCGCCGTGCCGCCGTTGATGCTCAAGACCGCTGGCAATCCGGAAGGCACGCCGCTGGAAGTGTTCGATGGCATCCGCAAGGGCACCGGCGGTGACCGTTCGCAGTTCTACAAGGACCTGACCACGCCGTTCTTCGGTGCCAACCGCGAGGGCAACAAGGTCACCCAGGGCATGCGTGATTCGTTCTGGCTGCAGGGCATGCTGGGCGGGGTGAAGGGTCAGTACGACTGCATCCACGAGTTCTCGGAAGTGGACTACAGCGCCGATCTGAAGAAGATCGACGTGCCGACCCTGGTCATCCATGGTGACGACGACCAGATCGTGCCGATCGCCGCTTCGGCCGAGAAGGCGGTGAAGCTGTTGGCGAAGGGCACGCTGAAGGTCTATCCGGGCGCACCGCACGGGCTGACCATCACCCATGCCGATCAGTTCAACGCTGATCTGCTGGCGTTCGCGCGCGGCTGATCGCCACGCCAGCGCCGGGCAGCATCCCCGCAGGGGGTCCGTGGTGCCTGCAGCTTCTGCTGCGGGCAGTGCGGGCCCCCTGCCTGCGTGTATGTCATCGATCCGTCGCAGGGGGCTGCTAAAACGGATCGCTGATGCATGTCACGGCGGCCCACGCGCGGCCGTGGCCAAGATCCCGCTAAAGATGCTGGTGCGGTGGTCGATATAGGTGCGTCCCCCTGTCTTGGAGTGCGCCATGTCCGCTGTCCCACGATTCCTGCGCGAGAGCGGCGACCGGCTGCGCACGCTGGCTGCCGCGTCGGCCACGGGCCTGCAGCGGCTTGGCCGCCTCAGCGTGGCGGCCAAGATCAAAGGCAGCCTGCTGGTCTGTGGCCTCGGCCTGGTGACCGTGGCGGCGGTGTATGGCTGGACCAGCCATGGCAGTGAACGTGCCGCGCGCACCTTCGCAGTCTACCAACAGGGCACCGGACTGGCGGCCGTGCTGGCCAGCGAGGTCGCTGAAGCCCGACGCCTGCAGACCCAGTACGCGCGCAGCTTCGATGACGCCGACCGCGCGGCGCTGGGTGAAGTGCAGCAGCGGCTGCAGGCCACGCTGCAACAGCTGCGGGCCTTGCCGATGGATGCCCAGCGCCGGGACGCGCTGCAGGCGCTGACCGTGCAGGCCGACGCGTTCGCCGAAGGCGTTGCCGCGCTCAACGCCCGCGTCGATGAAATGGGCCGGGGCGATGCGGCACTGGCCAGCCAGCTGGAACAGGCCGCGACGGCGCTGCAGGAGGCGGTTGCCGTCGTCGCCAAGCCCCAGTTGGCGCTGCACGTCCAGGTGATGCGCACGCACGAGGCGCGGCTGCTGCTCAGCGGTGATCCCAGCCACACCGACCGCGCCAGCGAGGAAAAACTGCCGTTCGACCTGGCCCTGGCCGCGCTTTCCAGCGACATGCAGCAGCAGTTGCGCGAGCGCATGGATGCCTACCAGGGAGCATTGCTGGCCTATACCGCCGCACGCATCGGCCTGGACGTGGAAACGCAATCGCTGCGTGACACCGCTTCGGCCATCGTGCCGGCGCTGGCCGAGTTCCAGCAGGTGCAGGCCACCAGCCTTGAACAGGCGCGCGGACGCCAGGCGGCGCAGGCGCGCTACCTCGGCATCGTCTTCGCACTGACCTTGCTGCTGGTCGCACTGGTCCTCATCGGTACCCTACTGGTGCTGCTGCGCGCGGTGCGCCGGCCGATCCAGGACACCCTGCGCTTTGCCCAGGACATCGCCGAAGACCGCCTGGACACGGTATTGCGCGTGCACAACCCGCACGATGAAATCGGCCAACTGGCGCAGCGGCTGGGCCACATGCAGGCGCAACTGCGTACCCGCATCGAGCGCGAGCGCGCCGCCGCGCGGGAAAATGCCCGCGCACGGCAGGCGCTGGACAGCGCATCCACCGGCCTGATGGTGGTCGATACCACCGGCGTGCTCACCCATGTCAATCCGGCCCTGCTTCAGGCCCTCCAGCGCGACGCCCGCGATGTACTGGGCCAGCCGGCCGCGCAGTTGCACCCGGCGCTGCGCCTGCTCGATGGCCAGCAGGCGCAGCAACAGGACATCAGCCACGCCGGCACGAGCTACCAGCTTTCCGCTGCACCGATCTTCGAGGATGGCCAGGCCTTGGGCAGCGTGGTGGAATGGCGCAGCCGTGCGCTGGAAACGTTGCTGGAAAACGAAGTCGCCGCGCTGGTCGATGCCGCCGCGCAGGGGCAACTGCAGCAGCGCATTCCGTTGCAGGGAAAGCGGGGTTTCGTGCACACGCTGTCGGCCAGCATCAACCACCTGTTGGCCACCTTCGAAGCAAACCTGGGCGATCTGCAGGGATTGCTGGCGGCGCTCGCTCGTGGTGACCTGCGGGTGCGCCTGGAAGGCGACCTGGAAGGCGTGTTCGCGCGCATGCGCGACGATGCCAATGCCACCGTCGACCAGTTGGCCGGCATCGTCGGCCGCATCCAGCATGCCGCCACCGAGATCGGTGACGCCGCCGAGGAGATCAGCTCGGGCAATTTCGATCTGTCCCAGCGTACCGAGCGCCAGGCCGCCAGCCTGGAAGAAACGGCGGCCTCGATGCAGGAACTCACCGATGCGGTCGCCCGCAACGCCGACGCCGCGGGAGAGGCGAACCGCCTGGTGCAGGAAAGCGCCGCGGTGGCACAGCGCGGCGGCGCGGCGGTTGGCCAGGTGCAGCAGTCCATGCAGGATATCGCCGCATCTTCGCGGCGGATTGCTGAAATCACCGCGCTCATCGACGGCATCGCTTTCCAGACCAACATCCTTGCGCTCAATGCCGCCGTGGAAGCGGCCCGTGCCGGCGAGCAGGGCCGTAGTTTCGCTGTCGTCGCCGGCGAGGTCAGGCAACTGGCCCAGCGCAGCGCCGAGGCCGCGCAGCAGATCAAGCGCCTGATCGACGAATCCGTGGCCCAGGTGGGGCAGGGCGCGCGTGCAGTCGGCCAGGCCGGGGCGACCATGGATGAGATCCAGGCCAGCGTGCATGAAGTGGCGGCGATCATGGCGCGCATCCGCGATGCCTCGCAGGAGCAGCGGGCAGGCATCGCCCAGGTCAACCAGACCATCGCCCACATGGACGCGGGCACGCAACAGAATGCGGCACTGGTGGAAGAGGCCAGTGCCTCGGCGCAGGCGATGGAAGTGCAGGCTGGCCAGTTGGCTGAAGCGGTCGCGGTATTCCGCCTGCGCGGGGGATCGTCGGCACGCGGTACCGCCGCGCAGCCGCCGCGGCCTGCGTTGGTCTGAAGCCTGCCGCGGCGCGGTTTTCGTGCTGACTGCGCCGCGGCACCGGAGCGTGCTTCAGAGGAACATGCCGCCGGACGCTTCCACCCGCTGTGCGTTGATCCATTGGGTTTCCGCAGCCATGAGCGCGACCACCACCGGCCCGATGTCATCGGGCAGGCCCACCCGGCCCAACGCCGTCGCGGAGGCGACCATGGCATTGAGGTTGGCGTTGTCACGCACCGCCCCACCGCTGAAATCCGTGGCGATCGCCCCCGGCGCCAGCGTGTTCACGCTGATGCCACGTGGTCCCAGTTCCTTGGCCAGGTAGCGGGTCAGCACCTCCACGCCCCCCTTCATCATCGCGTAGGCCGAATAGCCCGGCAGGGCGAAGCGGGCCAGGCCGCTGGACGTGTTGAGGATGCGGCTGCCATCGGCCAGCAGCGGCAGCAGGGCCTGGGTGAGGAAGTAGGGCCCTTTCAGGTGCACGGCCACCAGCGTGTCGAATTGCGCCGGCGTGGTCTCGGCGAACGCCGCGTGGGCGCCTTCGCCGGCGTTGTTGACCAGGCCGTCCAGGGCACCCACGCCCCATGCCTGTAATTGCGCTGCGACACGCGTGGTGAATCCGGCAAAGCTGTCGCTGTCGGCCATGTCCAGAGGCAGCGCCGCGGCACGGCGCCCGAGGGCCTCGATGCTGGCCACGACCTGGGCGGCTTCGTCGGCGCGGCTGCGGTAGGTGAACAGGACATCGGTGCCGGCGGCGGCCAGCGCCAAGGCGGCGTTACGGCCCAGGCCGCGGCTGCCGCCGGTGATCAGGACGGTGCGTGGGGATGACGACATGGCGAACTCCAGCTGCATGGGAAGGTGGAGAAAGCGTATTGGGCTTGTGTTGGCCGATAAACCGGCACATTGTGATTTGACTATCCATACTCCAATAACAATCCATGGACCGCTTGGAGCCGCTTCGCATTTTCCTCCGCGTGGCCGAACACGGCTCGTTCACCCGCGCGGCGGACAGCCTCGGCCTGCCCAAGGCCTCGGTCTCATTGGCCGTGCAGCGTCTGGAAGCCGAGCTGGGTACGCAGTTGCTGCACCGGACCACGCGGCGGGTGCATGCCACCGATGATGGCAATCGCCTGGCGCAGCGCGCCCGTGACCTGCTGGACGCCGCCGATGAGGTGGCCGGGCTGTTCCGCGGCGACAGGCGTGATCTACGCGGCCGCCTGCGGGTGGACATGAGCAGCGGCATCGCCCGCCATCTGGTGTTGCCGGCGCTGCCCGCGTTCCTCGCCGCGCACCCGCATCTGGAGATCGAACTCAGCGGGACTGATCGCCGCGTCGACCTGGTGCGCGAAGGCTTCGACTGCGTGCTGCGGGTGGGGCCGCTGGATGACAACACATTGGTCGCGCGGCCGCTGGGTGCGGTGCCCATCGTCAACTGCGCCAGCCCGGCCTACGTCGCGGCGCACGGGTATCCGCACAGCGTGCAGGATCTGGCCGCGCATCGCGTGGTGCACTACGTGTCGGTCCTGGGCCAGCGCGCACCCGGGTTTGAGTATCACGACGGGAGGGATTACCGCTGGCTGCCAATGATGGGCGCGGTAACGGTGAACAATGGTGATGGCTACCAGGCCGCGGCGCTGGCCGGGCTGGGCATCATCCAGGCGCCGCGGCTGGGGCTGCAGCAGGCGCTGGCTGCGGGGACCTTGGTTGAGGTGGCTGCGGATCTGCAGGCCGAGCCGATGCCGGTGAGCCTGCTGTATGCCCAGCGCCGGCACCTGCCGTTGCGGGTCACGGTGTTCATGGACTGGTTGGCCGGGCTGCTGCAGCCGCACCTGCTGGCGCCGGACACCCGCTGACGCCGGGCCATGCCGGCGGCCATGTTCAATAGACGTCGCGGCGGTAGCGGCCCTGCAGCAGCAGGTCATCGATCAGCGCCTCACCGAGAACTTCGCGCAGCGCTTCGTCCACGCCCTGCGCCATGCCGTGCAGCGAGCCGCAGACATGGATGCTGGCCCCGGCTTCCACCCAGTGCCGCAATGGCGTGCTGGCCGTGCGCAGCAGGTCCTGCACATACAGCCGCGCCCCGGCGTCGCGCGACCACGCCAGGTCCAGCCGCGCCAGATGGCCTTCGTCCTGCCACGTCGCCAGTTCGGCGGCAAACAGGTGGTCGTGCTGGCGCTGGCGTTCACCGAACAGCAACCAGTGGCCATGCTGGCCATGGTGTTGGGCCTCGGCCAACAAAGCGCGCAGGCCAGCGATGCCGGTGCCATTGCCGATCAGGATCATCGGTGCCGGGCTGTCGCAGCGGTGGAAACCCGGGTTGCGGCGCACCCTCGCTTGCACGCTGCCGCCGTCAGGCAGGTGCTGGATCAACCAGCCCGAGCCCAGCCCCGGCTGCCCATGTGCATCGACGGTCAGCCGCACCACCAGCTGCACCACGCCTTCGTCGGTGCTGGAGGCAATGGAATACTCGCGCATCGGCAGGCGCGGCAGTTCATCCAGCCACGCCAGCGCGTCGTGCACGGGCACGATATCGGCCAGCGCCGGCAGTACGCGGCTTGCGGCTGCCTCAGCCAGGCAGGCGTCTTCGCCGTCGACATGCAGGCCTGCCTGCGGCTCCAGGCCAGCGGCGCGCAGCACCGCCTCGACGTGGTCGGCGGCATGGCGCGGGGCGATGTGCAGGATGTCACCGGCCTGCCAGGAAACGCCCGGTGGCGGCTGCAGGCGGATCTGCCAGATCGGCCCGCCCTGGCTGCCGGCATTGAGCAGTTGGCGTGCACGCAGCGGCCAGGCCTGCAGGTTGCCCTGGTGGGTGTCGGGCAATGCAGGGGCCACGGCACTGGATCCGGTCACGTCCTGCAGGTGCTGCTGCCAGCGGGCCAGCGCCTCGGCATTGTCGGCGTCCACGTCCACGCAGGGGAACAGCGCGGCGGCACCCTGTTCGCCCAGCCACTGCTCGACCCGCCGGGCAAAGCCACAGAACGCGGTGTACTGGCGGTCGCCCAGCGCCAACATGGCATAGCCCAGCCCGGGCAGCGCCTGCGCCTGTGCCAGCACGCGGCGCTCGAACACGCGCGCGCTGTCGGGCGCTTCGCCATCGCCGAAGGTGCTGAGCACGAACACGGCACGCTCGGTGGCCTGCAACGTGGCCAAGTCGACCTGTGCCAGCGGTTGCACCTGTACTGGCAGGCCGGCTGCCTGCAACTGGCTGGCGGCGTGCCAGGCCAACCGTTCGGCCTGGCCGCTCTGGCTGGCAAACGACACCAGCCACGCCGGGCTGTCCAGTGCCGGTGTGCCGACATCCAGCACCGTGCGCGAGGCACGCGCCGCGCGCTGCTTGCCGCGACGATCCAGGTAGAGCATCCAGCCGGTGACGAAGAACAGCAGCATCAACCCACTGGAGACCATCACGATGATGCGGCCGGGCAGCCCGAAGAAACTGCCCGAATGCAACGCGAACATGCTGCCCAGCACTTTCTGGCCACCGTCCATCGCGCCATAGGCACGGTGCTCGAGCAGGGCGCCGGAGGCCGGGTCCAGGCTGAGCACATCGTAGGCACGGTCGTGGTGCGCGTTGTCGGCCGGCATCACCCGCACGGTCATCGCCTGGCCTTCGCGCGCCGGCAGGCGCAGGTCGATGTAACCCTGGCGCACACCGGGCAGGGCGTAGAGGCTGGCCTGCACCCGACGCAGGTCGAGCGGGCCTTCGGCCAGCGGCGTACGGGTGCGTTCCGCGGCGGCGCCTCCGAGCAGCTGGGTCAGCCCGGCGCGGTACCAGTCAAACGACCACCACAGCCCGGTGAGCACGATCAGCAGATAGACCGGCAGCACCCAGGTGCCGATCACCGAATGCAGGCTCCACAGGAAGCTGCGGCCACTGCGCATCCATTCCACCGCCAGCCACGTGCGCGGGCTGCGCCATTGCCGCGGCCAGCGCAGGTACAGCCCGGACAGCACGAAGAACACCAGGATCAGCGCACAGATGCCGGTGATCAGCTTGCCGCGCTCGCCGGCCACCAGATGCCGGTGCAGGTCTTCGGTGAAATCGAAGAAGCCCTGCCCACGCAGCCCATCGAAGCGCTCGCCGGTGTAGGGGTTGAAGTACACCCAGTTGTCCTTGCCGCCTTCGAAGCGGGCCACCGAGGCGCGCTGCCCGGTCGCATCCACCCGCAGCCGCTGCAGGCGCCGGGACTGGCCTTCGCTCAGCGTGGCAACCAGTGCATCCAGCGGCAGGGCGACACGGCCGGCCTCATGTTGCGTGGCCACCGCCGCCAATCGCGGGTTGGCCGCGCGCAGCAGTTCATCCTCGAATGACAGCGCTGCGCCGCTGATGCCCATGATGGCCAGCACGGTGCCGGCGCTGATGCCGAGGAACCAATGGAGTTGGAACAGGACGGTCTTGAGCATGGGCGTGGGCGGGGCAGGACTGTGCACACGCCGACCGGGCGATGGCAGCAGCGATGGAGGCGTTCCCGGCCATGCAGGGCATGAGGGAGGAAATGAGAATCAATCCGTTATTGTGCGGACCTTGGCGGCGCGGTCAAGCACGACAATCACGACAATGGGGTTCGTTGCGGGCGATGACCGGACCAGCCGTTCAGCGTTTCCCCTGCACCCACTCGTCGATCTCGCCGGCGGCGAACGGCCCCAGCTTGCGCCGCTGCAGCCGGCCCTGCGCATCCACCAGCACGGTGTAGGGCAGCAGTCCCTCGCGGTTGCCCAGCTGTACGCTGGCATCGTTGCGGCCCGGCGTGTCGATCACGATGGGGTAATCCACCGGCACCTGCTGCAGGAACGCATGCACGGCCTCGGGCGTATCCAGCGCAAGCCCCAGCACCTGCACGCCATCGGGCCCTTCAGCGGCGGCAAAGCGGGCCAGCTCGGGCATTTCCTCCACGCAGGGCGCGCACCAACTGGCCCACACGTTGATCAGCAACGGCCGGCCTTGGAAGCGGGCCAGCTCCACCGGATTGCCCTGCAGATCCGGCAGCACCAGCGCCGGCAGGCGATCGCCTGGCTGAGCGACCGCCACGGTTGGCGCGGCGCTCGCGTCCGTGCCCGAGGCGACGGCAGCGG
>DALZLW010000134.1:0-10680 GCA_032007425.1 Stenotrophomonas sp.
ATCGTCGAATCGCCCGCCAAGGCCAAGACGATCAACAAATACCTCGGCAAGGACTACACGGTCCTGGCCTCGTATGGGCATGTGCGCGACCTGATCCCCAAGGAGGGTGCGGTCGATCCGGACAATGGGTTTGCGATGCACTACGACGTCATCGACAAGAACGAAAAGCACGTCGATGCCATCGCCAAGGCAGCCAAAGGCGCCGACGACATCCTGCTGGCCACCGACCCGGATCGCGAAGGTGAGGCCATCAGCTGGCACATCGCCGAAATCCTGAAGGAGCGCGGGCTGGTCAAGGACAAGCCGATGCAGCGCGTGGTGTTCACCGAAATCACCCCGCGCGCGATCAAGGAAGCGATCAACCAGCCGCGCGCCATCGCCAGTGACCTGGTGGATGCCCAGCAGGCGCGCCGCGCGCTGGATTACCTGGTCGGCTTCAACCTGTCCCCGGTGCTGTGGCGCAAGGTGCAGCGTGGCCTGTCAGCTGGCCGCGTGCAGAGCCCGGCCCTGCGCATGATCGTCGAGCGCGAAGAAGAGATCGAAGCCTTCATCGCCCGCGAATACTGGTCCATCGCCGCCCAGTGCGCGCACCCCAGCCAGCATTTCAGCGCCAAGCTGATCAAGCTGGACGGGCAGAAGTTCGAACAGTTCACCGTGACCGATGGCGACACCGCCGAGGCCGCGCGCCTGCGTATCCAGCAGGCGGCCCAGGGACGGCTGCACGTCACCGACGTGGCCAGCAAGGAGCGCAAGCGCCGCCCTGCCCCCCCGTTCACCACCTCCACGCTGCAGCAGGAAGCCTCGCGCAAGCTCGGTTTCACCACCCGCAAGACCATGCAGGTGGCGCAGAAGCTGTATGAAGGCGTGGCCATTGGCGAAGAGGGCACGGTCGGCCTGATCAGCTACATGCGTACCGACTCGGTGCACCTGTCACAGGACGCACTGGCCGAAATCCGCGACGTGATCGCCCGCGATTACGGCATTGCCTCGCTGCCCGACCAGCCCAATGCCTACCAGACCAAATCCAAGAACGCCCAGGAAGCCCACGAAGCCGTGCGGCCGACCTCGGCGCTGCGCACGCCGGCCCAGGTGGCCCGCTACCTCAGTGACGACGAGCGGCGCTTGTATGAGCTGATCTGGAAGCGTGCCGTCGCCTGCCAGATGATCCCGGCCACCCTCAATACGGTCAGCGTCGACCTGTCGGCCGGCAGCGAGCACGTGTTCCGCGCCAGCGGTACCACCGTGGTGGTGCCCGGCTTCCTGGCGGTCTACGAAGAAGGCAAGGACAACAAGGGCGCCGAAGACGAAGATGAAGGCCGCAAGCTGCCGGCGATGAAGCCCGGCGACAGTGTGCCGCTGGACCGCATCCTGGCCGAGCAGCACTTCACCCAGCCGCCGCCGCGCTACACCGAAGCGGCGCTGGTGAAGGCCCTGGAAGAGTACGGCATCGGCCGGCCCTCGACCTACGCCTCGATCATCCAGACCCTGCTGTTCCGCAAGTACGTGGAAATGGAAGGCCGCAGCTTCCGCCCTTCGGACGTGGGCCGTGCCGTCTCCAAGTTCCTGTCCAGCCACTTCACCCGGTATGTGGATTACGACTTCACTGCCAAACTGGAAGACGAGCTCGATGCCGTTTCCCGTGGCGAGGAAGAGTGGATCCCGTTGATGGCCCGCTTCTGGGAGCCGTTCAAGGAGCTGGTGGAGGACAAGAAGGAATCGGTGGACCGCGCCGAAGCCAGTGGTGCGCGCGAACTGGGCACCGATCCCAAGACCGGCAAGCCGGTGAGCGTGCGCCTGGGTCGTTTCGGACCGTATGCCGCCATTGGCAGCACGGCCGAAGATGCCGAGGAAAAGCCCAAGTTCGCCTCGCTGCGCCCGGGCCAAAGCATGCACACCATCTCGCTGGAGCAGGCGCTGGAACTGTTCCTGATGCCGCGCGCCCTGGGCGAGGACAACGGGGAAGCCGTCAGCGTCGGCATCGGTCGGTTTGGTCCGTTCGCCAAGCGCGGCAGCACCTATGCCTCGCTGAAGAAGGAAGACGACCCGTACACCATTGACCTGGCGCGGGCCGTGTTCCTGATCGAGGAAAAGGAAGAAATCGCACGCAACCGCATCATCAAGGAATTCGACGGCAGCGATATCCAGGTGCTGAACGGCCGATTTGGTCCGTACATCAGCGATGGCAAGATGAACGGCAAGATTCCCAAGGACCGCGAACCCTCCTCGCTCAGCCTGGCCGAAGTGCAGCAGTTGCTGGAAGAAACCGGCAAGCCCGTGCGCAAGGGCTTCGGTGCCAAGAAGGCCGCCAAGAAAGCCGTGGTGAAGAAAGCGGCGGTGAAGAAGGAACCTGCGGCGAAGAAGGCGGCTACCAAGAAGGCCGCGAAGAAAGCGCCGGCCAAGAAAGCCGCGGTCAAGAAGGCCACCAAAAAGGTCGCCAAGAAAGCCGTGAAGAAGGCCGCCAGCAAGGCCTGATGCGCCGCCCGCACATTGCGGCGGCAGCAGCCGCGCTACCGCCATCACGCGGTTGCGCGGATAATGCGGGCATGTCCCACGGTGCTTGCCCATGAAGGAACTGACCCTGCAGACCGCCGTCGCGGCGCTGCGCGCAGGCGGTGTCATCGCCTATCCCACGGAAGCCGTCTGGGGATTGGGCTGCGATCCCGGTCATCAGGTGGCCGTACACGCGCTGTTGCAGCTCAAACAGCGACCGGTCGAAAAGGGGATGATCCTCGTCGCCGCCGATCTGCAGCAACTGCATGGCTGGGCGCGGCTGGACAGCCTGCCCGATGCCCGCCAGCGTGAAGTGCTGGCCAGCTGGCCCGGCGCCAACACCTGGATCCTGCCCGCCGGCCCGCGTGCACCGACATGGATCACCGGCAGCCACAGCGGGGTCGCCGTGCGTATCAGCGCGCATCCGCTGGTGGCGGCGTTGTGCAATGCCTGGGGCGGACCGCTGGTGTCCACCAGTGCCAACCTGGCCGGCGAGCCTCCGGCGCGCGGCCGTGACGAACTGGATCCGCGCCTGCTGGCGCTGCTCGATGGCGTACTCGATGGCAGTACCGGCGGCCTGGCACAACCTACGCCCATCCGCGATGCACTGAGCGGCAACATCCTGCGGTCCTGACGGCATGTCCTCGCCAAGGCGGGGCTGGCTGCTGCGATCGGCGGGCCGCTGATGCCCAGCCTGCGCAACCTGTTCCGCAGGCATCACGCCAGGGTGCGCCACGGCTGGCGTGCGCGCTCCTGATGGCGCACGATGCCCGCATGCGCCCCTGGATTTCCCTGCTCGTCCTGTGCTGGCCCCTGACCGCCCTGTTCGCCGCGCCCGCGCCGACGCCGTCTTCGTTGCGCGTCTACCGCTGCGTCGGCAGCGACGGCTCCGTCGCCCTGCAGGACGCGCCCTGCCGTTCCGGCAAGCAAGAGGTACGCGATCTGCAGCGTCCGCAGGACCCACCGCCGCGTCAGGTCAGCAGCGACGATGGCATCGCGACCGCTCCCGCCACGCGCGGGATCGAACGTGAGGTCCGCTACGTGCAGGTGCAGCCACCCCAGCCGATGTACCAGTGCACGGCCGACGATGGCCACACCTATGTCAGCGACAGCAACGAAGGCAATCCACGCTGGGTCCCGGTGTGGACCAGCGCGTGGCTGCCCGGTCGCGGCCGTCCCTGGCCGGGAGGACTTCCGGCGCTGCCACCGGTACGCGGTGAGACCACCGGCATGCGTGGCAGCGGCGTGGTCGTCGGCCGCACCGTGGACGTGCCCGCCGGCAACGTTCTGGTCCGCGATACCTGCCAGCCCTTGCCTCCGCAGGAAGTCTGCGCCCGTCTGCGTGACCAGCGCTGGACGTTGATCAGCCGTTACAACAGCGCGTTGCAGAGCGAGCGCGACGCCATCAGCCGCGAGCAACGTGGTATCGACGCCCGGCTCGGCCGGGATTGCGGCGGCAGCTGAGCCGCGCGCCGCCCCTGTCCCGGCCCAGTGCAGCGGCTAGAATCCCCTGATGAACTATTGGCTCTGGCTGTTGCTGGCCCTGCCCATCCCGGCACTGGCCAACCCCGACATCGTCTTCCGCTGCACCAATGCCGATGGCGACACCAGCGTGCAAGACACGCCCTGCCCGTCGGGCAGCGCCCAGGTGATCCAGCGCCGTGGTGCGGCGGCCAGCACGACGACCACCAGTGGCGGCATCGCTACCGCGCCAGCGCAAGGCACGGGTGGGGTGCTGGACAGTGCGGCGGCGGCAGCCTTATCCGATTCATCCGGCACGGAGCGCTATGAAGGCGGCCTGCTGGACAGCAACGCGGTGCGCCGTGCTGCCCGCGAAGCCGCCGCCGAGGCCGAGGCCGCCGAAGACACCCGGCCGCCGCCGCCGGAAATCTTCCGCTGCACGTCCAGCGAAGGCAGCCTCTACCTGCACGAGCCGGGCCCGGCGCCGCCGCGCTGCGTGCCGCTGGCGATCATCGGGCTGGGTGGCAGCGTGGCCCCGGGCAACGCGGTCAGTTGTGAGGTGGTCCGCGACAGCTGCCAGGCCGCCGACGCGGCACAGCGCTGCGGCAGCTGGCAGCAACGTCTGCGTGATGCGCGCGGACGTGAGCGTTTCGCCTCCGCCGACAACGTGGACGCCGCACGCAGCGAACGCGAACGCATCCAGGCCGTGCTGGAGGCCAGCAACTGCCCGGTGCCCTGAGCATGCCGCCAGCAGGATGTCAGGCGGTCAGCGGTCAGTGTCGGCCTGTCCGGCCTGTGGCTCCGGTGGTGCTTCCGGCGCCGGTGCCGGCGTAGGCCGCTGGCAGGCCACTGCAGCCAGCAGTACCAGCAGGACAGCAAGGGGAACGCGACGGTGCATGGGACGCCTCCGGAAGCCAGGACGCTGCCAGTGTGCCAGCGCCCCGTGCGCAGCCTGTGAGGGTGCTGGCCCGGTATCCTTGGCAGCTTGCAGGCAAGGGCCACGCGCCCGATTGGAGGACCCCAAGTGAGTGCACACCGTTGGCGGCTGGATGGCCAGACCGCCCTGATCACCGGCGCCACCGCAGGCATCGGCTTGGCCATCGCACGCGAACTGGGCGGCTTCGGCGCTGACCTGATGTTGGTCGGGCGCGACATGGACGCGCTGGAAAGCACCCGCGATGAACTGGCCGAAGCCTATCCCGGGCAACGCATACACGCGCTGTCAGCCGATGTGTCCGACGATGAGGACCGGCGACAGATCCTGGATTGGGTGGAAGACCACAGCGATGGCCTGCACCTGCTGGTCAACAATGCAGGCGGCAACATCAGCCGTCCCGCGATTGATTACACCGAAGACGAATGGCGCGGGATCTTCGAGACCAACCTGTTCTCGGCCTTCGAGCTGTCCCGTTATGCGCATCCGCTGCTCAAGCGCCATGGCGCCGCCGCCATCGTCAACGTCGGCAGCGTTTCCGGCCTGACCCATGTGCGCAGCGGGGTTGTGTACGGCATGACCAAGGCCGGCATGCATCAGATGACCCGCAATCTGGCCGCCGAATGGGCTGAAGATGGCATCCGCGTGAACGCGGTCGCGCCGTGGTACATCCGTACCCGCCGCACCTCCGGACCTTTGTCCGATCCGGATTACTACGACCAGGTGATCGAACGCACGCCGATGCGGCGCATCGGTGAGCCCGAAGAAGTGGCCGCCGCCGTAGGCTTCCTGTGCCTGCCGGCATCAAGCTACATCACCGGCGAATGCATCGCCGTGGATGGTGGCTTCCTGCGTTACGGCTTCTGAACCGCGATCGACAGCAGGGCAAGCGGCGCTCCCGGCACCGCCTGCCTGCCAAGATCAGAACCCGCAGAAGCAGTAGGCCAGCGCCTTGACCGGCGTGCCCTTGCCCTGCTCGCGCGCAGCGTTTTCAACGAAGCGCAGCTGGGTGTCCACTTCCGGCATGGCGCGTGCCAGCAGCATCCGGCCCATGCCCGACTCGGCCAGCATCCAGGCCCCGGCATGGCTGCCGGCAAAGCCGCTGACGAACTGCGCGAACGGCGTGGCGGCCTTTTCGATGTACCGCACGCGGTAGGCATTGGCCTCACCCAGCTTGGCCCGGCCAGCGGCATCGGCCACTGCGTCCTTCATGCCACCGAAGGCATCGACCAGACCGCGGTCCTTGGCCTGGGCACCGCTCCAGACACGACCACGGGCCACTTCATCGATCGCTTCCACCGGCTTGTGCCGGGCTTCGGCGACACGCCCGGTGAAGTCGGCATAGCCCTTGTTGATGACCGACTGGATCACCTGGCCGACCGCAGGGTCCAGCGGACGGGTGATATCGAACGCACCGGCGAAGCGGGTGGTGCCCACGCCATCGGTATGTACGCCCACCTTGTCCAGGGCACGAGCCACGTTCGGAACCATGCCGAAGATACCGATGGAGCCGGTGATGGTCGACGGGTCGGCATAGATGCGGTCGGCATTCATGCTGATCCAGTAACCACCGGAAGCCGCCAGGTCCCCCATGGACACCACGACCGGTTTGCCGGCGGCCTGCAGCGCCACCACTTCACGGCGGATCTGCTCGGACGCATAGACTTCACCACCGGGCGAATCCACCCGCAGCACCACGGCCTTGACCTGGTCATCGTCACGCGCTTCGCGCAGCAGCGCCGAGGTGGACACGCCACCGATACGGCCGGCCGGCAGGTCACCACCGCTGATCTCGCCCGAGGCCACCACCACGGCCACCTGCGGACGGCTGTCCACCGGGTTGCGGCGGGCATCGAGCTGGGTCAGGTAGGCGCCCACGTCGATGTTGCGGAAGCCGCCTTCGGCGTCGCCGTCGGCCACGCCGCGGTCGGCCATCAGGGTTTCAAACTCTTCGCGCGTCTTCAGCCCGGTGACCAGCTTCTGCTGCAGGGCATAGCGTGCCAGGTCGCCACCGGCAGCGGCCACGCCTTCGGGCAGGGTATCGATGCCGGCGGCCAGCTGCGCTGCATCCAGGCCACGGGCCTTGGCGATGTCGGCCAGGTACCGCTGCCAGACATCGTTCATCCAGAACAGGTCGGCTTCCTTGGCCTGCGGCGACGCCGCATCCAGCACATAAGGTTCAGCGGCGGACTTGTATTCGCCCACCTTGAACAGGTGCACGTCCACGCCCAGCTTTTCCTGCAGGCCGGTACGGAAGTACTGGCGATAACGGCCCATGCCTTCCAGCATCACCTGGCCCATCGGATCCAGATACACCTCATCGGCCTGGGCGGCCAGCAGGTACTGCCACTGGCCCATGCCTTCGCTGTAGGCAACGATCTGCTTGCCCGAAGCACGCAGCGCCTGCAGCGCGCTGGCCACTTCACGCAACGAGGCGTAACCGGACGGCTGCAGCTTGTCCAGTTCCAGCACCACGCGCTCGATCTTCTTGTCGTCGCGGGCGCCGTCGATGGCACGCACCAGGTCACGCAGCTGGATTTCCTCGGCGCCGGTCTCGCCCATCGCCTTGGCCAGCGCGCGGCTGACCGGATCGGCGCTGAACTGCTCCACCAGGCGCCCTTCCGGCGCGATCACCAGGGTGGTGCGGTCCTGCAGCGCCTTGCTGGCGCTGGCGCCCATGCCAAGACCGACCACCAGGCCGACCAGCAACAGGAACAACAGGCCGAAGAACAGCAGATTGAGGATCAACCGGCGGGTGAAGTTCATCACGTCCCACAGCCCGATGAAGAAGCCGGCAATGGGGTTGCGGCGCGGCGGGGGCAGCGGTGGCACGGTGTGGTTCATTGAATGGCTCCGTTTGGCGTTTTGCCTTGGAATTGCAGGGTCAGGATAGCGGTTGCCGGTTGTGCCGGCATCGGACACAAGTCAGGGGGCTGGGTGTCGGCCACGATCAGGCCGACACCTCGCCCTGGAAGCGGCGGGCACTGAACTGCAGGCGCACTGCCATCAGCACCGCAGCGACGGTGAGCCCGACGATCAGGCCGATCCACATGCCCTGCGGCCCCTGGCCCATGCCCAGGCCCAGCCCGGCGCCCAGCGACATGCCAACCACCCAGTAGGCGAAGATCGCGATGAACATCGGCACGGTGGTGTCCTTCAGGCCGCGCAGTGCGCCGGCCGACACCACCTGGATGCCATCGGGGAACTGGAATGCGGCCGCGTAGAGCAGCAGGGTGGAGGCCAGCCCGGCCACCGCCAGATCATCGGTGTACACGCCGACGATGGCATCGTGGCCGAACAGCAGCACCAGGGCCGAGAACGTCTGGGTCACCAGGATGATCGTATAACCGGCCCACGCTGCCCGCCGCACCCCGACACCGTCGCCACGGCCGACTGCATGCCCGACCCGGACGGTGGTCGCCTCGGCCAGCCCCATCGGGATCATGAAACACAGCTGGGCGACATTGATGGCGATCTGGTGCGCGGCGGCCTCGTTGGCGCCCAATCGGCCGATCAGCAGGGCGGTGACGATGAACAGGCCTCCTTCCATCAACACGGTGATGCCGATCGGCAGGCCCGTGCGCAGCAGGCTCCAGATCGGCCGCAGCTTCGGCCCTTCGAAGTGGGAGAACAGCTGCAGATGGGCAAAGCGCTTGGTCTTCCACAGGTAGCCGGCAAAGCACAGCGCCTGCAGCCACATCATGATGGCCGAGGCCATGCCCAGGCCTTCAGCCCCGAGCTCGGGGAAGCCGAGTTTGCCATTGGCCAACACATAGCCCAGCGGTGCCAGCACCAGCAGCCCGCCAAACCCCAACAGCATGGTCGGCAGCGTCCAGTGCATGCCTTCGGTGAGGTAGCGCATGCAGAAATACAGGGTCAGCGCCGGCCCGCCCCAGCGGACCGCATGCAGGAAGCCGGTCGCTCCCGGCACGATGTCCGGGGCGATGCCGAAGGCCGGCAGCAGCGGAGGCACCACGGTCAGGAAGGCGAACATGATCAGCCCCAGGCCCAGCGCCAGCCACAGGGCCTGGCGGAACAGCGGCCCTATTTCGCGTTCGCGGCCGGCACCGTGCAGCTGCGACACCGAGGCGGTGAGCGAGATCAGGGTGCCGATCGGAATCAGCATCGGCAGCCACAACAAGGCCGTGCCGATGGTGACAGCGGCCAAGGTGGCCGTACTGTGATGGCCGGCAATGACGTTGTCGACGAAGGAAATCAGACCCGTGGAGACGTGGCCGAGGACGAGCGGCAGGGCAAGCACGCCGGTTGCGCCGACTTCCTTGGCGAAGCGCGGCGTTGCGTTGGAGATGGACATGGTGATGCAGTGGACGACAACTTCGGCTGCGCGCGACGGGCACAGACACCGGGTTGCGGGCGGCTAGCTTACTCCGCCGTTGCGACAAAACCCATCGTCACACGGGCAAGCAGGCCGCCGCCACTTTATGGTGGCTACCGATCATTCACCTGCCGCGCGGCTCAACCAGGCATCGCGTCCGGCGGCAGGCACGGCCAGGAAGGCCGCCCGGACCTGGTCACGCTCCTGCGGCGGCGTGCGCTGCGACACCAGGGTGAGCTTGGCCACCTGCGCCGGCGTCAAGGCCTGCAGGACAGCCAAGGCCGTTGCACGTTGGGTCTCGGGCAGGAAACCGAACAGGCCCTGCAGGCGGCCATAGTGCTCGCCCAGCAGCGGGCCCAGCCGCCAGCCGTCGCGGAAGGCCTGGTCCTGTGCCTGGAACTGCGTCCGCAGCGCCTGCTGGCGTGCCGGCGGCAGCGCGGCAAACCGGCTGGCCGCGGCACGCACGCGCTGCCGCTCGGCCTCGCTCATGGCTCGCCATGTCGCATGGTCGGCCCGACGTTGGCGCTGCAGCGCAGGCGACAAGGTTTCCCAGGAAGAAGGCGCTGCGTCCATGGGCGCCGTGCCCGGCACAGCGCCGGGTGCCGGCAGCGGGGCCGGCAGACGCTGGGGGGCAGCACCGACCGGCACCGCCAGCACGACCAGCAACAGTGTCGCCAAGCCGTACGTCCTGCTCATCGGCTTACTCATCGGCCGCCACCGTTTCCAGCTGTGCCGCCGCCGGCTCGGGGCGACTGGGCCTGGGTTCGGATTCGTCCACCGGCAGGGGGCCGCCGGCGGCGAACCAGGCATACATGTCTGCATCGGCGAGCAGGGGGTAATCACGGTCGGCCAACAGGGCCGCATCCTCGGTCGCCATCGGATCGATGCCGGCTGCCGCGGCCGTCGGCGGTGCATCGTCCAATGGCTCGACGGTGACCGGACCGGCCTCGGCCACAGCCCCTTCCGGCGTCGGCGCGGCCGTCGGCAACACGCCTCCTGTCCAATGCCGCCAGGCCAATCCGGCCAGCAACAGCACGACGACAGTGCCCACCAGGATGAACGGACCACGCCAGCGGCGCTGCTGCGATGGGCGACGTTTCGGCCGGGTCGGCGCCGGACGCTCGTCGGACGGCGGCGCACGCCAGCTTTTTGGCGCCTGTCCGCCACGATCAGCGTTGGCCGGCTGCTGCAGCTCCTTCAAGCGCTTGGCGGGAAGATCGCGGATCCGCTGCTGCACCTGCTCGGCCAAGGCGCGCCAGCCGGCGGCATCGGGCTGGCCGTGGTCATCCAGCGGGCAGGCCAGTGCCAGCGCCTGCTGATAGCCATCGACGTCGGTGTCCAGGATGCGCGCCGCGGTGCCCTCGTCCAAGCCAGCACCCACGCGCAACAGCAGGGCCAACCGCTCGCCCGGCCCCAGCCCGCCCAGATGCGCCAGCGCGCCGTCCCAGCGGCCGCTCGG
>DALZLW010000135.1:0-1590 GCA_032007425.1 Stenotrophomonas sp.
GGCGGCGTGGTCGGGACGCGTTCGCGGCGGGTGGCCGGCGTGTCGTCATCGTGCTCCGCTCAGGCGGCTTACTTCTTGTCCGCCGGCTTGGTCTCAGCCGGGGCTTCGGTGGCGGCGGCCGGGACGGCAGCCGGTACCGGGCGCGCCTTGACCACGCGCACACCGCGCGCCTTCATCCAGGCGTCGAACTCTTCGGCGGTCATGCGCTTGCCGTTCTGGCTCATGTCAAAGCGCCACGGCGTGTTGTCGAACTCGGTCTGCGGCTTGTAGGCGGCCGGATCGTTCGGGTTGATCACCGGTGCGCTGGGGATCGCCTTGGCGATGTTCTGGCAGCCGTCGATGCGCAGGCGCTGCAGCACGCGGTCCAGCGACTGTTCCTGGTCGAAGTTGGAGGTCAGCACGCCGGCAGGCATGCCCAGCTGCACGTTGCGGATGTACAGCTCTTCGGCCACCGGTGCGATCGCGGTGGCCGGCAGCGGCAGCGGTGATGCGCTGACAGGTGCCGAACAGTCCACGGCAGCGTGGGCGGTGGGAACCAGGGCCAGGCCAAGCGCGGCGGCCAGTGCAAAACGCTGCATGGGATGCATCCAGGAAGGGGTCGACGCGGCGAGTTTAACAGCGCCACAACGTCTTTCAAGCGCCACCTTCAATGAATACGGCAACTTGTTGGATTTATTGTTGATTTCTCTGTTTCTGGCCGACCAGAGGCAAAAAAAAACAGGGCCCGGCAATGCCGGGCCCTGCTGATGAGACTGTACTGCCAGAAGGATTAGTTCTGGACGTTCAGCTCGGTACGACGGTTCTTGGCGCGACCTTCCGGGTTATCCGAACCATCCGGGTTGGTGTTCGGCGCAATCGGGCGGCTCTCGCCGTAACCGATCGGACCGACCAGACGCGAAGCGTCAACGCCGTTCTGGGTCAGGTAGTTGTACACCGAGGTGGCACGACGCTCGGACAGCTTCTGGTTGTAAGCGTCGGTACCCTTGGAATCGGTGTGACCGGCCACTTCAACGCGCAGATCCGGGTAACGCTTCAGGATTTCCGAAGCTTCGCTCAGGATCGCAACCGCGTCCGGACGCAGGTTCGACTTGTCGAAGTCGAAGTTCACGCCCTTCAGATCGATCGACACCGGCACCGGGCAGCCGTCCGGACCGATGGTCTGGCCAGGCTGGGAGTTCGGGCACTTGTCGTCGCAGTTGTTGACGCCGTCACCGTCGTCATCCAGGTCGGCGCAGCTCGGGGCAACCGGAGCCGGAGCCGGCGGCGGGGCAGCGACCGGGGCCGGACCCAGCGGGATCACGACGCCGACCGAGGCCAGCACGTCACCGAACCAGTCTTCACGCGGCGCAGCGGTGCTCTTGTCGTCGAAGTCCGAGCGGTAGGCCACTTCGGCACGCACGGCGACGCGCTTTTCGAAGGTGGTCTGCAGACCAACGCCGAGCTTGGCGGCCATGTTGCCGTCCTTGCGCTCCAGCGGGCCATTGGCGTTCACGGCAGCGCGCTCTTCTTCCGACTTCTGGTAGCCCAGGCCGAACAGCAGGTACGGGTTCCAGCCGCGGCCTTCCTGGACGAAGTGGCGACGCAGGTCGA
>DALZLW010000135.1:1690-10632 GCA_032007425.1 Stenotrophomonas sp.
AGCAGGTACGGGTTCCAGCCGCGGCCTTCCTGGACGAAGTGGCGACGCAGGTCGAACGACACGCCGTACTGCGACCAGTTCAGATCCTGGTTGGCATCGAAGTTCGGGTTCTGGTAGTTCAGTTCACCGTCCAGCGACCAGACCGGGCTGATGAACTTGCCCAGGCCCAGGGTGACGAACGGCGCATCGTTGGTCAGGCGGTCGCTGTCCTGGAAGTTGAAACCGGCCGAACCGGTCAGGTACCAGCGGTCATCGAACTCCTGCGCCGAAGCAGCCTGGGCAAAAGCCAGTCCACCCAGCAGCGCGGCCGTAAGGATCTTCTTGTTCATTGAATACAGCTCCTATTTCGGGGGTATGAAACCGGTAGAGGCATGGGCCAGCACTACTGCGTCTGTTCGACAGCCGATTCAGCACGCCACCGCCGCGAACATTATGCTCAGGCCGGTGAAGGCCATGTTAACAGTCACATAACATGTGAAGCCGGGCGCCAAGGTGCCCGGCGCCCAGCGGTTGCACCCTATACAGGATGATGAAAAACCGCAACAGCCCGGCAGGGCAAGGGTTTGCCCGATATTCAAGCGTTTCTGATGGTCAAATCTTCGCTATATCAGCACTAGCAAGGGCAGATCCAGGGAACTTTCTGTAATCGCTCAACCTGAATGCTTGAACAAAGGTGCAACGATCGGCGCCAACATAGATCGCGCATGTTGCGACATCAGGTCGCGGGCACTGTTTCACCCACACGCCCCGCATCTGTACCTGTAATCTCAATTCAGCCAATCCTACGATGGGCACAGACTCCCCCCCTGGACCCGTGCCGTGCCCTCTTCGCGCCTGATTCGCCTGTTGCAACTGATCACCGGCCTGTTCCTTTACGGCATCGGCATTGCCCTGATGGTCCGCGCCGGCATTGGCGTCGCCCCTTGGGATGTGCTGTCCCAAGGCATTGCCGCCCATACGCCGCTGTCCTTCGGCATGGCGACCAACGTGATCGGCGCCTTGGTGCTGCTGGCGTGGTGGCCACTGGGCCAGAAGCCTGGCGTGGGCACCGTCCTCAATGTGCTGATGATCGGCCCGTCAGCGCAGATCGGCCTGTCGTTGCTGCCAGAGCTGGATGCGCTGGCCCTGCGCCTGCCTGCGTTCGCCTTGGGCGTGCTGCTGATTGCACTGGCCACCGGGCTGTACATCGGCGCCCGCATGGGCCCCGGCCCCCGCGACGGCTTGATGACCGGCCTGCACGCCCGCACCGGGCGGCCGATCTGGCTGGTCCGCAGCCTGATCGAAGGCAGCGCCCTGACGCTGGGCTGGCTGCTGGGCGGCAATGTCGGCGTGGGCACGGTGATCTTTGCCGTCAGCATCGGGCCGCTCTGCGGCGTCACCCTGTGTTGGTTCGGGCTGGGCCGGCAAGCGCCATCGACGGCGGTGCCGGTCCGCTGAATCACCGCCACTTCGCCGCGCTGCCACTTGCCGTCATGCGCGATTCGGGGCACGCTGCGCGTCTCCGTACGCAAGCGTATCGATATGACGCCAGCCAGCGAATCCGCTTACCCCCACCTCTTCGCCCCGCTGGATCTGGGGTTCACCCAACTGCGCAACCGCGTATTGATGGGCTCCATGCACACCGGTCTGGAAGACCGCGCGCGCGATTTCCCGCGCTTGGCCGCCTATTTTGCTGAACGCGCCGCCGGCGGCGTGGGGATGATCGTCACGGGGGGCTTCGCCCCCAATGTGGTGGGCTGGCTCAAGCCCTTTGGCGGCAAGCTGTCCTGGCCGTGGGAAGTCGGACCGCACCGGCAATTAACGGCCGCCGCCCACCAGCACGGCGCAAAAATCTGCCTGCAACTGCTGCACGCCGGGCGTTATGCCTATCACCCGCTGTCGGTGGCGCCCTCACGTTTGAAAGCGCCGATCAATCCATTCACCCCGCGCGCGTTGTCAGCCCGGGGGGTCGAACGCCATATCGCCGATTACGCGCGCAGCGCGCGCCTGGCCCGCGAGGCCGGCTATGACGGCGTGGAAGTCATGGGCTCGGAAGGCTATCTGATCAATGCCTTCGTCGCGCCGCGAACCAACACCCGCACTGACGCCTGGGGTGGCGATGCCGGCCAGCGCATGCGCTTTGCAGTTGAGATCGTCAGGCGAATCCGCGAAGCCTGCGGGCCGGACTTCATCATCATCTACCGGCTGTCGTTGGTTGATCTGGTCGACAACGGCAGCAACTGGGAGGAAATCCTCGCCCAGGCCCAGGCCATCGAGGCCGCCGGCGCGACGCTGATCAACTCAGGCATCGGCTGGCACGAGGCACGCATTCCCACCATTGCCACCTCGGTGCCCCGGGCGGCGTTCGCCGGTGTTACCGCCAAGCTGAAACCGCACGTGCGGATTCCGGTCATCGCCAGCAATCGCATCAACATGCCCGACGTGGCCGAACGCATCATCGCCGACGGCGGTGCCGACATGGTGTCGCTGGCGCGACCGCTGCTGGCCGATCCGGAATGGGTCAACAAGGCGCGCAGCGGCCGCGCCGAAGCGATCAATACCTGCATCGCCTGCAACCAGGCCTGCCTGGACCACGTATTTGCCAACAAGCTGGCCAGCTGCCTGGTCAATCCGCGTGCCGTGCACGAAACGGAACTGGTCTACACGCCCACGGCGGCTCCACGTCGGATCGCCGTGGTCGGTGCCGGCCCCGCGGGCCTGGCCTGTGCGACGGTGGCGGCCCAGCGCGGCCACCAGGTCACCTTGTTCGAGGCCAACGATGCCATTGGCGGCCAGTTCAACGTGGCCAAGCGCATCCCGGGCAAAGAGGAATTCCACGAGACGCTGCGCTATTTCCAGCACCGCCTGCACGAGACCGGGGTCACGCTGAGGCTGGGCGTGCACGCCGACGTCGAGACGCTGCGCGGGTTCGACGAGGTGATCCTCGCCACCGGCATCACCCCGCGCGGCGTGGCGTTTCCCGGGGCCGACCACCCCAAAGTGGTCACCTATCTGGACGTCCTGCAGGGCCGGGTCACGGTGGGCACGCGTGCGGCCATCATCGGCGCGGGCGGGATCGGCTTCGACGTGGGCGAGTACCTCAGTCATACCGGCCCTTCCACGGCCCTGGACCCCCAGCGCTGGATGGCCGAATGGGGCGTGGATGCCTGCTTCGAAAGCCGCGGGGCATTGGCCCCGCCGGCACCGGAGCCGTCACCGCGGCAGTTGTGGCTGCTGCAGCGCAGTCCCGGCCGCCCCGGCAGCCGCCTGGGGAAGACGACGGGGTGGATCCATCGGGCAACGTTGAAGGCCAAAAACGTCAAGATGTACGGCGGGGTTGATTACCTCCGCGTCGACGATGCCGGGCTGCATATCCGCATGGACGGCGTCGAGTCGGTGCTGCCGGTGGACCATGTCGTCATCTGCGCAGGACAGGAACCGCGCCGCGATCTGCTGGATGAACTGCTGGCAGCGGGCATCACCGCCCGCGTCATTGGCGGCGCTGACGTGGCCGCAGAACTTGACGCAAAACGCGCCATCGATCAGGGCAGCCGCGTGGCTGCGGCGCTCTGAAGAAAGCTGAACAGGCGACTGTACACTTAAAAATCGCTCCCCTTGTAACCTGAATGTCAAGCGGACGTGTTCAGGACCTATTAGGAAACTGCCCCTTACCTTGCGCCAACTTTCCGCTCACCACCCAGTTCCGGTGAGCCGGTTGGCCCCCTCATCCCCCACGTGGATGTCCAGGGCCACCCACGGGGCAGCCCCGATGGCCGCCTCCCCATGACGCCAAGCCGTAACCCCGCCCTGCCCGGCCCTGCCGCTGGCCAGGCAAGGTGCGGCCCATACGGAGCAAGGAGTTTCATGAAACTGGCCTGGATTCTCTGGCTGTCGCAATTGTTGCCGCAGCCGGCCGCTGATTCATTGTGCTTGAGCACGACTGTTTACCTGGAAGCCCGCGACCAGACCGTCCGAGGCCAGCAGGCCGTTGCCGAGGTGGCCCTGCGCCGCCGTGACAGCGGCCTTTGGGGGGATTCGATGTGCCAGGTGGTTACCGCCCGCAAGCAGTTTGCCCCCACCATCGTGTCGCCCGGCACACAGTTGGCCAATGCCGAAGCGTGGCAGGAAGCCATGGCCGTTGCGTTTGATGCCGAGCGCAACTGGGCCCTGCCGGCCGGCCAGCGCCGGGAAATCGTACCGGGTGCCAGCCACTTCGCTGCCCTGTCCATCGCCAACCCGAGCTGGCGCAACGCGTATCAAGTGGCAACCATCGGCGACCATACGTTCTACCGCGTGCAGAAACTCAAGCCGCGCCCTTCGTAACGCACTGTTATCCCCCGGATGGTTGTAGCGCCCGGCGGCGCTCTGGAATAGTGTCTGGCGATCAACTGCCGCTATTTCCTTGGAGTATTCATGAAGCTGTACAGCAAGCCCGGGGCCTGTTCCACCGCCGACCACATCGCCCTGCAGTGGACCGGCCAGCCGTTCGAGGTCGAACTGCTGACACGCGAAACCTTGAAGGGCCCGGCGTTCCTGGCCATCAATCCCAACGGTTCGGTACCAGTGCTGGTGGACGGTGATTTCGTCCTGACCCAGAACGCCGCGATCATGGGCTACATCGCCGATACCCACCCGCAGGCCGGACTGACCGGCGACGGCAGCCCGCGCCAGCGCGCCGAAGCCGCGCGTTGGTTGGCCTTCGTCAATTCAGACGTGCACCCCGCATTCTCCCCGCTGTTCGCGCCAGGCAAGTTCATTGCCGATGCCGGCCAGAAGGACGCCCTCGCCGCAGCCGCCCATGGACGCCTGCGCGGCCTGTTCGAGACCGCTGACAAGCAGCTGGCCGACAAGCCCTGGCTGGCCGGCTTCCGCAGCGTGGCCGATCCCTACTTCTATATCACCCTGCGCTGGGCCGATGCCATGAAGGTGGACCTGTCCGGCCTGCAGAACGTGGCCGCCTTCCGCACGCGCATGGAAGCTGACAGCGGCGTCCAGGCCGCGCTCAAGGCCGAAGGCCTGGGCTGATACGCGAATGCAAGGGGGGCCCCGCCCCCCTTGCGCTTTCAGAGCTTATCGCTGGATGTCGAGATCACCGCAGGTGAAGAAACCCTCATTGCCTGCATCATCGCGCTGCCCGTAGTTGTAACGCACTGCACGGCCCTGCGATGTCTGGCCAGATGCCACTTCAGGCTAGCTGCCAATCCGACTATCGGCCCAACGCCCGTCGTATTTCATCCAACGCACCAGGGTCGTCCAAGGTCGACAGATCACCTGGGTCGCGCTCCTCGGCCAGTGCCTGCAAGGAGCGTCGCAAGAGCTTGCCGGAACGCGTCTTGGGCAAGGCGTTGACCACATGCACATGCGCCGGACGCGCCACCGCACCGAGTGAATCGGTGACCGTTCGCATCATCTCCGCTGACACCACGGCCGGATCCTCGTCGCCCAGGGCCTGCTTGAGGGTCACGAACACCAGCGGCACCTGCCCCTTCAGCTCGTCCTTCACTCCGATCACCGCTGCCTCGGCCACCCGCGGGTGGCTGGAAATCGCCTCTTCGATCTCGCGGGTTCCCAACCGGTGCCCGGCGACATTGATCACATCGTCGGTACGGCCGAGGATGAAGGTGTAGCCGTCATCGTCACGGATGGCCCAGTCCAGCGAGCTGTACAACAGCTCTTTGAAGTGGCTGAAGTAGCTCTGCAGGAATCGCGCATCATCATTCCACACCGTCGACATGCAGCCTGGCGGCAGCGGCGGCGTCATCACCAGCACCCCTTTCTGTCCAGCTGGGACCTCCTGTCCGGTGTTCTCGTCGATGACCTTCATCTTGTAGCCAAGATTCGGGAAGCCCGGTGAGCCGAAGCGCACCGGCTTCATGTCCAGGCCAGGCAGCAGGGTCAAGGCCGGCCAACCGGTTTCGGTCTGCCAGTAGTTGTCGATGATCGGCTTGCCCAAGGCCTCGGTGGCCCACTGCGCGGTGGGTTCATCCAGCGGCTCACCGGCCAGGAAAATGTACTTCAACGCATCGAGGTCATGGCGACGGATGAAATCGACATCGTGCTTCTTCAGCACGCGGATCGCCGTCGGCGACGAGAACAGCGTGCGCACGTTGTACTGCTCGCACAGCGCCCACCAGATGCCGGGATCCGGGTTGGTCGGCAGCCCTTCGTACAGCAGCGACGTGCAACCGCCGATCAGCGGCCCATACACATTATAGGAATGGCCAACGGCCCAACCGACATCGGATGTGGAGAACATCACCTGCCCGGGTTTGCAATCGAACACCGTCTGCATCGACTGCGCCATCGCCACCGCGTAGCCGCCGACATCACGCTGCACGCCCTTGGGCTTGCCCGTGGTGCCGGAGGTGTACAGCAGATAGCTGGGCTCGCTGGATTCCAGCCACTGCACCGGCACATCGACCTGTCCGACCTCGGCGCGCAACGTCGCATAGTCCACGTCACGCCCAGGCACCCGCGGCTCGGCTGGATCCAGACCGCGCGACACGATCAGCACATGCGGCGGCGGCACACGGGCTTCGGCACAGGCCGCATCGACCATCGCCTTGTAAGGAATGAGCTTGCCACCGCGCATACCGGCATCGGCGGCGATCAACAGCTTGGGCGCCGCATCGTCGATGCGCAGCGCCAGGTTATGCGCGGCGAACCCACCGAACACCACCGAATGCACCGCACCGATGCGTGCGCAGGCGAGCATCGCAAACACGGCCTCGGCCATGTTCGGCATATAGATGACGACCCGATCCCCGCGGCCCACATCCAGTCGCTGCAGCACGGCGGCGAAGTCATTCACCTCCCGATACAACTGCCGATACGTGATCTCGCGCGTGCTGTTGGTCTCGGTGGACACCGCGACCAGGGCCAGCTGATCGGCGCGCTCGTCCAGATGCCGATCGACCGCGTTGTAGCAGAGATTGGTCTGGCCACCGACGAACCAGCGTCGGAACGGCGGATTGCTGTAGTCGAGCACCTGTGTGGGTGCCACATGCCAATGGATCCGTTTGGCTTCTTCGCCCCAGAACGCCTCCGGCTCGTCGATCGAGCGGCGATAGGTTTCTTCGTAGTTCATGACACAGCCCTCCCAGACAAAGTCATGGGTTCGAGCATAGTCGGCGGCTGGCGGCCGGGCCGTCCTACCTTGGTAGGGGGTGCTGGCCGGGTTGCCACCCGGCGCCCGCTTTGAAGCCAGAGCCAGAGCCGGAGCAACGGCAACGGCAACGGCAACGGCCGCAGGGTCGCGGGGCGGCGCGGAGGCGCCCGAGGGCGGGGGACGCCGCAAGTACGTCCTTGTAGGCTTGCGTGCGGCTCCTGCCGCACACACCCCCTCCCTCAGTCACCTCCACGCCCCCTCCCATCTCTACGTGCACTGACAGCCAAAATCTCACCATCTCCATTCAACCACCTCAGAACCTCCCAGTTTCCGAACTCCTGAACTCCTGAACTCCTGAACTCCTGGACTCCTGAACTCCTGGACTCCTGAACTCCTGGACTCCTGAACTCCTGGACTGCTGAGTTTCCGAGTTTCTGAACTCCTGAATTTCCGAATTTCCGAATTTCCGAATTTCCGAACTTCTGAACTTCTGAACTTCTGAACTTCTGAACTTCTGAACTTCTGAACTTCCGAACTTCCGAACTTCCGAACTTCTGAGCTTCCGAACTTCTGAGCTTCCGAACTTCTGAGCTTCTGAACTTCTGAACTTCTGAACTTCTGAGCTCAGAGAATCGGAGAATCGGAGAATCGGAGAATCAGATTGTTGAGAGAGTAGCGTTGAGGCAGGGTATGGACAGATGCCGGCTACGAGGGTTGCATTGCCGACCGATGCAGTGGACCTGCTGGGATCGGGGCGGTGTAAGGCGGCGGGGGTGTGTGCGGCAGGAGCCGCACGCAAGCCTACAAGGACGTACTTGCGGCGTCCCCCGCGGCCTTGCACCGCCCCGAGCCGCTGGGGACGACCGGCAGCTGCTGTTGCTCTTGCTCTTGCTCTTGCTCTTGCTCTTGCTCTTGCTCTTGCTCTTGCTGTTGCTCTTGCTCTTGCTCTTGCTGTTGCTGTTGCTCTTGCTGTTGCTGTTGCCGTTGCTTCGGCTTCAAAAAGCAGGCGCCGGGCGCAGCCCGGCCACCCCTTAAAACGGCACCGGGGACTCGAACGCGAGCGGCAACCCGCTCACCGGATGCACGAACGCCAACCGGCTGGCATGCAGGTGCACGCGCGCTGCCGGTGCCGCGCCATACAGGATGTCCCCAACAATCGGATGGCCCAGACTGGCCATGTGCAGCCGCAACTGGTGGCTTCGCCCTGTCACAGGCTCCAGGGCCACTCGGGTGTGACCGGCGTCGAGGTCCCGCGCCACTACCCGCCAGCGCGTCAACGCTGGCTTGCCATCCACGTGATCGACCTTCTGTTTCGGACGGTTCGGCCAATCCACCATCAGCGGCAGGTCTACCTCGCCCACGTCATCGGGCAACACGCCTTCAACCACCGCTTCATAGGCCTTGCTGACGCGCCGTTGCGCGAACAATGCCGACAGGGCCGCCTGCATGGCCTTGCCTCGCGCATGCAGCAGCAGACCCGATGTCACCTGATCGAGGCGATGAACGGTCAGCGCGTCGGTATACAGGCCCTGCAGGCGGGACACCACGCAATCCTGGTTTTCCGCGCTCCGGCCGGGCACGGACAGCAGGCCCGCCGGCTTCTCGGCCAGCAGCAGGTGGTCGTCGATGTAATGCAGGTGGATCATCAGGTCCCGTACCCATTCAAACGAAAACGGGGAAGCCGAAGCTTCCCCGTTTTCCGCGTACCGGCAACCGGCCAGTACCTGCCTTGATCGCAGGCGTACCGGACAGCGCCGGTACGGCCCGCATCAGCCCAGCAGGTGGGCCACGCCGGAGCGTTCTTCTTCCAGCTCGGCCAGGGTCTTGTCGATGTACTTCTGGCTGAAGTCGTCGA
>DALZLW010000136.1:0-1172 GCA_032007425.1 Stenotrophomonas sp.
CGCGGCCCCCGCGGCTGCAGGTGGCGTGGTGGGCTGGCTCAAGCGCATCTTTGGCGTTGAACCGGCACCGGCGACGGCACCGCAGCCTGCCGCGCGTCCGGCGCAGTCCGAGGGCGGCCGCAAGGACCGCAACAAGGATCGCAACAAAGACCGCAACAAGAACCGCAAGGACCGCAGCGACGACAACCGCGCTGGCAATGGCAATGGCAATGCTGCGGCCGGCAACGGTCAGGAAGGCGGCCGCAAGGAACGGGGTGAACGCAAGGAAGGGCGCGATGAGCGCCGTCAGGGCGGCAATCCGGGCAACCCACAGGCCAATGGCAATGGCCAGCCAGCCAAGCAGCGCCAGGAGCAGGAAAAACAGGACGGCAAGCAGGGCAAGCCGCGCGGCGAACAGGCGCAGAACACACAGCCGTCGCCGAATGGCCAGCAGCCCAAGGTGAAGCAGCCCCGCCAGCCGCGTGCACAGGACGGTGAGAAGCCGCAGCGCGACGCCGCCGAGGCCGCCGTCGTGGCCAGCGCCGTCACTGCAGCCGCACCGCTGAGTGCTGAAGCGGCCGAGGCCGCCGCCGTTGCCGCCTCGCGCCTGGCCAACCAGCAACTGCGCGGTGAAGTCGATGACAGCGTCACCGTGCCAGCATCCACCGTCACTGCCTCCGCTCCGGCAGCTGCCGCACAGGACACGGCCTCGCAGGCGACGGACGCCAGCGATGACGCGGTCAAGGCAACCGCTGAAGGCAGCGATGCCCCGGCCGGCGAAGAAGGCAATGGCGAAGGCGGTGCTCGCCGTCGTCGCGGTCGTCGCGGTGGCCGTCGCCGTCGTCGCGGCGGTGGTGAGAATGCCGCTGGTATGGATGATCTGAATCAGGAAGAAGGCGACAGCGAAGGCGAGGATGAAACCGACGTCGTCGGCTTCGCCAACACAAAGGCTACGACCAGCGACCAGCCCGCCCCGAGCGCGAGCACTGCCAAGCGCGCCCAGCCCGAGTTCGACTTTGATGACGACGCTGAGACCGCACCCCTGCCGTCGGCCCCGGTGAAGCCGGCAGCGGCAGTTGCTGCGGCCGCGGTTGTCACCGCTGCAGGGACTGCGAAGGTTGAAGCCCCGGTCGCCGTGGAAGCACCGAAGGTCGAAGCCCCGGCCGCTGTCGAAGCACCGAAGGTCGAAGCCC
>DALZLW010000136.1:1272-10619 GCA_032007425.1 Stenotrophomonas sp.
TCGCCGTCGAAGCACCGAAGGTCGAAGCCCCGGCCGCTGTCGAAGCACCGAAGGTCGAAGCCCCGGTCGCCGTCGAAGCACCGAAGGTCGAAGCCCCGGCCGCTGTCGAAGCACCGAAGGTTGAGGCCCCGGTCGTTGTCGAAGCACCGAAGGTCGAAGCCCCGGTTGCTGTCGAAGCACCGAAGGTCGAAGCCCCGGTCGCTGTCGAAGCACCGAAGGTCGAAGCCCCGGTCACTGTCGAGGCACCGAAGGTTGAGGCTCCGGTCGCTGTCGAGGCACCGAAGGCCGAAGCCCCGGTCGCTGTCGAAGCACCGAAGGTCGAAGCTCCGGTCGCTGTCGAAGCGCCGAAGGCCGAGCGTCCGGTTCAGACCAGCATGCTGGAGGCCATCGACGCCGCTACTCCGGCGCAACCGGTTGCCGCACAGGCTGAGGTGACGGAAGAAGCAGGCGGCGAACAAAGCCCTGAAACGAGCGACGACGACAAGCCCAAAACGCCTGTTGGCTGAGCTTGAAGTAGGCAAGACCTAAAAGGCGGGGATCGAAAGATCCCCGCCTTTTTTGCATCATGTCGACTTGATAGCGCGCAGCGCAGGCGATTCAGGATGATCGCGACGATCTCACGCCATTGCCAGCATCGCTCCAATATGCAGAAGACCGTCGCGAGACTGTTTGATGGACGACAGAACCGGCGTCAGGATCAGGCCGTCCCGCGTCCTCAATGCAATGCTCCCCTCTGTCCTGGCCGGCGCCAGCTCGCCGGCTGCATCCCTGCGGAAAACGTCGGGGAGGACGATCCGCTTCTGACCCAATGGGCTTTCCGCAACAATCTCGAGAGCGGCAAGGTCTTCCCGCGAACGCACCGTCAAATCGCCACTGTCAAAATCCACACTTAATTCATGCGCACCATCCACGTGGTCGCTTTGGATGGTCACCATGTCGATACCAGCACCGATCCTGTAACGATTTACCCCACCACCAGCCTTGATGGTGACCACGCCACCGCCATTCAGCACATACGTATCATCGCCGCCTTGACCGGCAGCCATATCGTCCCTGCCATTCAAGACAATGGTGTTGGCGCCATCATTACCAATCACGATCGTCTTGGCACTCGCTGAAGTACTGACGTTTTCGATCGACTTCAGCCGCGTCAGATGCGCGCCATCCACACTTACAAATCCTGACGTCTCACGCTCTGACGAGTCATCGGCAGCGGACTGGCGCAGCGCAGGCAGGACAGTGAGCGTGTGGGGCGCAGCCGTAGCGGGAACAGCATCCATGCGGAGCGAATCGATGCCGGCGCCCCCATCAAGAATGGACACGCCCGACGGCAAGAACGCCAGCTCGAATACGTCGTCCTTGTGTCCACCAACAGCACGCTTCCTTCCTTCGTCGATTACAAAATGATTGACTCTGTCATTGCTTCCGACCAGGTCGTCATCCCCTTTGCCTGTCATCCACAGGACGTCGCGCCCCTGTCCAGCAAGTGCTTTGACCGCAGTCCGCACAGAGTCAATCGTCGTCGCGTCGATGCGATCGTCGGCTTGATTCCCCTTCACAATCGCGGCTTTTTGAATGGTGATACGGACTGGCGGGCCTCCCATGCCACCGCCGCCATAGACGACGGGAGGCTGCGCTTTGATGATTGCATCACCGAACACAACATGCCCGTAGTTCGGGTTCTGTTGCATGAGGGCTCCCGCCGCCCGCCGTTGATCGGCCTCGTAGCCATTCCTCGCTTTGCTGACCGACACCCGATCTTCCACGGCCTGTGAAGCTCCACCGCCAAAGAAAGCCGATAAGCCGGTGAGGAATTTTTCTCCCCCACTGAGCGTAGTGTGTTCACTCAGGTCTTCGACATAACGCACACCGTGATAAATGCGGGAGCCGGCAATCAGCAGACCTGCAGCAGCAAGACCGACCGGCCCAGCGGCTGAAAGACCGGCAAATCCGGCCGCAGTCGTGGCCATTGACGTGGCAGCACCGGCGACGGCCAGGCCACCATCAACATAGTGATCCTGTGCGACCTTCCCTTCGCTCCCCGCTGCTTTCTCAAATGATTTGACCGCGCCATAGATATCAAACGGCAGCGACACCACCAACCCTGCAGCGCCTCCCACGCGACTGACATTTGCACCCAGCCTGGCCGGACCACCCAACGTCTTGCCCAGGCTGGTTTTGGAGAACGCAGCCAGCCTGTCAACACCGCCCTTTTCAATCGTCTTTCCAAGCGCCGTGAATCCTGACTCGGCGGCCAGGCTTAGCCCTTCAGATGCGACCCCGGCTGCACTGAGTACCGCCTCCTCGGTGTCGCCCCTGGCAATCGCGTCAACCATGCCGCGAACCCCGTTGTAGACACCAAACGCCTGTAGTCCCACGCCCACATTGTTGAATGTCGCCGCCGTCTTTCCGGGCAGGATGAATGTCGTGGGATTCTTTCCTTCGGCAGTCAACCTGGCTTCGGTCGCCAGTTTGCCCAGCCTGTCCAAGTGTTTGTTCAGCACGGAAGAGGTTTTATCCACGCCTCCACGCGAACTCACCAGCAACTGACCTGATGCCTGCGCTCGTTTGTACATGCCAATTTCGGTGAGAACATCGGCCATGCGTGCGACCGCCTGATGATCGCCATTCTTCCCGTGCTCCCTGATCCTCTGCCTGAGCACGTCCTCATCGAAGTTCAGGTGATCCGACAGTCCCTCCATGGTGACGTGCTTTATACCCTCGAGCCCAATCGGCTTCCCGTCCAGCACCGCCCCCATATCATAAAGCTCGCTCCGTCGAACTTCTGCATCGCCTATTTTTATGGGGGGCAGTCGGCGATCCTGCGACTCAACGATCCTGCGGAAATCAACGGCGGTTGACAGATGCTTCCATGGATTCTGATTCCCAGGGGAAGGCGCCTCGACCCGCGACTTTTTCCCTTTGTTGATTGCATCCAACCAGTCCGCGTCCAGCGCTTGGCTTTGACCTGCAGGACTCAGAATCACCTTCCCCTCAGACTGCCACTTGCGCATCTTTTCGTTGGCTTTCTCAATATAGCCAGTGGCTTCAGATTCGACTCCCAGCCATGGGTCAACGATCCAGACGTTTCTCCAGCCGGCGAAGTCCGCCGTCTCGCTCGAAGGCGGCTTTCCAATCACGGCAAAGGCGTGATCATCGTCATCGAGTCGCCACACCTCGGCATGCATCCCATTCTCGGCGGCCATCTTTGCCGATGCCCGAGCCAGCTCGCCGCAATTACCCACGTCAATGACAAGCTTCTGCTGAGGTGCAGGCGTACGCTCCGCTCTTACACTATCGATATTCTGTTGACGAAGCGTGGAAAGCGCGGCACCTGCCTGTTCCAGCCGCTGCGCATCATCCTTATGCTGCTTGCCTATCCCAAGCATTCCCGCAAGCGTCTTTATCTCTGGGGAATAGGTCTTGTTGCTTGACTTCAAGCCGTTGCTGTAAGCACGCCTTACTTGCTTGAAGATGTCCTTGGCCATGATTTCAACCGGATCAGAAGCGCGCCCCCGCCGCTCGTTCCATGGCGCCTGTGATCCCGCAGTACGCCGTGCAGCAGGCGTTGACGCTAACAAAGACTGTGCGATGCTGGCATTCTGGCGAACTGAATTGGCAGCCAATACCTTCGCGTTCGACGGCCGGCCGGGCGCACGCTGTATGCCAGGCGATCGGCGGTCTTCAGCCTGCGATCCTGCAGATTCCAGCGCTTGCGTGGTCGAACCGGAACCAGCGGTTGATACCCTGGATACTGCCGCCGATAATGTACTCATGTCTGCCCCAGCTGATGATGGCCGATTCCAGTCGTCGCCGAGCCAGCGGGATCGCCCGCTCACTGAAACTCGGCCATCTGGCTACTGAAACATCACCAAGCCAAGGTGATGCGCAGTTGATCCGGACCAATTATCAACTCACAGCTGCGGAATGATAATATCTGTCAACGACACCGGGGGTCGTCATATTACTGAGATGCACGGGGAGCGCGTTGGCACCCGGACAGATGGCGCGACCTTGATCGCGCTTGTGGCCAACATGTTACTTACCCCTGATGAGTCAGGCGCGAGAGATTCCACGCGGATAGTGCTGAGTGGCGAGCGGGTGCTAGACGAAGAGTAATCAACCCTGCCCGCAGCCCACAGCAACCACCTTTACGACTCCGGCGAAAACTCCAAGCGCGTCCACACTCCATAATGGTCCGACGCCCAGCGCCCTTCCCCGTAGGGCTGGTCGAACAGCAGCTTCGCCTCCCGCGCCAGCAGGGCATCCTGCTGGAAGAAGATATGGTCGATCCGCGACGGCGCCTGGTAGTAATGCCGGTTCAGGGTGCTCACCGCTGCCAGATCGTTGTTCACATGCACGCTTCCGTAGGAATCGCCGTAGTGGCTGCGTAGCGCACTCAGGTCGCCCGCATCCACCAGCGCATTGAAATCCCCGGCAATCACCACCGGCGCGCCGGCAGACGTCGTGGCGATGAACGCCAACAGGTCATCCACTTGGGTCCGGCGGATGGCCTGCCCGGCCTCGTCCGCGCGCTCATTGAAATGTGTGGCATACACATTGATCGCCTGCCCATCCACATCGATGCGCAGGTGCGCCACGGTGCGGTAATCGGTAAGCGGCTGCAACAGGTGTTCACCACGTGCCAGCACCGGCCGCCGCGTCAGCAACGCATTGCCATAGCGCTTGGCCGCACCCGGCGGGTCGGTGGAGACAAACACGTAGGAATAGCCCAATCGCGCGGCCAACCACTGCGCCTGATTGCGCACGCTGCGGCGCTGGATCACCTCCTGCAGTGCGATCGCATCAGGCTGCAAGCGCTGCAGTTCGGCGAGGATGACTTTGCGCCGTGCCGGCCAGTCTTCGCGGTCATGGTGCAGGTTGAAGGTCACCATGGTCATTGCCCGCGTCGCGGCGGGCGTCGCGGCAGCCGGAACTTGCGCTGCAGGCACCACGGGCTGCGCCGCGAGCGGCGCTGCAGCCGCGCCGGTGAAAACGAGCGCCACCACCACGCCCCACACACGCATCATCACCGCCATGCTGGACATGCTCATTGCGCCTTGCGCGCCTCGCGCCGTGAACTGGCAGGCACATCGATCTCGACCGTCGCCGGCACCTGGTGCACATGCAGCTCGCCATCCACCCACTCGGCCGGCTCGCCATTGACTCTCGCCGCACCCGGCGCACCGGTGTAGGGCCACGGCAGGATCAACCCGCCGACCGGCGGCAGCACCCCGGCATCGATCTTCATTCGCAGGGTTTTGCCATCGCGCTTCAGGCTGTAGCTCACCTGCCCCTGCGGCGTGCGCAGGCCCTTCACCGCGATGCCCTCGCCTTCCAGCCAGTTCACCGGCACACCGGCAGCCAGCACCAAGGATTCATCCAGGTCGCGGGTATAGGCGAACATGTCGAGCGCCGAGCGCACGAAGTCCGACGCCACCCAGGCATGCGGAAGATCGCCGACGAAGAACGGCTTGCGCGGTGTGGCCGAGACCACCTCCGCCCATTGGTTCCAGGCAGCGGGCGAGCGGTCCTTGAAGAAGAAGCTGGTGGCTTCCCATGCACGATCGCGCCACCCCAGGCGGACAAAGGCGGCGACATTACGCCACTCATACGGGGTGTAATCCTTCCACGCGCGCTTGCCGTCGCGACGCTCGACGAACTGGGTCCAGTAGCGCTCAAACGTATTATCCAGCTGTGGCTGCGGCAGTCGGCCCTGTTCGCCACCCGGCGCCAAGGCGATGGTGGTGGACGTGGCGTCGAAATCGCCCAGTTCGGCCGCGCCCGGCAGGTAATCAATCTTGTGCTGGGCCATGGCCGAGTGCAGCGAGGCCTGCAGGTCGTCGCGGAACTGGTCGCGCGATTCAGCCATCGCCATGGCTTCATACTTGCCCAGGTGCGTGGCGATGATGGCTGCATCCTTGTAGCCACGCAGGGCCCAGAAGTTGTCCCAGTACGAATGCATCGGCTTGGCCGAATAGCCTTCGTGGCTGATCGAGGCCGGCATCATGCCGTAGAAGGCCGGATTGCGCGCGCGGTTTTCCTCGGTGCGCTCGCTGGCACGCAGCTGCTCCATGTACGTGTAAGCGGCCTGCACATGCGGCCACATCACCTCCAGGAAGGTGTCATCGCCGGTGTAACGCCAGTATTCGGCGATGTTGTAGATCAGTTCGCCATGGCTGTCATTTTCCGGCACCGGATCGCTGCCGCGGTCATCGACGCAGCACGGCACCTTGCCATTGTCGAACTGGAAGGGGGCATACCAGGTGACGTAGTCACGCACCGCGTCGCTGCGCCCCATGCGCAGCAGCCCTTCGGAAATCATGGCACCGTCACGGATCCAGCTGCGGCCATAGGACCGAGTGCCCGGTTGCAGGCGTGGTCCCACGCGCGAGATCAACATATGGGCCAGCGCCGTACGCAGCGTGTCGGCCAGCGGTTTGCCGGCGGCCGGCAGCTGCAGCTGCAGCGCGCCCAGCTTCTGCCGCCACATCGCCGCGACCTGGGACTGGGCCTTGCCGGGATCGAAACCGCGCGGCGACCAGGCACCAACCTGCGGCAGTACCAGCGCGACCTCCTTGGCCTCACCGGGCGCCAGCTTGACCGTGTACAGCAGCGCGCCGGAGGCCATGCCGGTGGCATCCTTGACCGACAGCGTGGTCGGCAGCTGGCCGCTGGCCAGGTGGGTGACATCGAGCTTGCCATCGAACGTGGTGGCAAAGCTGGCATCCGGGGCCTGCAGCGGGTAGATGCGTGGCTCGCCATTGACCCGCACCAGCGCCTTGCCCATTTCCAGGCTGTCGATACGGCTGAAGCCACCCACGGTGTTCAGGAACTGGGTCGGCGGGTTGACCTGCCAGGGCCGGACCGCCAGCGCCAGGGTGTACTCGTGGGCCTCTTTGTCCGGGTTCTTCAACGAATAGCGCGCCACCAGCTGCGATTTATCGGGCGAGCCCTGCACGAAACCGGTGACCGACAAGGCGGCCTTGTCGTGCACCCAGTCGACCGCAGCGATCGGCAGGTAGCCGTCCTGCAGCGATTGCACCTGGGCCACGTCCGACCAGGCCAGCAGCTTGCCATCGACCTTGACGAAGGGCTCGACGCTGAAGCTGCCCTTGGCCATTTCCAGCGCGCCATCTTCGCTGATCAGGGCCTGCTCGCGGCCGCCGTCCAGGCCCAGCAGGGTCCAGGTCGGCTGCTCGCCCACATAGGCACGCGGCAGCGAACCGCGCGGCAGATCGGCGGCCACCGATGCAAGGAAGGCATTGGGTGTGCTGGCAAACGCCAGCGGCTTGAGGGCGATGTCGCGGATGCCGTAGCGCCAGTTGGGACCGCCCCGCAGATCGAAGCGCAGGTAACGGGCATCGGTGTCCGGCAAGGCCAGCCAGTCACGACCACCTCCGCCATCGGTGACTTCACGCAGCACGTTCCAGTCGCGCCCGTCGGTGGAGCCGCGCACGGTATAGCGGCTGGCCTGCAGTCCCGGCAACCAGTCGATCACCGCCCCGCCCAGTTCGCGGACCTTGTGCAGGTCCAGGCTGATGGTCTGGTCCTTCACCCCACCACTAACCCAGAAGGTATCGGCCTTGCCATCAACCATGCGGTCCTGCAGCGCGGTCGCCGTATCAGCCAGCACCGAGGCGTCCAGCGGACTGTCATCCATCGCCGGCAGCGGCTGCAGGCTCAGGTTGTCGAAACAGACCGTGCCGCGCCCGCCGACCTTGTTATAGATGGTGAACTCCAGCGAAGCACTGCGGCTGAGAGCCTTTTCCGCGGATGGCCCCCAGGCCTTGTCGATCTGCCGCTTGCGGTACTGCACCGGCGTCCATGCCTTGGGGAAGGCATAACCGGGGCGGTTGACCCACCAGACATTGTCGCCACTGGCATCGATCAGCTTGAACTGCAGGTCGTTGGCGGGCGAATCGCCGCGCAGCTGCAGGCCGAACTGGTAGTTTTCAGGATACGCCAGCGGCAGCGCGCGACGGATGCCGACATGGCCGGAGACGTTGTGGAAATCGTAATCCAGGCACAGCGCGCGACCGCCACCGGCACCGGCGACCGGCCGCAGCGAGCCACTGACCTGGTCGGAAAGTACCAGCTTCCAGGCCGCCACGTCGTCGAAGGCGTCGATGATGCGCGGCGCCGACGGTGCCGCCGGTGGGGCCGCCAAGGCCAACGAAGACCACAACAGACCCACTCCGACGGCACTCGTTCGTTTCACCCTTTGACACTCCCCAGCAGCAGGCCTTGTATGTAGTAACGCTGCAGCACCAGGAAAAGCAGCAGCACCGGCACGACGGTCACCACCGCGCCTGCCATCATCATCTCCACATCCATGATGTGTTCGCGTGACAGCGTGGCCAGGGCCACCGGCAGAGTGTAATGCTCCTGATCGGTCAACACGATCAACGGCCACATGAAATCGTTCCACGCGCCCATGAAGGTGAAGATCGACAGGGTCACCAGCACCGGCTTGAGCATCGGCAGCACGATCTGGAAGAAGATCCGCAGCTCGCCGGCGCCATCGATGCGTGCCGCTTCCAGCAGCTCATCGGGGATCGAGCGGGCGTACTGGCGCACCAGGAAAATACCAAACACGCTGGCCAGCGCCGGCACGATCACCCCGCCGAAGCTGTTGACCAGCCCCAGCTGCTTCATCAGCAGGAACAACGGCAGCATCGCCACCTGCGCCGGAATGACCAGGGCGGCCATCAGCACCTGGAACAGCCGCTCGCGGCCGACGAACTGCAGTTTGGCGAACGCATAGCCGGCCATGGTGTTGAGCAGCAGCGAACCCAGGGTGATGCCCAGCGACACCAGCAGGCTGTTGGCGAAGTTGCCGCCCATCCCGGTGCGCGCGAACAGTTCGTGGTAGTTGGCCACCGTCGGGCCGGTGGGCAGCAGCGGCGGCGGGAACACCGTCGCCTGCCCGGCCGGCATGAACGACACCGAGACCATCCACAGCAGCGGCCCCAGGCTGACCAGGGCCAGCGCCAACAACGCCCCGTTGATCAGCCAGGGATGCCAGCGCGACTGGCCGATTTCATGACTCATACCATCTGCCTTTTGCGCCCGAAGCGCAGCATCACCGAGGTCACCCCGAGGATGATCAGGAACAACAGGAACGCCACCGCCGATGCACGGCCGAGGTTCCACCACTTGAAGCCTTCTTCAAACATGAAGTACAGCACGCTGACGGTGCTCTGCAGTGGGTCGCCACGGGTCATCACGTAGGGTTCGGCGAACAGCTGGAAATAGCCGGACACGGTGATCACGCCGACCACCAGCAGCACCGGGCCGAGCATCGGCAGAGTGATGTGCAGGAACTGCTTCCAGCGCGAGGCGCC
>DALZLW010000137.1:0-10512 GCA_032007425.1 Stenotrophomonas sp.
AAGGCCAGCCATACCTTCAACCTGCTTGATGCCCGCCGCGCGATCAGCGTCACCGAGCGCCAGCGCTACATCCTGCGCGTGCGCGCGCTGGCCCAGGCGGTCGCCCAGGCCTACTACGAACAGCGCGAGAAGCTCGGCTTCCCCGGCGCGAAACAGGCCTGAGCGGCCTTCCCCATTGTCATCGGGGTGCTGGCCGCCGCCGGCGCCGCACCCCCACCACAGGATTCAAGCGATGAGCCAACTGTCCCCCCTGCTGATTGAACTGGGCACCGAGGAGCTGCCGGTCAATGCCCTGCCCGGGCTGGCCCAGGCCTTTTTCGATGGCGTTGTCGAAGGGCTGCGCAAGCGTGGCGTGGCGCTGGAACTGGGCGATGCCCGGCCGCTGTCCACCCCGCGCCGCCTGGCCGTGTTGCTGCCTGGCGTGGGCCAGGACCAGCCGGAGCAGCGCAGCGAAGTGTTGGGCCCTTACCTGAACATCGCGCTGGACCCGCAGGGCCAACCGACCAAGGCCCTGCAGGGCTTTGCCGCCAAGGCCGGAGTCGACTGGACCGCACTGGAAAAGACCACCGATGCCAAGGGCGAGCGCTTCGTGCACCGCGCGGTGAGCCCGGGCGCGCGCACCGCCGACCTGCTGCCGGAAATCCTGGACGAAACAATCGCCGCGATGCCCATTCCCAAGCCGATGCGCTGGGGAAACCACAGTTGGGGCTTTGCCCGTCCGGCGCACTGGCTGGTGGTGCTGCACGGCGCCGACATCGTGCCGGCCCAGCTGTTCGGCCTGCAGGCCGGTCGCCTGAGCCGCGGCCACCGCTTCCACCACGACCAGACCGTTGAACTGGCGCAGCCGCAGGAGTATGTCCAGGCGCTGCGTGCGGCCTTCGTGCTGGTCGACCCGCGTGAACGCCGTGAACGCATCATCGCGCAGGTCCAGGCTGCCGCCGCCAAGGCCGGTGGCAGTGCCCGCATCACCGACGACAACCTCGGCCAGGTCGTGAACCTGGTGGAATGGCCGTCGGCGGTACTGGGCAGCTTCGAGCCCGAGTTCCTGGCGGTACCGCAGGAAGCACTGATCGAAACGATGGAGATCAACCAGAAGTTCTTCCCGGTGCTCGACGCCGGCGGCAGGTTGAGCGAGCAGTTCATCGGCATCGCCAACATCGAATCCAGCGACGTGGCCGAAGTGGCCAAGGGCTATGAACGGGTCATCCGCCCGCGCTTCGCCGATGCCAAGTTCTTCTTCGACGAAGACCTCAAGCAGGGCCTGGTGGCCATGGGTGAGGGGCTGAAGACGGTGACCTACCAGGCCAGGCTGGGCTCGGTGGCCGACAAGGTCGAGCGCGTCGCCGCGCTGGCCGCGCAGATCGCAGCACAGGTAGATGCCGATGCGGCGCTGGCCAAGCGCGCCGCGGATCTGGCCAAGAACGACCTGCAGTCGCGCATGGTCAACGAGTTCCCCGAGTTGCAGGGCATCGCCGGTCGCCACTACGCGGTGGCTGCAGGTGAGTCCGAAGACATCGCACTGGCCATCGACGAAGCTTACCAGCCGCGTTTTGGTGGCGATGACATCGCCCTGTCGGCGCTGGGCAAGGTGCTGGCCATCGCCGAGCGCCTGGATACACTGGCCGGTGGCTTTGCCGCCGGCCTCAAGCCGACCGGCAACAAGGACCCGTTCGCGCTGCGGCGCAACGCCCTCGGCCTGGCCCGCACCATCATCGAAAGTGGCCTGGAGCTGGACCTTCGCGCGCTGCTGGCGGCCGCCAACACCGGTCTGTCGGCCCGTAACGTACAGGCCGATGCCGCAGAACTCTACGACTTCATCATCGACCGCCTGCGCGGCTATTACGCTGACAGGGGCGTGCCGGCGGCGCATTTCAACGCGGTCGCCGAGCTGAAGCCGGCTTCGCTCTACGATTTTGATCGTCGTATTGACGCAATCGGAACGTTCGCGGCCCTGCCCGAGGCGCCGGCCCTGGCGGCGGCGAACAAGCGGATTGGCAACATCCTGCGCAAGGCCGATATCGCCATTCCCGGACAGATCGATCCTGCGCTGCTGCACGAGTCGGCGGAAAGCGAACTCGCCGAGGCGGTTGCAGCGGCGATCGACGATACGGGCACGAGCCTGCACCAGAAGGACTATGTCGCAGTGTTGGCGCGTTTGGCACGTCTGCGCCCGCAGGTCGATGCCTTCTTCGACCAGGTCATGGTCAATGCCGAAGACCCGGCAGTGCGCGCCAACCGCCTGGCCCTGCTCAAGCGCTTGGCCGACCGCTTCGATGCGGTGGCCTCGCTGGGCCAACTCTGACGCCGACGCAGGTCCGGTCCGGTGCACGGACCGGGCATTGCACGGCTGGAGTTGTCGCATGCGCTTCATGATGGGCACCCCGCACAACGCAACTTTGCCCATAGCTCACCGGGACGTGCCGCAGGACTATCTGCGTCATGTCCACTTCAGTCTTCTCCCGCAGGCCCACGCAGGCACGTGACACGGGCAACGCCCATGTCATTGCGCGTGGCGAATCGGTCCTGCTGACCGTCACCGATGGTCCTCAACGTGTCCAGCTAGGCGCGAGTCGTCTGGTCAAGCCCGTTTCCCGGCTGCTCACCCCGGGGCAGACGCTGATCATTGCCGCGGGTGCCGCCCCGGTCAGTCTGCATGCCACCGCTGCGGTCCTGCAGCGTGTGCCGGCGGACCTGCTGCGCCTGCTGGCCTTCCACGATCACGCCCAGGGTGTGCAACGCGAGTTGTGCACCGGCACGCAGCCCCGTCTGCAGACCGTCTCGGCGGACCTGCATCAGCCTGACACGGCCCGTCACTGGCTGATGGGGCAGCTGCAACAACAGGCCGTCGAGCTCGAACCGATTGCCGCGCGTTGGGCGCGCACCGAAAGCTACCAGTTGGTACGTTTCGTGCTGGAAACCCCGGATGCCAGCGTCCAGCAGTTGGCTACCCGTTACGGCCTGTCCGTTGCCCAGTTCCGTCGCCTCAGCAGAAAGGCGTTTGACCGTTCACTGAAGGAACAGCTGCGCCTGATGCGGGCCGGACGCGTCCTGCTGCGTTACGCCGAAACCGGTGAGAGCTTCACCCGGCTGTCGTCGGATTTTGGCTTCTCATCACCGTCGCACTTCTGTTGCGAGATCAAGGCGCTACTGGGCAAGGCACCCAGTTCGATCTTCCGTTCGGTGATGCCGTCATGAACAACATGCCGCGTACGCTGTTGCGCATCCTGCCCGCTCTGCTTCTGCTGCCGGCGCTGGTCCAGGCCCAGCCAGCCACTCTCCCGGCGAAGGCGTCGCCTCCCGTCCAGGGCACCCACCTGCGCCCCGGCGAAACGGCGGGTGCAGGCACCCACTTCGTCTCGCGTGGCGATGGCGTGCTGCTGTTGCTGCAATCGGTGGCGGCACAGATGCAGCTGCCGGTGGTGGTCAGCAGCAAGGCGCAGAAACGCCGCGTTGAAGGTCGGTTCGACCTTGCCAAGCCACGACAGGTATTGGAACAGCTGACCCGTGACCTGGGCCTGGTGTGGTACAGCGACGGGCAGACGCTGTATGTCACCGATGCCAGCGAAACGCGCAGCGCCATGGGCAGCATGCAGTTCGCCTCGATCGCCGTACTCAATGACTTCCTGCGCCGCACGGGGCTGCACGACGCACGTTTTGCGGTGCGTGGGAGTGGCAGTGACGGTACCTTCTACGTCGCCGGGCCGCCTGTCTACGTCGACATCGTGGTCAATGCCGCGCGCTACCTGGACGCCCTCTACCGTGGCGCAGACCAGCGCACCGAGCACGTGGAGGTGATCGCGCTGCGGCACAGCTTCGTGCAGGGACGTCGCTATGGCCTGCGTGGCTCGGACAACACCCTCCCCGGCGTGGCCGACACACTGGCCCGATTGTTGGCCGACAGCGCAGGGAACATCGAGGTGGCGCAGCAGGTGGATGCAGAGGCCGTGCCCGATCCGGCCAGCGAGACTGCCGCAGCATCGCGTCGCGACAGTACCATGGTGCGCATGCCAACCCTGCCGGCGACGCGGCCGCCGCAGCCGGTGACCGTGGTCATCCCTTACCCGGAAACCAACAGCCTGCTGGTCCGGGGCACGCTGCAGGGCATCCAGAAGGTCAAGCAGCTGGTGGCCGCGCTGGACCTTCCACGGCGGCAGGTGGAGCTGTCGCTGTGGATCATCGACATGCAACGCCAGCAACTCGATGAGCTGGGCGTGCGCTGGACCGGTGAAATCGGCATCGCCGGCCGCCTGGGGGTCAGTTTCAATGGCAACAGCGCCACCCTGGACGGGCAGCGCTTCCTGGCTTCGGTATCCGCCTTGTCCACCCGGGGCCTGGCGAGCATTGTGTCGCGGCCGGTGTTGCTGACCCAGGAGAACGTCCTGGCGCATTTCGACAGCAACAGCAGCTTCTATGCGCGCCTGGAGGCCGAACGTGCCACCTCCTTGGAAACGGTGACCTACGGCACCCTGATCAGCGTCGTGCCCCGCGTTTCCGATGCGGAGGAAGTCGAGATGCAACTCCGTATCGAAGACGGCAATGCCACCGAGGCCGATGTTGCTGGATTGCCAGTGATCGCACGCACCTCGATCGATACCGTCGCCCGGGTGCCACATTCCCTCAGCCTGCTGGTGGGCGGCTATACCCGCCAGGAACAGGCCCGCGAGGGTCAGAGCGTGCCCGGCCTGCGTCGTGTGCCACTGCTGAAGCATCTTTTCCGTCATCGCGCCGGGCGCAACCACGAGATGGTACGGGTGTTCCTGATCCAGCCACGCGTGCTTGGTCCGGCTGCACCGGGAACGGGGCTCGATACCCTGCAGGAAACGCCTTCGCCGCTGCCGGCGCTGTACCAGTCGGTGCGCGATGACGTGATGGAGGCGACCCATGGCAGCCATTAATCCCGCCGCCGCACACGCGCCGGCACCCGCAGCGCTGCACGCGCCGCGCACGGCACCGATCGAGCCCGATGCGGAAACCATGTCCCAGCCGATGCTGCTGCGCAAGAGCGTGCTCTTGCAGATGCTGGACAGCCATGACGACCTCGCCGCCGGCCTGGCTTCGAGCCTGAGCCGCAGCCGCAGTCGCAGCGGCAGTGACGAGGTGCGCGGCAGCGCCTGGCTTGAGCAGATGCTGGAGCCGGAAGGACCAGAGAAAATGGTACAGCTGCGCCAGCAGCTGACCGCCAACACCGGTCTGGGGCTGGCCGCCCTGCGCGCGCTGCTGCAGGCAAGCTTCGCCGATCCCAGTGACCAGCTGGTGGCGCTGCGTTTGTTGCTGGGCGATGCGGATCTCCATGAACTGCACGAAGACCTTGCGCTGCTCGAGGAGGAGTTGCTGCACGGGCCTGCGGGTAGCGCGGCACGCGCCGGCTTCAACGTCGCCCTCAAAGCACGACGGCATGCGACGCAGCTGCGCACCACACCCTGGATGTTGCGTCGCAGCTATCGCGACTTTCTCGAAACCGCGGACATCATCGAGACCTATGGCCTGTGGATCGAGCAGTACGGACACGCGGCGCGTAGCAGCGTGGTGGATTTCATCGACTGCGCGCTGGCCGCCGACATGTACGCGCTGGACCCCGGCTGCACCCGACTGGAGTTTGGCCAGTTGCTGCAGCGGCTGCGTCAGCTGACCACCCTGCGTTCGGCCGACGCGCTGCTGCTGAAGCACTGCTGGGATGCCACCGCCCTGGGCCGCTGCGGCATCGATGCCGCCACCCTGACCCGTGCACTGCTCTCTGCCGTGGGCCGCAGCGACGGCCTGCAGCATCTGTTCCAGGGGGTGTTGGCCGGTGTCTCGCTGGGCCTGGACGCCACCGCCAAGGTCCGCTTCATGCAGGGCGTACGCAGCTTCCTGCGCGCCATTCCGCACGGCCTGTGGCCCAACCTGCCCAGCCAGGTCCAGCTGCTGGACGAGGTCGAGGCAGTGCTGGAACGCGCCATACCCCTCGAACGGCTCACCGCCGGCGTGCTGCGCCAGGTGCAGGCGTGACCAGTGCCCACATGACCAGGGTCGCCGGCGCCAGCGGCATCGTCCGCACCCTGCTGCGCCCGGAGCTGGCACTGGTGGTGCTGATGACCGTGGTCATCGGCATGCTGATCGTGCCGCTGCCCACGCTGCTCGTCGACCTGTTGATCGGCCTGAACCTGATGGTGGCCATCGTCATCTTCCTCAGCTCGTTCTACGTCGAACGCATCCTCAACTTCTCCACCTTTCCCTCGGTGCTGCTGTTCACCACCCTGATGCGGCTGGCGCTTTCGGTCAGCACCAGCCGCTTGATCCTCGTCGATGCCGATGCCGGCAACATCGTCTCGGCCTTTGGTGAGTTCGTCGTCGCCGACAACCTGGTGGTGGGCTTCGTCATCTTCGCCATCGTCACCATCGTCCAGTTCATCGTGATCACCAAGGGCTCCGAGCGTATCGGTGAAGTGGTGGCACGCTTCTCCCTTGATGGCATGCCCGGCAAGCAGATGGGCATCGATGCCGACCTGCGGGCTGAATCCATCAATGCCGCCACCGCGCAGACGCGCCGACGTGAAGTGGAAAAGGAGAGCCAGCTGTACGGTTCCTACGATGGCGCGATGAAATTCGTCAAAGGTGATGCCATCGCCGGCATCGTGATCGTGTTCGTCAACCTGTTCGGCGGTATTGCCGTGGGCATGCTGCAGCATGGAATGGGATTCCAGCAGGCGCTGCAGGTGTTCACCCTGCTGACCATCGGCGATGGCCTGGTGGCGCAGATACCGGCCCTGCTGATCTGCATCAGTGCCGGCTTCGTCGTGACCCGCGTGGGCGGGGAAGACGGCAACCTGGGCGCGAGCATCATCGACGAGCTGTTCACCAGCCAGAAAGTGCTGGTGATCGCCGGCTTCCTGGTATTGCTCATGGGCCTGCTGCCCGGCTTCCCCTTGCTGGTGTTCGTGATGCTGTCGTCGGCCTTGTTCGCCTTGGCGACATGGCGTTGGCGCAAGGCCCTGGCGCAGGTGGCTGGCAGTGCCAATGGTGGCGGTGATGGCGGGCAGGCTGCAGGGGGCAGTGATGCGGGCAACCCTGCGGGAGAAACGGCCCGTCAGGTCAACGAAGCGGTGCCGCTGTTGCTGCTGGCACCCGCGGCCCACGTGAAGCGCTGGAACAGCGAGCGCATCCATGAGCAGTTGCGTGATGCCCTGCACCTGCAGGGCGGCATGCGCCTTCCCTTCATGGCCCTGCGTGAGCACGGGGGCGGCGACGCCCATGAGGTCTCGGTCCTGATCAACGAGATCCCTGCCGCAAGCGCGCCCATCGTCCTGGATCACCTGCAGGTACTGGCCGACAGTGATGAGCTGGTGGCGCTGGGTGAGGGAACCCAACTGCCGGTGATCGGCGGGCCGGCGCAACGCTGGGTGCCGCAGTCGTCGCGCGCGCGCATGGACGCCATGGGCATTGCGGTGCGCACGGACCGTGAGGCATTGCACCTGCTGGTGCACGAAGCCTTGATGCGCAACATCAGCGAGCTGTTCGGCATCCAGGAAACCAAGCACCTGCTCGACGAAACCGAAAAGCGGTTCCCGGAACTGATCAAGGAAGTCCACCGGCACGTGCCGGTGCAGCGCGTGGCCGAGGTGCTGCAACGCCTGCAGCGCGAGGGCGTGTCCATCCGCAACATGAAGGTGATCCTGGAGGTGCTGGCGCAATGGGGCCAGCGCGAGAAGGACGTGATCCTGCTGGCAGAGCATGTCCGCGGTGGCCTGGCCCGCTACATCTGTGCCCAGCACGCCCGTTCCGGCCGCCTGGGGGCCGTGCTGCTGGCGCCGGAGACCGAAGAACTGGTGCGTGGTGGCGTGCGGCAGAGCCAGGGGGCGGCCTTCCTCAACCTGGATCCGGCGGCCGCCGATCAGCTGCTGGACCGCATCACCGTGGTCACCGAACCGCTGCTGGCCAGCCGCCCCGATGTGGTGCTGTTGGTGGCCCCCGATGTACGCCGTTTCGTCAAGCGTTTCGTGGAAAGCCGGTTGCCACGCATGCCCGTGCTGTCCTTCTCCGAAATATCCGACACCGTCAACGTTGATGTGCTGAGATCGATATGAACCTGAAAGAGAACCTGTGCGCTGCGCTGGCAAGCCTGGGCGCCGATACGTCCCGTTATCAGTTCGATGACCACTCCACCATCGTCATGTCCTTTGACGACATCGGTGACATCTACCTGGACCCACAACAACAGGGCGAGGTGTGGATGTGGGGCCTGATCGATGAACTGAGCGACTCGGCACGTGATGCACTGGCGGCACCGCTGCTGGGCGAGCTGGTGCGCCCGGCGAGTCACTGGATGGGCGGCGCCATGCTGCTGCGCGAGGATGGGCGGGTCGGTGGCCTGTTGCACGACGAATGCCTGCAGCAGCCGGAACGACTGGCTACGGCACTGCAGGACTTCCACCAGACACTGCTGCGGCTGCAGGCGCTGCGATGAACCGGCGTCGTCCCAGCTGGCGCGCGCTGGCGCACCCGGAGGCGATCATCGGCAGCATCCTGCGCGCGCCGTTGCCGCACCTGCAGATCGGTGAACTGTGCCGTATCCAGCGCAGCGCCGCCGATGAGACGCTGGTGGGCGAAGGCACCGTGGTGGCGGTGGAACAGGGTCATGCATCGATCGGCCTGCTACGTGACAGCGCCGGCCTGTCGGTGCAATGCCTGGTGGTGCCGACCGGGAGTCCGCCGGTGGTGCATGTGTCCGCAGATCTGCTCGGCGCGGTGCTCGATGCCCGCGGCAGGGTGGTGGAGCGGCTGTCGCCGGCGATCGGAGACGGCGGCTGGTGGTGTGACCTGCAGGGCAGCGGCAGCGATTACCGTGACCGCGCCGAGATCCAGACCCCACTGTGCACCGGCATCCGTGCCATCGACGCGCTGTTGACCTGTGGCGAGGGACAGCGGGTCGGCATCTTCGCGGCCGCCGGTGCGGGCAAGACCACCTTGGCGGAGATGCTGTTGGAAAATGCCGATGTCGATGTCAGCGTGGTGGCCTTGATCGGCGAACGCGGGCGCGAAGTCGCTTCACTGGTGGAACGGCTGCGCGGTTCGGCGCAGGCTGGCCGCACCGTCGTCATCCAGGCCACGTCGGATACGGCGCCGGCGTTGCGCAGCCAGGCCGCCCAGCTTGCCGCGACGGTTGCCGAAGCATTCCGCGACCAGGGCCTGCGGGTGCTGTTGGTGATGGATTCGGTCACCCGCTACGCGCGCGCGCTGCGCGAACTCGCCCTGGGCACCGGCGAGCTGCCGGCGCGTCGTGGTTTCCCGGCGTCTGTGTTCGAGGCATTGCCGCGACTGATGGAGCGCGGCGGACGCACGACCGTCGGCAGTATCACCGCCTTCTACACCGTGTTGCTGGAAGACGAACACGAAGGTGATCCCATTGGCGAAGAAGTCAAATCGCTGTTGGATGGGCACTTGTACCTGTCGGCCACGCTGGCCGGTCGCGGACACTTCCCCGCGTTGGACGTCCTGCGCAGCAGCAGCCGTCTTTTCTCCCGCCTGGCCGATCCACAGCAGCAGCACGACGCCCAGCGCGTTCGCAGCCTGCTGGGGACCCTGGACGAGCTGCGGCTGGTGCGCGAACTCGGCGAATACAAACCTGGCGCCAGTGCGCACTACGATGCCGCGGTCAACGCTGAGGCGGACCTGATGGGTTTCCTGCGCCAGCCGCTGGACCACGCCAGCCGTTGGGACCACACCCAGGAGGCCCTGCATGCTCTGGTCCGCTGAACGGCGCGCCACGCATCTGCTCCAGATGAAGCGCCTCCAGGTCCGCCTGCGCAGCTTGGCCTGCACTGCGGCCACCACGCAGGCACAGCAACTGCACGCAGAAGCCGAAAGCCTGCGCACCTCGGCCCGTACGACCGTGCAGGCCAGCATTCCGCTGCCCGAGCAGGGCCTCGGCCGCGCCGCATTGTTCGAGCGCCTGCGCCTGCTTGCCGTCGCTCGTGCCCACGCGCTGGAGCTGACGCAACGCGCCAGTGAACTGGACCAGCAGGCGAGGGCGCACGACGCCACCGCGCAGGATCACCGGCGAGCGGCGGGCCTGTCGCAACGCAAGGCCAACAAGCTCGAGCACTGGCAGCAGCGTCAGCGCCGGTTGCAGCAACGTCGCCGCGATCACCGTCACCACCTTGAACTGCTTGAGGAAGCTGCATGTCGTCGCCGCTCGTCATGATGAGTCCCCTGCAACCGCCGTTCGCGGATCTGCAGCCGTCACCACCGCATCCGCTGCGAGAGCGCTGGGAAGCCACCGTGGCGGCGTGCCGCGATGAACGCGATCGGCCGCAACGGCACGAGGCGGACGCAGACGCGGGTGAGCGCAAGCGCCGTGCCGAGAGCAGCGACGCGCTGCCGCCGGCCATCGGCTTGGCTGTCCCGGTGTTGACCCAGACCGGGGCAGTGGTCTGGGCTGCAGGACGGGTCCAGTTGACTGCCGCTGCCGCTGCCACTGCCACCGCCACTGCCACCGCCACCGCCACTGCCACCGCCACTGCCACCGCCACTGCC
>DALZLW010000138.1:0-10481 GCA_032007425.1 Stenotrophomonas sp.
TTACTCCTCAGACCTTTTCGCCGCGCGAACGCAGCTCAGCCAGAACGGAGTCGATACCGTTCTTGTCGATGGTGCGCAGTGCATGCGCGGAAACACGGAGCTTCACCCAACGGTTTTCGCTGGCGACCCAGAAACGGCGGTAATGCACGTTCGGGAGGAAGCGACGACGGGTCTTGTTGTTTGCATGCGAGACGTTGTTACCCGTCTGCACGCCCTTGCCGGAAACCTGGCACTTGCGGGACATTGCGCACCTCGATGGTGTATTGGGACCCCCCGTGGCCCGGGGAGACGGCGGCCTCGACGGTTACCCGCCACACGTCATGAGCAATATGGATTTACGCTGTCGTTGGGCGGTCAGGGACGTGCTCCCGGCTCCACCGCCCGGAACAATCCGGACACAGCGAGCCGCGCATTATGCCCGACCATGGCGCCCGGCGCAAGTTACCCGCTGGGCAGAGGCTGAACGCAGCACACCGTGTTGATGCGGGTCTGTCCATACTGGCAGCCCCTCCTGCGGCTCCTTCAATGCGACTGCTGGCCCTGACCTATGGCACCGAAGGCGACACCCGGCCGCTGGTGATGCTGTGCCACGGCCTGCGCCAGGCGGGCCATGAGGTGATGCTGCTGGCTGAACAGGGCACGCTGGGCAGCGCGCGCGACCTGGGCGTGCCGCACGCGGCGCTGGAAGGCGACATCCACGACGATGTGGTGGCCCTGGTGGCGCGCGGCAACAACCTGGCTGCCGCCTCGCGCGGGCTGACGCAGATGGCCGGCCGCCACGTGCCGGCCTGGATGGCGCAGGCCGATGCGGCGATTGCAGGCTGCGATGCCGTGGTGAGCGGCGGCCTGGCCGCGCTGGTGGGCTTGAGCGTGGCCGAACGACACGGCCTGCCAGCGATCGGCACCGGCATGATCCCGCTCACCCCGACCCGCGCCTTCGCATCGCCCTTCCTGCCGCCGCTGCCGCTGCCCGGGTTCCTGCGCCGGGTCAGCTACGGGCTGGTCAACCAGGCGGTCTGGCGCACCTTCCGCGCACCGATCAACACGGCGCGCGCCGCCATGGGGCAACCGCCGCGCAACACGCTGTGGACCGGCCTGCCGATGCTCTACGGCATCTCCCCGCAGTTGCTGCCACCGCCCCCGGACTGGCCGGCCGACCATGTCGTGTGCGGGCAGTGGCGCCTGCCCGAGCAACCGTGGTCACCCCCGCAGAACCTGCAGGCCTTCCTCGATGCCGGTCCGCCACCGGTCTACCTGGGCTTCGGTAGCATGGCCGGCTTTGACCGCGAGCGTGTGCTGCCGGCGTTGCTGCACGCGTTGGCACCGCGCCGGGTGCTGCTGTTTCCCGGCTGGTCGGGCCTGCCGGCAGGCAAGATGCCATCGAACGTGTTCGTGCTCGGGCCCACGCCACATGAGGCGCTGTTCCCGCGCTGCGCACTGGCCATCCACCACGGTGGCAGCGGCACCACGCATTCGGCGTGCCGCGCCGGTATTCCCTCGATGGTCATGCCCTTCGCCGCCGATCAGTTCTTCTGGGCGCGCCGGCTGCAGGCGCTGGGTGTTGCGCCGGTGCCGCTGTCGCCGAAACACTTGGATGCGGCCACGCTGACGGCCGCGATTGCATTTGCCGAGCATGGCACGACGCGTACGCGTGCCACTGCACTGGGCGCGGCGATGTCCAGCGAGGATGGCGTGGCCACCGGCGTGGCGATGATCGAGACACACCTCAAGTCAGCTCGTTGAAATCGGAACAGAAGAGGCTTCGGCGATCCACGTCAAGAAACTCCAGAGCGACGGTGCAGCCAGCGGTAGAGCACCGGCAACACCAGCAGGGTCAACGCCGTGGAAGAGACGATGCCGCCGATCACCACGGTCGCCAGCGGCCGCTGCACTTCCGAGCCGGCACCCACGTTGAAGGCCATCGGCACGAAGCCCAGCGATGCCACCAGCGCGGTCATCATCACCGGTCGCAACCTCCCAAGTGCGCCTTCACGCACCGCCTCGGCCAGCGGCAGACCGGCTTGCTGCAGGTGGCGGATGAAGCTGACCATCACCAATCCGTTCAGTACCGCCACGCCGGAGAGCGCGATGAAGCCCACGCCCGCCGAGATCGACAGCGGGATGCCACGCAGGGCCAGCGCCAGCACACCTCCGGTCAAGGCCAGCGGCACGCCACTGAACACCACCAACGCATCGCGCACCGAAGCGAACGCCCAGAACAACAGGGCGAAAATCAGTGCCAGCGTCACCGGCACCACGACGGACAGGCGCTGGCTGGCTGAGATCAACTGCTCGAAGCTGCCGCCGTAATCCACCCAGTAGCCCGCCGGCAAGGACACCTGCCGCGCCACGGCGGCCTGCATGTCGGCCACGAAGCCGCCGAGATCGCGATCACGCACGTTGGCGGTGACAACGATGCGACGCTTGCCGTTGTCGCGGTTGATCTGGTTGGGCCCTTCGCTGGTTTCGATGCGGGCCAGTTCGCGCAGTGGCACCGTGCGCGGCTCGCCCGAGTTCCAGCTCGCCGCGCGGCTGCTTTCATCGCCCTGCCCGCTGGCAAGCGCCGGCTCCAGCGACACCGGCAGGTCGGCCAACGCCGCCGGATCCTGACGCAACGCTTCGGGCAGTCGCACCACGATGTCGAAGCGGCGGTCGCCTTCAAACAACTGCCCGGCCACCTGGCCGCCCACCGCAGTGGCCACGGTGGCCTGCAGCTGGCCAGGGTTCAATCCATAACCGGCCAGCTTCTGTCGATCCGGCAGCACCGTCAGCAGGGGCAGACCACTGGTCTGTTCCAGCCGCACATCGGCCGCACCGGGCACCGCCGCTACCGCCTGCTCAACGCGCCTGCCCAACTGCTGCAGCGTGTCCAGGTCATCGCCGTAGACCATCACCGCCACATCCGCGCGCACGCCTGAAATCAGCTCGTTCATGCGCATCTGGATCGGCTGGGTGAACTCATAGTTGTTGCCGGGCAAGGCCTCCACGGCCGCTTCCAGCTCATCCAGCAGCGCAGCGCGCGGCTTGCGCGGATCGGGCCACTGCGCGCGCGGCTTCATCATCACGAAGGTGTCGGCCACCGATGGCGGCATCGGGTCGGAGGCCACTTCCGGTGTACCGATTTTGGAGAATACCTTGGCCACCTCCGGAACCTGCAGCAGCCTGCGTTCGATCTGCAGTTGCATGCCAACCGACTGTTGCAGCCCGGTACCGGGGATGCGCATGGCATGCATGGCCACGTCGCCCTCGTCCAGGTTGGGCACGAACTCACTGCCAAGGCGTGTGCCGAGCCACGCACAGGCCACCACCAGCACCACGGCGGCAGCACCGAGCAGGCGGCCACGACGCAGTGCGAAGTCCAGCAGCGGCAGGTAGCGCCTGCGCAGCCAGGCCATCACCCGGTTTTCCTTTTCCTGCACCCGCCCGCCGAGGAACAACGCGATCGCCGCCGGCACGAACGTCAGGCACAGCACCATCGCACCGCTGAGCGCCAGCACCACGGTGATCGCCATCGGATGGAACATTTTTCCTTCCACGCCGGTAAGCGCGAAGATCGGCAGGTAGACCGCAGTGATGATGCCCAACCCGAACAGGCTGGGACGGATCACCTCGGCGGTGGCGCGGGCGGTTTCATCGAAGCGCTCGCCCAGTGTCAAGTCGCGACCCAGTGCGTGCTGGCGTTCGCCGAACCGGCGCAGGCAGTTTTCGATGATGATCACCGCGCCATCGACGATCAGGCCGAAGTCCAGCGCGCCCAGGCTCATCAGGTTCGCCGAAACGCCGCCCCGTGCCATGCCGGCGAGGGTGAACAGCATCGCCAGCGGAATCACCGCCGCGGTGATCAGCGCCGCACGGAAATTGCCCAGCAGCACGAACAACACCACGATCACCAGCAGCGCGCCCTCCAGCAGGTTCTTCGCCACGGTCTGGATGGTGCGGTCCACCAGCGCGGTGCGGTCATAGCTGGCAGTCACCGTGACCCCCTCCGGCAGGCTGCGCTGGGCCTGCTGCAGGCGTGCCGCTGCTGCCTGGGCCACCTCGCGGCTGTTGGCGCCGACCAGCATCACCACCGTCCCCATCACGACTTCGTGGCCATTCTGGGTGGCGGCACCCGTGCGCAGTTCGGGGCCATCGGCCACCTGGGCCACGTCATGGACGTGGATCGGCACCCCCTCGCGGCGGTCCAGCACGACGTTGCCGATCTGTTCCAGGTCGGCCACCTGCCCGGGAATCCGTACCAGGAACTGCTGGCCGTTGCGTTCGATGTAACCGGCACCGACGTTCTGGTTGTTGGCCTCCACGGCGGCAACCACGTCGTCCAGGGTGAAGCCCAACGCGCGCAGCCGGGCCGGGTCGGGGGTGATGTGGATCTGCCGCTGGAAGCCGCCGATGGTGTTGACCTCGGTGACCCCTGGCACGTTGCGCAGCTGCGGGCGGATCACCCAGTCCTGCAGGGTGCGCAGGTCGGTGGCGGTGTAGGCGCTGCCATCGGCCTTGCGTGCCTTCGGGTCGGCGTCGATGGTGTACATGAAGATCTCACCCAGCCCGGTGGCGATCGGCCCCAGCTGCGGATCAAGCCCTGGCGGCAACTGCGCCTTGACCCCCTGCAGGCGTTCGGCCACCTGCTGCCGCGCGAAGTAGAGATCGGTGCCGTCCTTGAAAACGACCGTGACCTGCGACAGCCCGTAACGCGACAGCGAGCGCACGTTGTCCAGCCGCGGCAGGCCGGCCATGGCCGTTTCCACCGCATAAGTGATGCGCTGTTCGCTTTCCAGCGGGGAATAGCCGGGCGCGGCCGTGTTGACCTGCACCTGCACGTTGGTGATGTCCGGGGTGGCATCGATCGACAGCCGGGTAAAGCTCCAGCCGCCCACCGCCACCAACACCAGGGTGAGGGCGAGCATCAGCCAGCGCTGGGCAATGGCTGCGCGGATGATGCGTTCGAGCAGGCCCGGTGACGCGGCGGCAATGGATTCAATGCTCATGGGCGGCCCCTGCCTTGCCGAGATCGGCCTTCACGGTATAGCTCTGCTCCACCACCACCTGATCACCTGCTTGAAGTCCTTCGAGCACGGCCACCTGGCGCGCATCGCGGCTGCCAAGGGTCACGGCGCGGGGGCTGTATACGTCGCCCTGGCGCACGAACACGACCTCCCTGCCCTCCAGCGTCTGCAGGGCGGTCAGCGGCACCACCAGCGGCGCAGGGGTGCTGGCGACCACGATGCGTGCGCGCACGGCGGCACCGGGCCGCCACAGGCCATCGTCGTTGGTGATCGTCGCCCGCGCCACCGTACTCTGGCTGGCGGTGGCCGTGCCCGGCAGCACGCGTTCCAGCGTGGTGGCCTGGCTGACCCCATCGGTCATGCGGGTGATGGTGACCGGCACGCCTGAGGTGATGTGCTGGGTATCGGCGCCGAAGATATGCAGGTCCACCCAAAGGTGCGACAGGTCGCCGATCTCGAACAGCACCTGGCCTTCGCTGGCCACGCCACCCAGCTGGACCTGGCGTGACAGTACCTGCCCACTGATGGGCGCGGCCACGCTGTACGTGGTCAGGCTGAGGTTGCTTTCGATGCTGGCCAGCGCCTGGCCGGCACGGACGCGGTCACCGACGTTGGCGCGCAATGCGCGGATCGGCCCGGGAAAGCGCGCAGTGACCAGGGCACTGCGTCCATCGATGGGGGCCAGCAGGCCCTGTACGTCGTGCTCATCGGCGATGGTGCCGGCACTGACCGGGGCAGCGACGATGCCGGCGGCCTGGGCCTGTTCACTGCCGATGGTGGTGCTGTCAGCGCGCGTATCGGCGTCACTGGCGTGGCCATCGGCATGTGCGGCGCCACCCTCGCCAGGGCCGTGCGTATCGCCAGGGAGGGGTGCCTGCGCGGTATCAGCGCAGGCGGCGAGCAGCGCCAGCACCATGGCAAGTCCGATGGTGCCGATCCAAGTACGGGAGATGATCATGACGGGGTACCTTCAGCAGTGGCGGTCAGCGGTTGCCCGCTCAGGCGTTGCAGTTCAATCAAGGCCAGCTGCGCTGACAGTGCGGCGTCCAGCTGCCGTTGCCGTGCTTGGATGCGCATGGCCTGCAGCTGGGCCCACTCCAGGTAGCTGATCGCACCGGCACGCCAGGCATTTTCAGCGGCGCGCTCGGCGCGCTGCAGGCGTGGCAGGACATCGCGCTGCAGGCGGCCCACTTCCAATTGCGCCACGCGATAGCGGCCATGCGCCTCGGCCAGCGTCGCGGTAAGCTGCAGCAGGCGTGATTGGCGTTGCAGCGGACTCATCGACAGTTCCGCCTGGGCGGCGCGGATGTCCGCTGCGGCGCGCCGTGTGCTGCCCAACGGCAGGCTGACACTGGCGACCAACGCGCTGTCGCCGTTGTCGCGCATGTGCCGGACACCCAGCTGCCAGGACACATCACTGCGGCCCTCGCTGCGGGCCAGCTGCAACTGCGCTTCGCTGATCCGCTGCTCGCCCGCCAGCGCAGCGAGCTCCGGCGTGGTTTCCAACAAGCGCGCGAGCACAGCAAAGTCGGCGATGTCCGGCATGACCAGAAGATCGCCACTGGCCACTGCGGCATCGGTGTCGGTGCCATTCCACAGCACCGCCAGTGCCAAGCGGGCGGCACGGCCTGCCTGCAGCGCGCGATCGCGGTCGAGCTCGGCCTGGGCCAGGGCGGCCTGCGCGGTCAGCAGGGTGGATTCGGGCGAGGCACCGGCCTGCAACCGCAGCCGCGCTGCGGCCACGGCGCGCCGACGCTGCTCGATGTCCTCGTCGGCCAATTGCTGCTGCGCCTGTGCGGCCGCGACCGCCAGGTAGCGGCGGGCGACCTCGGCCATCACGTCCAAGCGGCGGGTTTCGCGCAAGGGTGCCAAGGCATCGATGTTGGCCTGGGCCAATGCCCGCCGGGCGTCGAGTTTGCCGCCACGCTCGAGCAGGCCGCCCAGCGTGACGGTGGTTTCGGCACCGCGCAGGCCGCGGACGCCGCCGCTGCCGAGTACGTTTTCAACCTCCACGCCGAACACCAGCGCAGGCTTCTGTAGAGCGGCATCCAGACGTGCGCTGGCGGCATCGGCCTGTAGCTGCGGCAGGCGCAGGTCAGGATGGACAAGGGCGACGCGGCTGACCGCTTCGTCCAGGGTCAACAGTGTGGATTGCGATTGCGCCGCGGCAAGCATGCACGGCGCTACCGCCAGGACCGCGCAGGCGGCCAGGCGTGTGAACATGAGGGTTCTCCAGGAATCACGCGATGGCTGACGACACCTGCCAGGGGGCAGGCGTTGGGTCAGCCCCGGATCGGAGGCCGCAGCAGGTTTTCCGGACGCGCGGGCGACCAGTGCGTTTCGACCATACCCGCGCAGACAGCATCCAGGATCGGCAGCGTTTCCCAGCCTGCTGCAGCGATGGGCAGCAGGCCCCCCTGTCCATGACAGTGGCCGCAGTGCACCAGCGCATGCAGCAGGCGCGCCCCCAGTTCTTCATCGCCGTGGCCGGCGTCGGAAGTCAGCGCATCGTGCGCCATCACCCCATGGGCGGCATGGGACACCTCATGCAGCTCGCCAAGCGCCGAGGCCAGCCCCCCGCCGGCGGTACCCAACGCCACAACGGCCAGCACCAGCAGGCGCAGCAGCAAGGTTGAACGTTGGCGGAAGACCTGCAGCATGGCAATGACCTTAGCTGGGTGCGCCGCCGTTACACAATCGCAGCAACCGCATGGCGGCGCCACGCATGCAATCACGGGATTCGGCGACCGCCGCCGGATCCGGTTTGAGTTCCAACAGGCCGAGGGCGAGCAGTGCTCCCTTGATCTGTTCCAGGTTCTCGAAGTTGACGTCCTGGAGCGCATGCAGTTCGCCAGCGGCTTGAGGTAGCTGCAGTTGCCAGCCCGCGTCACGCGGTACCGCGGCGATCACCTTCCAGGGTGCCTCGGCGCGCAGCCGGCACCAGAACGCAACCGATCCCGACGCCGTGCTCCCCATTGTCGGGGTGGACAGTGCGAAGCAGGGACCGGCATTGCAGCGGGCTGCCAGTTCAAAGTAATCCGCCCGTGCCTGGCACTGGCGCTCCGTGGCGTGGGGGATCATCCGTCCCTGGTCGAGATACGCCTCACCCATCGCTGTCACATCCTGCTGTATCTGCAGTCGGCTGCGTTCAGGCAGAAGCAACCACAGTTCACGCGGAACCGCAGGCAGAGGATCGGACAACGCGGCGGCATTGTCGTGCAGCGGGGCCGCGTGGACCGTGTTGTTGATGGCCTGTACAGGCACGCACGCCACGTGCCGACGCGGCGCTGGAAGCGCACTGCCTCCGGCAGGCGTGGCGGCGGCATGCGACGGCGCGACAGTGATGGGCTCGGAGACGGGCGATGGCAAGGGCGTGATCCTGATCGGGACAGCCAATGCTAGGGGCGGCCCTGCGCTACGTCGCGTCGCCACATCACATTTCCGCCGCGGGAACAGCCGGGAGGAGCGATTGCTGCAACCCGGCCGCCCCGTGCTTCACCGGTGTTGCGCGATGTAAGCCTGGATCTGCTTTTCCAGGACGGGCAGCGGTACCGAGCCCTGCTTCAGCACGGCGTCGTGGAAGCCCTTGATGTCGAACTTGTCGCCCAGTTCGCTTTCCGCCTGCGCGCGCAGTCGAACGATGGCGATCTCGCCCAGTTTGTAGCTCAGCGCCTGTCCCGGCCAGGAAATGTAACGGTCCACTTCCGTGGTCACTTCGTGCTCGCTCAGTGCGGTACGGTCGCGCAGATAGGCCACGGCCTGTTCGCGCGTCCAGCCCTTGCTGTGCACACCGGTATCGATCACCAGGCGTGCGGCGCGCCACATCTCGTAGGTCAGGCGGCCGAAGTCTTCGTAGGGCGTTTCATAGATGCCCATTTCCACGCCCAGTTTCTCGCTGTACAGGCCCCAGCCCTCGCCGTAGGCGGAAATGTAATTGTTACGGCGGAACGCGGGCTGCTCGCCCTGCTCGGCGGCCAGCGCGCCCTGCAGGGCGTGGCCTGGATCGGATTCGTGCAGGGTCAACGCCGGCAGGTTGTACAAGGGACGCGCGGGCAGGTTGTAGGTATTGACCCAGTACCTGCCCATGCCGCCACGACCAGCCGTCCAGAACGGGGCGATGTCCGGTGGCACCGGCACGATGGTGAAGCGGGCCCGCGGCAGCGTCATGTACTTGCCGATGACCCCGTCCACGCGCTTGGATATCCACGCCGCGCGATGCAGCAGTTCGTCCGGGGTCTTGGCATAGAACTGCGGGTCGGTACGCAGGAAGGTGAGGAACTGCGCAAAGCTGCCCTTGAAACCGACCTTGGTGATGATTTCATCCATCTGCTTCTGGATGCGCGCCACTTCCTGCAGACCAATCTGGTGGATCGCATCTGGCGAAAGGTCCAGGGTGGTGTATTCGTGGATCTGCTGCTGGTAGAACGCCTTGCCATCGGGCATCGCCTCGGCCGCCAGGCTGGTGCGCGCCTGCGGCACGTACTCCTGCACGAAGAAGGTACGCAGCTTCTGGAAAGCGGGCACCACGCTGCCTGCGATGGCCTGGCGGGCAGCGGCCTGCAGCGCGGCCTGCTCAGCGGCGGGAATCGTGGCGGGCAGCTTGTTGAAGGGCGCGTACAGCGGCGACTGGGTCGGGTCACGCAGCTCCGATACGGTGGCGATGGAGACCTCGCGGCCATCGAGCACCGCACGCGGCACGCTGAACCCGCGCTTCAGGCCAGCCCGCATGTTGTCGGTCTGCTGGTCGAAGTAACGCGGCACATCGTTGAGGCGGGCGATGTAATCGCGGTATTCCTGCACGCGCTTCATGTCACTGCGCGCCATGAAGGACAGATTGGACCAGAACGAGGAATCGGAGTTGAACGGCATCTCGTAGGTGCGCAGGCGCACTTCCTGGGCCAGGTTGAACACCTGGTCGCGGTAGATGGCGTAGTTGACTTGGTTTTCCGTGCTCAGCGTGGTTGGGTCGATGCGCTGGAGCTGCTCCAGCACAGCGTCCCAGACCTTCAGCCGGGCCTGCTGCGAGGCCGCGCTGACATCGGGCATGCGGCTGGCCCCTTCTGGTGCATCACCATCTTCACTGGCCTCGCCGCCACCGGCCTGGCGCCATGCCCATTCCTTCTCGTAGATGGCGCGGAAAGCCGCGTCGGCGGGGGCTTCGGCGGCAACGGCCGCAGGCGCGCTAGTGACCGGTGAAGCGGCCTGGCTGGTGGCTGGCAGGGCGAGGGCAAGCAGCAGGGCGGCGGCAAGAGGGGTTTTCACGCGGTTCGGCTTCCCGGAAAGGCTGGATCTGGATGATCGCACTGCTTCAACCGGCGGGCATGGTGCGAAAGTCCTGCTTCTGGGTGGCTTGGTTGCCGGGAGCCGGTTTCCGGCTGCGGCCGGAGTGCCGCGGGCAGCGGCGGCGCTCCTGGGCGGGCTCGCTGAAAGCCGGGTTACCGGGGCGGGCCGGCTGGAGGGGCAGGTGCGGGGGACGGC
>DALZLW010000139.1:0-10475 GCA_032007425.1 Stenotrophomonas sp.
AAGATCGGTGGCTTCATCAAGGCCGACTTCCTGGCCACCCAGACCGGCGATGGCCAATTGGCCGACGATGCCACCGGTCGCGCGCTGTACCTGCCCGGACAGACCCCGGTGGCCGGTGCCGGCGGCAGTGGCCAGCGTTCGGACGTGGACTACAACGCCCATGCCAAGTTCTCGCGCTTCAACCTCGGCATCGATACGGTGAGCGAAGGCGGAAACAAGGCCGGTGCGTTCTTTGAAATGGACTTCTTCGGCAACTCGCTGGGCAACCAGACCGCCACCAATACCTATGGTGTGACCCTGCGCCACGCGTATATGTACTGGAACAACTGGCTGGCCGGCCAGACCTGGTCCAACTTCATGGATGCCGGCGCGCTGCCGGAAGCCGTGGACTTCGTCGGCCCGACCGACGGCGTGGTGTTCGTGCGCCAGGCGCAGGTGCGCTACACCCAGGGTGGTTTCAGCATCGCGCTGGAAAACCCGGAAACGACGACGCTGACCGGCACCCGCAACCCGATCACCGGGGTGTGGACCAACGCCACCGGTTCGTCCGACCGTGGCGGCCTGCCTGACCTGACGGCGCGTTATGGCTGGAAAGGCGACTGGGGTACCTTCGGCCTCGGCGCCGTGGTGCGCCAGCTCAAGGTGGACAACCAGGCCACCGGCGCAGAGGCCGACAAGATCGCCGGCGGCGTGACCGCAGGCGGCAAGTGGGTGATGGCACCGACCGATTCGCTGCATTACCAGCTGACCGCTGGTGAAGGCATCTCGCGCTACATCGGCCTGGGCATCACCGCCGACACGGCGCTGGACGTGCTGCGCGATGAGCTCAATCCCACCGGCGTGCTCGCCGGCTACGTGGGCTGGCGGCACAACTTCAGCAGCAAGCTGCGCACCAACCTGATCTATGCACGCAGTGATTATGACAACGACGGCAGCCTCGGTCCGCTGGTGACCAAGAGCGTGCAGAGCATCCGCGGCAACGTGTTCTATTCGCCGCTGCCCAAGGTCGATGTCGGCGCCGAACTGATGTACGGCGTGCGCGAAATCGAAGACGGCCGCAAGGGTGACATCAGTCGCCTGCAGTTCACCACCAAGTACAGCTTCTGATCCATGCGTGGTGGCGGCCGGCCGGTCGCCACCGTTGCTGCGGCAGGCTGCCGTTGCACCGTTTACACCAGGCCGGCATTCCACCGGCACCATCACCTGCTTCGGAGGGGAAGCATCTCATGTCCAGCACACCCAACACGGCGCCTGCAGCGGCCGGAACCCTGACCAAGGGACACAAGAAAGTCATTTTTGCATCGAGCCTCGGCACGGTGTTCGAATGGTATGACTTCTTCCTGTATGGCTCGCTCGCGGCCATCATCGCCAAGCAGTTCTTCAGTGGCGTCAACGAAACCACGGGCATGATCTTCGCCCTGCTGGCGTTCGCCGCCGGCTTCTTCGTGCGTCCGTTCGGCGCGGCGTTCTTCGGCAGCCTCGGTGACCGTATCGGCCGCAAGTACACCTTCCTCGTCACCATCCTGATCATGGGCATCTCGACCTTCCTGGTCGGTGTGCTGCCCAACTATGCGTCCATCGGCTTCGCCGCACCGGTGATCCTGATCATCCTGCGCCTGGCCCAGGGCCTGGCCATGGGCGGTGAGTACGGTGGCGCGGCCACCTACGTGGCCGAACATGCGCCGGACGACAAGCGCGGCCTGTACACCAGCTTCATCCAGTGCACCGCGACGCTGGGCCTGTTCATGTCGCTGCTGATCATCCTGGCCTGCCGCTATGCGCTGGGCAACGAAGCCTTCGAAGCCTGGGGCTGGCGCATCCCGTTCCTGGTCTCCATCGTGCTGCTGGGCATCTCGGTGTGGATCCGCCTGCAGCTGAGCGAATCGCCGCTGTTCCAGCAGATGAAGGCCGAAGGCAAGGGCTCCAAGACCCCGTTCCGCGACAGCCTCAAGGGCGGCAACCTCAAGCTGATGCTGCTGGTGCTGCTGGGCGCCGCCGCAGGCCAGGCAGTGGTGTGGTACGGCGGCCAGTTCTACGCACTGTTCTTCCTGAGCAGCATGCTGAAGGTCGATCCGACCACCTCCTACCTGCTGATCGCCGCGGCGCTGGCGCTGGGCGTGCCGTTCTTCATCTTCTTCGGCTGGCTGTCCGACCGCATTGGTCGCAAGAAGATCATCCTGGCCGGCTGCCTGTTGGCTGCCATTACCTACATCCCGATCTTCAAGGGCCTGACCCACTTCGCCAACCCGGCCATCGAAGAAGCCCGTTCGTCTTCGCCGGCGCTGGTCATCGCCGATCCGAACACCTGCTCGTTCCAGTTCGATCCGGTTGGCCTGCGCAAGTTCACCAGCTCCTGCGACGTGGCCACCGCCGCGTTGACCAAGGCCGGTGTGCCGTATGACGTGCAGCCGGCGGCTGCCGGTTCGCTGGCGATGGTGAGCGTGGGCAGCACCCAGGTGACTTCGTATGAAGCCGCTGGCCTGACCAAGGAAGACGGCAAGGCCAAGGCCGATGCCTTCGGCGCCGAGCTGAAGGGTGCACTGACCACCGCCGGCTACCCGGCCAAGGCCGATGGGTCGCGCATCAACATCGCCGGCACCATCTTCATGCTCTGGCTGCTGGTGCTGTACGTGACCATGGTGTACGGCCCGATCGCCGCCTACCTGGTGGAACTGTTCCCGACCCGCATCCGTTACACCTCGATGTCGCTGCCGTACCACATTGGTAACGGCTGGTTCGGTGGCTTCCTGCCGGCGATCTCGTTCGCGCTGGTGGCCGGTACCGGCAACCTGTATTACGGCCTGTGGTACCCCATCATCATCGCGCTGATGACAGTGGTGATCGGCGGCCTGTTCCTGCATGAAACCAAGAACGTGGATATCCGCAAGTAAGGATCATCCCCGCGTTGTGAATGAAAGGGCCGCGATGCGAATCGCGGCCCTTTTTCTTCGAGGACGCCAGCGGACACCGGCGGTAGCGCGGTGCCGGGCCCTACCCGGCGGGCGCAGCGGTACGGCTGCGCCACACCCGGTTATAGTCGGCCCATGACCGCCACCGCCCTTTCCGACGTCGCCGCGATCCTGCAGACCCTGCGTACTGCCTGGCAGGACCACCGCCCGCCACTGCAGCAGCGCGATGATGACCTGCGCCGCCTGCGGGCCGCGCTGAAAGAGCGCCTGGACGACATGGCGCAGGCGATCGCCGCTGACTTCGGCCACCGCTCGCACGACGAGTCCCGCATCGCCGATGGCATGAGCGTGTTGGGCGCCATCGACCACCTGCGCGCGCACCTGCGGCGTTGGTCGTCGCCCCGGCGTGCATCGGCCGGCATGAAATTATGGCCCGCGCGGGCGCAACTGCGGCCGACGCCGCTGGGGGTGGTGGGGGTGATTTCCCCTTGGAACTACCCGGTCACCCTCGCGCTGGTGCCACTGGCAACGGCCATTGCCGCCGGCAACCACGTGTTGTTGAAGCCCTCCGAGCATACGCCCCGCACCAGCGCGTTCCTGGCCGATCTGCTGGCCGGCGTGTTCCCGTCCGATCGGGTGGTGGTGGTGCAGGGCGGGGCGGACGTGGCTGCCGCCGTGGCCGGGTTGCCGCTGGACCATCTGGTGTTCACAGGCTCCACCGCGGTGGGGCGCAAGGTCATGGCCGCCGCCGCCCGGCATCTGGTGCCCTTGACGCTGGAGCTGGGCGGGAAATCACCGGCCATCGTCTGTGCTGATTACCCCTTGGACAAGGCCGCCGCACGGCTCGCCACGGGCAAGTGGTTCAACGCTGGCCAGACCTGCATCGCGCCCGATTACGTGCTGGTGGACAGTGCGCGCCAGCGTGAGCTGGTGCAGGTACTGCAGCAGCAGGTGCAGGCCCGCTATGCGGATTTCAGCCAAGCAGGGGACTACACCCGGATCATCAACCAGGGCCATTACCAGCGGCTCCAGGGCTATCTGGCCCAGGCCCGCGAGCGGGGTGTGCCGGTCATCCCCTTGGCCCAGGTCGATCAGGCACGGGCTGACCACGAGCGGCTGCTGGTACCCACCGTGGTGCTGGACCCGCCCGCTGACCTGGACCTGATGTGCGAAGAGATCTTCGGCCCGATCCTGCCGGTGATCGGATACCGCGACCTGGACGCGGCGCTGGCGGGGGTGGTGCGCCGTGACCGGCCGCTGGCCCTGTACCCCTTCAGCGAAGACGCTGCCACGGTCGAACGGGTGCTGGGCACCGTGGTGGCCGGCGGAGTGACCGTGAATGACACCCTGCTGCATTTCGCTGCCGAAGGCCTGCCTTTCGGCGGGGTGGGGGCCAGTGGCATGGGGGCTTACCACGGCCAGGCCGGGTTTGATGCCATGAGCCACCTGATGCCGGTGTTGTGGCAGCGACGTTGGGCGGCCACGGATTGGTTGCGGCCGCCTTACGCGCGCATTGCCGGGTTGTTGAAGGTGCTGCAGCGGTAGGGCTACGGCACGAGCAGGCTGATCCAGTGGCTTGGCGCATCCAACGAGCCCGATGGAACGGACATCCGGCTCGGGGCTGCGGCGTCGACATCTGCAAAGGGGATGGGCGCAGGTAGAATGCCCCCCATGAAAATCGCCTCGTGGAACGTCAATTCGCTCAATGTCCGCCTGTCCCACCTGGAGCAGTGGCTCAAGGAGTTCGGCCCGGACATCGTCGGTATCCAGGAAACCAAGCTGGAAGACCACAAGTTTCCGGACGCGGCCCTGGTGGCGGCCGGCTACCGCAGCGTGTTCGCCGGACAGAAAACCTACAACGGGGTGGCGCTGGTGTCGCGCGAGCCGGCGCAGGACGTGCAGATCGGCATTCCCGGCTTCCAGGACGAACAGAAGCGGGTGATCGCCGGGACGTTCGGTGACCTGCGGGTGATCAATCTCTATGTCGTCAATGGCCAGGACGTCGGCACGGACAAGTACGCCTACAAGCTGCGTTGGCTGGAGGCGGTGACCGCGTGGATCGCCAGCGAACTGCAGCGCTACCCGAAACTGATCGTGCTGGGCGATTTCAACATCGCCCCGGATGCCCGCGATGTGCATGACCCGGCGGTGTGGAATGAAGACCACATCCTGACCTCCAGCGCAGAGCGCGCGGCGTTGCGCAAACTGCTGCAGTTGGGCCTGCACGATGGCTTCCGCCTGCACCACGACGAGGCCGGGGTGTTCAGCTGGTGGGATTACCGCGCGGCCGGTTTCCGCCGCAACCTGGGGCTGCGCATCGATTTTACGCTGGTTTCCGATACGCTGAAGGACAGCGCCGTGGCCTCGGGCATCGACCGCGAACCGCGGACCTGGGAACGCCCCAGCGACCATGCACCGGCCTGGGTGCAGCTGGGGTGAGTGGCGGCCTGTGACACGCCTGCCGGCCACCCTCGAGGGCCCTTGGCGCTTCGGTCCGGTGACGGTCTGGCGCCGCGACCACGTGCCCGGCCAGCGCGGTGAACCGCAGGCCAGGCAGGTGCTGGCTGCCGCGCTGGGGACGGAAGCCGGGGCGCTGCCACTGGTCCGCGATCCGCGCGGTCGCCCGGAGCTGACCGATGCCATGGCCCATCTGGGAACCGGCTGGAGCCACAGTGGTGATGTCCTGTTGGTCGCCCTCGGCGAAGGCGTGCGCCTCGGGGTGGACCTTGAACTGCTGCGGCCACGGCCGCGTCTGCTGGAGATCGTGCAGCGCTTCTTCCACCCCGAGGAAGTGCAGTGGCTGCAGGGACTGGCCGACGCCGAGCGCGAGCACTGGTTCTTCCGCGTGTGGTGCGCCAAGGAAGCGTTGCTCAAGGCGCACGGGCAGGGCATCTCCTTTGGCCTGCACCGCCTGTTGCTGGGACCCGGCGGCGACGGTACGCTGCACCTGCAATGGTGCGATCCGGCGCTGGGCGAGGCCGCGCACTGGCATCTGCACGAATGGCAGGCCAGCGACCGCTTCCGTGCAGCACTGGCGTGGCATCCCCAGGCCACGGCCTGTTTCGACGGCCCGCGGCGCTGAAAACCGGCGATAATGCCGGCATGAGCGAACATTCCCTCCCCGCCGGCGTGGCCCAGACGCTGGAACACGGTCTGGCGGCCCTTGCCCAGCCCGCCGCCCTGGCAGCGCCGCTGCTGCGCTACCTGGCCCTGTTGCACCGCTGGAACGGCACCTACAACCTGACCGCCATCCGCGATCCGCAGGAAATGGTCACCCGCCACCTGCTCGATTCGCTGGCCATGCAGCCGCACGTCAGCGATGGCAGCTTGGCCGATCTGGGCACCGGGCCCGGGCTGCCCGGCATTCCCTTGGCCATTGCCTGCCCGGGCCTGCAGGTGACCCTGGTGGAAAGCAACGGCAAGAAAGCCCGTTTCATGCGCGAGGCCGTGCGCCAGCTGGGCCTGGCCAACGCGCGCGTGGCCGAATCGCGTGCCGAAGCGCTGGACGAAGCGGCCAGCTTCGATCAGCTGACGGCGCGGGCGATGGACACCCTGGAGGGCATCATCCGTGTCGGCGGCCACCTGCTGCGCCCCGGCGGGACGTTGCTGGCGATGAAGGGCGTCTACCCGCATGAGGAAATCGCGGCGTTGCCGGCCGGCTGGCAGGTGCAGGCGGTGACCCCGCTGCAAGTACCCGGATTGCAGGGCGAGCGCCACCTGGTGGTGGTTTCCGGCCCCTGATCGCCTCGCCAGGTCCGTTACGGAACAACGACTTGGCGCAACAACATTTCCGCCCGGGGCCGGTTGTACGCATAATGACCAGCCACAGCAACCGTCGACGAGGCTCACCCGCATGGCCCGCATCATCGCCATCGCCAACCAGAAGGGTGGCGTCGGCAAGACCACGACCGCCGTCAACCTGGCCGCCGCCCTGGCCGCAGCACCCAAGCGCGTGCTGCTGGTCGACCTGGATTCACAGGGCAACGCCACCATGGGCAGCGGCGTGGACAAGCGCGAACTGGCCGCGTCCACCTACGACCTGCTGCTGGGCGAAGCCGCTGCGGCGGACGTACGCGTGCCGACCGCCGAAGGCTATGACCTGCTGCCCGGCAACATCGACCTGACCGCCGCCGAGATCCAGCTGATGGACCAGAGCGAGCGCGAACAGCGGCTCAAGCGGGCGCTGGCGCCGATCGGTGGCGAATACGACTACATCCTGATCGACTGTCCGCCGGCCTTGTCGCTGCTCACCCTCAATGCGCTGGCCGCTGCCGATTCGGTGATCGTGCCGATGCAGTGCGAGTACTACGCACTGGAAGGGCTGACCGCGCTGGTGGAAACCATCGAAGCCCTGCGCACCAGCCTCAATCCGTCGCTGGAAATCGAAGGCGTGCTGCGCACCATGTTCGATGTGCGCAACAACCTGGCCAACGCGGTGTCGGCCGAACTGACCGAACACTTCGGCGACCGCGTGTTCCGCACCATCGTGCCGCGCAACGTGCGCCTGGCCGAGGCCCCGAGCCATGGCCAGAGCATCGTGGGTTACGACCGTGCCTCGCGCGGCGGCGTGGCCTACCTGGGCCTGGCCGGCGAGATCATCCGCCGCAATGGCGAACGCAATCAGGCCGACCTGGCCGTGGAGACCGTCTGATGACCAGCAGCAAGCCGGCAGCCAAGAAGCGTGGCCTCGGCCGGGGCCTGGATGCACTGCTCGGCCCCAAGGGCACCGTCCGCCAGGTACAGGCCGCCACCGCGGTGATCGAGCCGCTGCCTGGCGACGTGCTGCGGCGCCTGCCGGTCGGCGAGCTGCAACCGGGCAAGTACCAGCCCCGTCGTGACATGGACGAATCCAAGCTCACCGAGCTTGCCGATTCCATCCGCTCGCAGGGCGTGATCCAGCCGATCCTGGCGCGCCAGTTGCCGGCAGGCAAATATGAAATCGTCGCCGGCGAGCGCCGCTGGCGTGCTTCGCAGTTGGCGGGCCTGGTGGACGTGCCCGTGGTGGTGCGCGAACTGGACGATCGCGCCGTCATTGCCATGGCGCTGATTGAAAACATCCAGCGCGAAGACCTCAACCCGCTGGAAGAAGCCGAGGCCCTGCAGCGGCTGATCACCGAATTCGCGCTGACCCACGCCGAAGCGGCCGAAGCCGTTGGCCGCTCGCGCGCTGCGGTGTCCAACCTGGTGCGCCTGCTGGAACTGCCGGTGGCCATCCGTGTGCTGCTGGAGAGCCGCCGGCTGGAAATGGGCCATGCCCGTGCCCTGCTCACGCTTGCTCCGGAACTGGCCGGCAAGCTGGCCCAGGAAGCGGCCGATGAAGGCTGGTCGGTGCGCGAGGTCGAGCGCCGCGCGCAGGCCTTCGCGGCCGGCAAGGTGCCCAGCACCCGCCCGCAGCCGACGGCCAAGGTGCAGCAGGCCGACATTGCCTCGCTGGAAACCGAGCTCAGCGAATCGCTGGGGATGAAGGTGGCGATCAACCACGGCCGTGGTGGCCGCGGCAAGCTGGTCATCCACTACACCGATCTGGACACCCTCGACGGTGTGCTGGAGAAACTGCGCCCGCACCGGGCGTGAGCACGGCAGGGCAAGCCCAATGACCATTCTGCTCACCGGTGCGGCCGGCTTCATCGGTGCCTATACCGCCCGCGCCCTGCTGGCGGCCGGCCACGCCGTGGTCGGCCTGGACAACTTCAACGATTACTACGATCCGGCGCTCAAGCGCGATCGTGTGGCGGCGCTGTGCCCCACGCTGGACCTGCGCACGCTGGACCTGACGGACCGCGACGGCCTGGCGGCGTTGTTCGCCGAAGTGCGTCCGACCCGGGTGATCCACCTGGCCGCCCAGGCCGGTGTGCGCTACTCGCTGCAGAACCCGCATGCCTACGTGGACAGCAACATCGCCGGCTTCGTCAACATGCTCGAACTGTGCCGGCACACCGGCGTGGACCACCTGGTCTACGCCTCCAGCAGTTCGGTGTATGGGGATTCGGCCACGCCGCCATTCTCCGAAGACCAGCGCGTGGACCAGCCGCGTTCGCTGTACGCGGCGACAAAAGCGGCCAACGAGCTGATGGCGCATACCTACGCGCAACTGTTCGGCCTGCGCGCCACCGGCCTGCGTTTCTTCACCGTCTATGGCCCCTGGGGCCGACCGGACATGGCACCGCTGCTGTTTTCCCGTGCCGTGCTGGCCAACCGCCCCATCGATGTCTTCAACGAAGGCAGGATGCAGCGCGACTTCACCCATGTTTCCGACATCGTGGCGGGCATCCTTGGCGCCCTGGACCACCCGGATGACAGCCCGGTACCGCACCGTGTCTTCAACCTGGGCAACCACACGCCCATCGAGCTGGAGCGCTTCATCAGCGTGATCGAAGACGCTGCGGGGCGCCCGGCACGCAAGGTGTACAAGCCGATGCAGCCAGGGGACATGGTGCGGACCATGGCCGATACCCGTCGCGCGCAGGCGGCATTGGGCTATGACCCATCGACCCCGATCGAGCTGGGGCTGCCGCCGGTGGTCGCCTGGTGTCGGGAGTACTTCGGCGATAAGTGCTGAAAACGACGCGGCGTGCCCGTTCATCTTGTAATAACCTTGGGATCGGAAAATGCGCCGTCCCTTCCGCCGCCTGCTGATACCCGCCCATGAGCCCCCCTGACCTGTCCGTTGTTGTTCCCGTCTTCAACGAACGCGACAACGTTGCACCGCTGGTGGCGGAAATCACGGCGGCGCTGCGTGGCCAGATTGCGTTTGAGATCGTCTACGTCGATGACCATTCGCGTGATGACAGCCTGGCCGTGTTGGAAGCGCTGAAGGCGACCACGCCGGAGCTGCGGGTGCTGCACCATGTCCAGCAGAGCGGACAAAGCACGGCCGTGCGCACCGGCGTCAAGCACGCGCGCGCCGCCTGGATCGCCACGCTGGACGGCGATGGCCAGAATGATCCTGCCGATATTCCCAAGCTGTTGGCGGCGCGCGCCGAATCGCCAGCGCAGGTGAAACTGTTCGCCGGCTGGCGGGTGAACCGCCAGGACAGTGGCAGCAAGCGCTGGGCCAGCCGCTGGGCCAACCGCATCCGCGCACGCATGCTCAACGATGCCACCCCGGACACCGGCTGTGGCATCAAACTGTTCGAGCGTGCGGCCTTCCTCGACCTGCCGTACTTCGATCACATGCACCGTTACCTGCCGGCCCTGATGCAGCGGGCTGGCTGGCGCACGCTGAGCGTGCCGGTCAACCACCGCCATCGCGTGGCCGGTGTTTCCAAGTACAACAACCTGGGTCGCGCCTTGGTGGGCATCCGTGACCTGCGCGGGGTGGCCTGGCTGATCGTGCGCAGCAAGCGCACTGCAGTGGAAGAGCGCTGATGGAACTGCATTGGTTGGACCAGCCGCTGAGCTGGCTGTACTGGACAGGGCTGCACGTCACTGGCTGGAAGCTGATCGGCTATACCGGTGCGTTGATGTTCGGGGGACGCTGGCTGGTGCAGTTCATTGCCTCGCGGCGTGCAGGCAAGCCGGTGATCCCGCGCCTGTTCTGGTACATGAGCGTGGTGGGCAGCCTGA
>DALZLW010000140.1:0-10017 GCA_032007425.1 Stenotrophomonas sp.
TCGCCATGGATGGCGAAACGCGAGGCCTGCATGGATGCGGCTTTTGCCGTCCCCCACGTCCCCGCCCCGGCCGCCCGGGCGCCAGCAACCGGGCTTCCACAGCCACCCACAGAGCCCGCCGCTTTTGGCGACCCACCGGCCGCAGCCGGACAAGCAGGAACAGCAACCGGAAATCAGCGCGCCAGCCAGGCCCCGACCAGCAGTGCCACCAGCACCCAGATCCAGTCCAGCGGCGTGTTGGCCAGGCCCACCAGGGTCCACGCCAGATGGGGACCCATGCGCAGGGCCGAATCCCATTCGGTCAATCCCATCGAATAGCCCAGCCAGGCGCTGGCGATCGTCCACCAGGCCAGGGCGCTGACCAGCAACGTGCCGCCGACGACGAGTGCGATCCGCAGGCGACCCGGCCCCAAGGTGCCCAGCCGCAGCATGAACACCAGCTCCAACGCCGTGACCAAGGCCATCCAACCGCTTTGGCTGCCGCGCGCCAAGGCCAGGACGACCCAGGCCAGCAGGGCGGTGGAGGTACCGAGCAACAGCATCAGGGGCCAGAGCCAGTTCACGGTTCTGGTGGTTGCAGCGTTGGCAGACATGCAGGGGTTCCTATGTACCTGGACAGGATACTGTGGTTTGCCGCGCTGCACGGTGGCAGGCGGGAGGGACGGGGTAGAATGGGCGCTTGCCTCGCCTGCGTGCGCCCCCATATCGAGTCCCATGTATTCCCGCAGCAGTGAACCTGTCCACTTCGAACGCGACTGCGAGGCCGTCATGGTCCCGCAGGGCGATACCGTGACCCTGCCCGCCGGCAGCTATGGCTACATCACCCAGGCACTGGGCGGCAGCTACACCGTGTTTGTCGAAGGCAATCTGTTCCGCATCGCCGGCAAGGATGGCGATGCGATCGGCAAGGAAGCCCCCGCGCCGCTTGAATTGCCCGCGGATGCCAGCGATGAACAGGTCGAACAGCTGGTCTGGCAGCAGCTGCGCACCTGCTTCGATCCGGAAATCCCGTTCAACATCGTCGATCTCGGCCTCGTCTATGAGGTCGAACTCAAGCATCTGGATGGTGAAAACCGCGAGGTGGACGTCAAGATGACCCTGACCGCACCTGGCTGCGGCATGGGTGAAATCCTGGTCGACGATGTGCGCAGCAAACTGGAAATGATCCCCACCGTCACCCAGGCCGATGTCGAGCTGGTGTTCGACCCGCCGTGGGGCCGGCACATGATGTCCGAGGCCGCACGCCTCGAGACCGGCATGCTTTGACCCTGGCGCCGCGCTGCCGCGGCGCTGGCTTTAACCGCAACCAGAACAGGAACTCCCGGTGTCCCAGTCAACTCCCAGTTTCGTTGTCACGCCCTCGGACCATCCGCGCAGCGCCCAGGAGCGCGCCGCGATCCTGGAAAAGCCGGGCTTCGGCGTTCATTTCACGGACCACATGGTGGAAGTGCGCTGGGACAAGGACACCGGCTGGCATGGCGCCAATGTGCGTGCCTATGGCCCGCTGCAGCTGGATCCGGCGGCAGCGGTGCTGCACTACGGCCAGGAAATCTTCGAAGGCATCAAGGCCTACCGCCACGCCGACGGGTCGGTGTGGACCTTCCGGCCGGACGCCAATGGCCGCCGCCTGCAGCGGTCGGCGCAGCGACTGGCGCTGCCGGAACTGCCGGTGGACATCTTCGTTGAATCGCTCAAGCAGCTGGTCGCGCTGGACAAGGATTGGGTGCCGTCGGCCGATGAGTCCAGCCTGTACTTCCGCCCGTTCATGATTGGCGACGAGGCCTTCCTCGGCGTGCGTGGTGCACACAAGGCCGGCTATTACGTCATCGCCAGCCCGGCGGGCCCGTACTTCGCCAAGGGCGTGGCGCCGGTGTCGATCTGGCTGTCCACCGAATATGCGCGCGCTGCCAAGGGCGGTACCGGCGCGGCCAAGTGTGGTGGCAACTATGCCGCCTCGCTGCTGCCGCAGCAGAAGGCACAGGCGCAGGGCTGCTCGCAGGTGCTGTTCCTGGATCCTCAGGAAGGCCGTTACCTGGAAGAGCTGGGTGGCATGAACGTGTTCCTGGTGTACAAGGATGGCACCTTGGTCACGCCGGAACTGTCGGGCAGCATCCTCGAAGGCATCACGCGCGAAAGCATCCTGCAGCTGGCCCGCGACCGCGGCATGAAGGTCGTCGAGCGCAAGGTCGACATCCAGGAATGGAAGGACGGCGTGGCCTCTGGCGAGATCACCGAAGTGTTCGCCTGTGGCACCGCTGCGGTGGTGACCCCGATTGGCCAGCTGAAGGGCGAAGGTTTCTCGGTGGGTGACATCGATGCGCCGGCCGGCGAAGTGACCATGTCGCTGCGCAAGGAGCTGACCGATATCCAGTACGGTCGCCTGCCGGACCGTCACAACTGGCTGGTGAAGCTGGCCTGAGGCCTGACACTTACCTGTGTTTGTGCTGAAAAACCCGTCGCTTGCGACGGGTTTTTCAATTTCAGGCGTGTAGGTCGCGTGAAGCGGCCTTCACCTTAATTAAATTTAGACCCGGGTGTCTCACTTCTGACAATTGCCCGGCAGTGAAGTGCGATTAAGCATTGTCCTAGGGAACAGGCATGACTAGCGTGGGGACACGGCAGGTCAATGGGGAGACTTGACGTCGCCACCGCACGCTGCCGGCCGTCCTCGTGACAGCGGCGCGTTCGGCCTTCATTGCCACACATGGCAACCACAGCAGAAGAAAAGGAAGGTTCGATGTCCCAGCAACTGCATAAGGGTCTGCGTCAACGTGCATGGGTAGTCATCGGCGCCAGCGCGCTGACATCCCTGTTCCTCGTCACCCCGGCCTGGGCCGGCGATGTCCAGCTGTCCGGTCTGTCCTCGGCACCCACCCACCAGCGTTTCATCGTCAAGTACCGCGATGGCAGCGCGCCGCTGGCCACGCGCACGGCGCTGGCACGCTCTTTGGGAGATGCCGCGGCCGGGCTGCCCGCCCGCCAGGGGCGCGCGCTGGGCGTGCAGGAAGTCCGCCGCCTGGCGATCGGGCCGACGGTGATCAGAACCGACCGTCCCTTGGACGTGGCCGAGTCGGAACTGCTGATGCGCAAGCTGGCGGCCGATCCCAGCGTGGAATACGTGGAAGTGGATCAGATCATGCGCCCCAGCCTGGTGCCCAATGATCCGCGGTTGAGCGAACAGTGGGGCTTTGGCACCTCCAATGCCTCGATCAACGTGCGTCCGGCCTGGGACAAGGCGACCGGCACCGGCGTGGTCGTGGCGGTGATCGATACCGGCATCACCAGCCACCCCGATCTGAACGCCAACATCCTGCCCGGCTATGACTTCATCAGCGATGCCGCCATGGCCCGTGATGGCGGTGGCCGCGACAGCAATCCCAACGATGAAGGGGACTGGTATGGCGCCAACGAGTGTGGCATTGGCTATCCGGCGTCCGCCTCCAGCTGGCATGGCACCCACGTGGCCGGCACTGTCGCTGCAGTGACCAACAACAGCACCGGCGTGGCAGGCACCGCGTTCAACGCCAAGGTCGTACCGGTGCGCGTGCTCGGCAAGTGCGGTGGGTATACCTCCGATATCGCCGATGCCATTGTCTGGGCATCAGGCGGTGCGGTCAGTGGCGTGCCGGCCAACGCCAATCCGGCCGAAGTGATCAACATGTCGCTCGGCGGCGGCGGCAGCTGCTCCAGCACCTACCAGAGTGCCATCAACGGCGCGATATCGCGCGGCACCACGGTGGTGGTCGCGGCCGGCAACGAAGGCAGTAATGTGTCCGGGTCGGTGCCGGCCAACTGCAGCGGGGTGATCGCTGTGGCGGCGACGACCTCCGCCGGTGCCAAGGCCAGCTTCTCCAACTATGGCAATGGCATCACCATTTCCGCACCAGGCCAGGCCATCCTGTCCACGCTCAACACGGGTACCACGGTGCCGGCAGCGGCCAGTTACGCTTCCTACAATGGCACCTCGATGGCGGCCCCGCATGTGGCCGGCGTCGTCGCGCTGATGCAGTCGGTGGCAACCACGGCGCTCACGCCGGCCAGCATCAGGGAAATCCTCACCAGCACCGCCACGCCCTTGCCCGGTGCGTGCTCTGGCGGCTGCGGTGCTGGCATCGTCAATGCCGATGCGGCGGTCAGCGCCGTGCTCGACGGCGGCGTCACCCCACCGGACCCGGGCGACGACGAGTTGCAGAGCAATGTGCCGGTGACCGGCCTGGGGGCGTCCAGTGGCAGTGCACTGAACTACACCATCACCGTGCCGGCTGGACGCAGCCAATTGCGGGTGGCCATCAGCGGTGGCAGTGGCGATGCCGACCTGTACGTGCGTTCTGGCAGCGCACCGACCGACACGCAGTACACCTGCCGTCCCTACCTGTCGGGCAACAACGAAACCTGCACCATCAACAATCCGGCCGCCGGCACCTGGCATGTGCGGGTGAAGGCATACAGCACCTTCTCCGGTGTCACGCTGCGCGCGCAGTACTGAGGCAAGGCAAGCTGGGGGTGGCGCCGGGCGTGGTCCGGCGCCACCAGACGCGGGCGCCCCGGCTTACAGCGCTTCGAAGCGGTTGGCCGCCACGTTCTTGCGTACCTGCTGCGGATCCCAGATACGCCCGTTCATGGCGATGTAAACGCCGGTCGGCAGCGACTGCACCGCACCGATTGCACAGCCGATGTTGAACTCGGCATCCGAACCGCGGAAGCGTGCCGGGCTCAACGCGCCGGTCATCACGATGGTCTTGTCGGGGATCGTGGCCAGCACCTTGCCGGTCTGCACCATCGAATCCGTGCCGTGGGTCACCAGCACGTGGCGGGTCGGTTGCGCGGCGATGGTGGCGCGGATCAGTTCGCGATCATCGTCGTTGATATGCAGCGAATCCTTGCGCAGGATCGGAATCACGTTGAAACGGAAGGTCACGCCCAGTTCGCGCAGGATCATCCCGATCTGCGGGTCACCGATCTGATAGTCCGATTTGTCATCGAAGTAGATCTTGTCGATCGTGCCACCGGTGGTGACGATCAGGAGTTCTTCCATCATCTGCATGTTCTCAAAACCGGTCTGCTGCGCTGCTCAGTCGCTGGAACCGGCATGATACGGTGCCTTGCGGCGCCCGTCAGCGGCGGTTGCGGCTGAAACGGGCGCGCAGGCCGGGCAGGCTGGCCACGAAGATGACCAGCAGCGACAGACCGATTTCCAGCCAGGACCAGGGCGCGGTTTCTGGATGGCTCCAGGCGCTCATCACCCCATGGCTGAACCAGCCCAGGGCAATCACCGAGGCCCAGAACGCGATGCGCGCCCGCGCCCGTGGCCACAGCGGCAGGGCCACGGCCAGCAGGGCCGGGGGCAGGGTGAACACCAGGTGGCTCGCCAGCCAATGGCGATCATCGGCAAACCACGCCGCGAACACGCCGGCCAGCGCCAGCAGGGCCAGCGTCAGTGTCAGGCGTTGCCCCGGCGCGGCGCTGCTCATCCACGCAGCCGCTTGGCGATATCGGCGACCCGCCGGCCCAGCGCACGTGCCAGCACGGCCTCTTCTTCACTGGGTTGCGGATCGTCGGCAGCGCCGGCGACATGGCTGGCGCCGTAGGGCGTGCCACCGGTCACGGTGTGGCTCAGCGCCGATTCGGTAAAGGGGATGCCGACGATCAGGCAGCCGTGGTGCAGCAGCGGCAGGTGCATGGACAGCAACGTGGCCTCCTGGCCGCCATGCATCGAGGCGGTGGAGGTGAAAACGGCGGCCGGTTTGCCGGCCAGCGTGCCGTTCACCCATTCCGGTCCGAGTCCATCGAGGAAGTGCTTCATCGGCGCGGCCATGTTGCCGAAGCGGGTGGGGCTGCCCAACAGCAATCCGTCGCATTCGGCCAGATCGCTGGCCTGTACATAGGGCGCCCCGTCGTCAGGGACGGGCGGCTGCGCCGCCTGGGTCACCGCGGCCACCGGTGGCACGCTGCGCAGGCGCGCACTCATGCCCGGCACCTCGCCGATGCCCCGTGCGATCTGCCTTGCAAGCCGGGCCACCGACCCGCCACGGCTGTAGTAAAGCACCAGAATCTCGCCCATCGTCCCCACGTCACGCCATACAGGAGTGCCCAGTATGGCGATGCCAGCGTCATTGCGCATCGGGTACCCTGCGACGATGGAACCCTTGAACTCATTCAATCTATGGATGGAGCGCGCCCGTGATCGCGCCCGTTCGGCAAGCTTCGGGCGGTTCGCCTGGCACCGCTTCCTGGATGACCGCCTGTTCCAGGCCGCCGCTGCACTGGCCTACACCACGGTGTTCGCGCTGGTGCCGTTGGCGATCGTGGTGTTCGGGGTGTTGTCGGCCTTCCCGGTGTTTGATCGCTGGAGCGACCAGCTGAGCGACTACGTATTCTCCAACTTCGTGCCCAGCGCGGCCCGGGCGGCCGAAGGCTACCTGCGGCAGTTCTCGGCCAGTGCCGGCCAGCTGACCGCCGCGGGCTTCATCGCCCTGGTGGTTTCGCTGCTGATCACCCTCAACAGCGTGGAAGAGACCTTCAACCAGATCTGGCGGGTGAGCTCGAGCCGGCCCAAGCTGACCCGCTTCCTGGTGTACTGGACGGTGCTGACCCTGGGGGCGATGCTGGCGGCGGCCTCGTTGGCGGTGTCGGCGCGGGTATTGGCGCTGCCGCTGTTCGGCACCCAGGAGGGCCGCTGGCTGGCCGACCTGTCGCTGCGCCTGGCGCCGGTGCTGATCGAGTTCATCTGCATCACCCTGATGTATCGCGTGGTACCGCACCTGACAGTCAAGTGGCGTCATGCCATTCCCGGGGCGATCCTGGCGGCACTGATGCTGGAACTGGTCAAGTGGGGAATTGGCGCCTATCTCGGCAGCTTCCAGTCCTACCAGAAGCTGTATGGCACCGTGGCCTTCGTGCCCATCCTGCTGCTGTGGATCTACCTGTGCTGGGTCTCGGTGCTGCTGGGGGCCTCGCTTTCCTCTTCGTTGTCGGCCTTCCGCTACCAACCGGCCGACATGCGGCTTCCGGCCGGTTATGAGTTCTATTCCCTGCTGCGCTTGTTGGGCCGCTTCCAGGATGCGCGTGGCCATGGCCATGGGCTGGCCGAGGACCGCTTGCTGGAGCTTGAGCCGATGTTGACCGATTCGCTGCTGCAGACCCTGCTGTGCGATCTGGAGCGCATGAGCCTGTTGCAGCGGGCGGAGAACGGTGATTGGTTGCTGTCCCGGGACCTGCATCAGGTCAGCCTGGCCGAGCTTTACGAAGGCACGCAACTGCGCATTCCGATCGCCGAGCAGCACCTGCCGCACCGTGACGACAGCCTGGGACGGGCTGCGCTGGAAGCGCTCGATACCCTGCGCCTGCCGCTGCGTGAGAAACTCAAGCGTCGCGTCGGCGATATTTTTCCTGCTGGAGATCCACGATGACCCTGAAGTTTCCCGCCGCCGCGCTGATGCTGGCGGTCTTGCTGGCGGCCTGTACGCCGTCCACGGACACCGCGCCGTCAGCCGGTGCCACCTCCGCACCGCCGCTGCAGGCGCCGGCGGCCGATACCGCCGATACGGCCGCGCCGGCCGATGCCGCACCAGCAGCCGTCGACCCCGCCGAGCAGGTCACCGCGGCGTCACCGCAGTTGCAGGTCACCACGGTAGATGGCCGGGCCTATGACCTGGCCGCGCACCGGGGCAAGTGGGTGGTTGTGAACTTCTGGGCGACCTGGTGCGCGCCATGCCGCAAGGAAATGCCGGAACTGTCGGCGCTCAATGCGATCCGTGAGCATGTGGAAGTGGTGGGGCTGGCCTATGAAGAGATCGAGCCGGCGGAGATGACCGCGTTCCTCAAGGAGCATCCGGTCACTTATCCGATCGCCATCGTCGATCCATACGATCCGCCGGCGGACTTTGCGATTCCGCGTGGCCTGCCGCTGACCCACCTGATCGATCCGCAGGGGCGCCTGGCGCATACCTTCCTCGGCCCGGTAACCGCCGCTGATATCGAAAAGCAGATTGCGGCCAAGGGCTGAGCCCACCGACGACGAGCGCCACCTGCCCGCCGCTGTATCAATCGTCGGTCGGGAACGGCCTGATAGGGGCCAACGCGCCGTAGCGCTCCTGGTGCAGCGGTCCCTCCAACGGCGGCAGGTCGAGCACCGGGGCATCCACGTGGGTGTCGGGCAGCCGGTCCAGCAGGTCGCGCAGCAGGGTCAGGCGGCCACGGCGCTGGTCGTTGAAGTCCACCAGTGTCCACGGTGCATGCGGTCGATGGGTGGCGTCGAGCATGGCCTCGCGCGCGCGGGTGTAGTCTTCGTAGCGGCTGCGTGACTGCAGGTCCACTGGCGAAAGTTTCCAGCCCTTGAGCGGGTTCTCGTGGCGTTCGGCGAAGCGCGTTTCCTGCTGCTGCTGGTCCACGCTCAGCCAGTACTTGAACAGCACGATGCCATCGTCCACCAGCAACTGCTCGAACACCGGCGCCTGGTGCAGGAACTGCCTGTACTGGTCGCCGGTGCAGTAGCCCATCACCCGTTCCACGCCGGCGCGGTTGTACCAGCTGCGGTCCATCAGCACGATTTCGCCGGCGGCCGGCAGGTGTGCGGCATAGCGCTGGAAGTACCACTGCGTGGCCTCGCGGTCGGTCGGCTTGGGCAGGGCGACCACCCGGCATTGGCGCGGATTCAGGTGCTCGCTGATGGCCTGGATCACCCCGCCTTTGCCGGAGGTGTCGCGGCCTTCGAACAGCACCAGCAGGCGCTGCCCGGTGTGCTGCACCCAGCGCGCCATAGCGGTGAGCTCCAGTTGCATGGGTTCGAGCAAGGCTTCGTAGGCGGCGCGCTTGAGCTTGGCCATCGTCACTCCGGATGCGGGATGTCGGTCCAGCCTAGCGCAGCGATTGCCTAGCCGATGTGTGCACCTTGCCAACCACGCGTGCCGGCCCAGTCACGCAGGAGCTCGGACAGGTCGCTGGCAAAGCCCTCCATGTCGAACACGCCACTGTGATCACGTGCCAACGCCACCCGCGCACGCAGGGAAGCCAGCGCCGCCGCATCGTTGCCCAGCGCGATGGCACGGGCGATGAACGCGCCATCATCGGCGACGTTCATGTCGTCCAAGCCCAGATGGTGGTTCAGGCTGCCGGCGACCCGCGCGGCGAAGGTCTGGCCGGGTGCCGTCAACACCGGGCAGCCGGCCCACAGCGCATCGGACGCGGTGGTGTGGGCGTTATAGGGGTGGGTGTCGAGGAACAGGTCGGCGTGTGCATACCGCGCCAGATACTGCGGGTGCGGCATTTTGGCCATGAACACCAGCCGCGCTGGGTCCAGGCCGGCATCGGCTGCGGCCTGGCGCAGGCGCGCATCGGCACTGCCCGGGCCGGACAACAGCCACAGCACGCTGCCGGGCACGCCGTGCAGCACCGCAAAGGTCCGCGCCATGCTGCGCGGATTGAGCTTGTAGCTGTTGTTGAAGCAGCAGAACACCGTGCCGGTGTCCGACAGCCCGCAGTCGCGGCGCGATGGTGGCGGCTGCAGCACCCGGGTGGTATCGGAGGGCTGGAACGCGCGCGGCAGGCGCAGAACCTGCTCGCTGTAATGGGGCTCCAGCACCGGCGGCAGCACGAAAGCATCGGCGATGACCGCGTCCAGCCAGGGTGCGCCGGAGGTGCCCGGGTAGGCTAGCCAGTTCACCTGCAAAGGGGCAGGGCGCATGGCCAGCACCTCGGGGGTACCGCCACCGCCCCAGCCGCGCAGGTCCACCAGCACATCAATGCCGGCGGCACGGATGCGCGCGGCGATGTCGACGTGGCGCAGCCCGGCGACTTCGTGCAGGCCGGTGGCGGCCTCCAGCCGTTGGCGGATGGCGCTGCCGTCGGCGGCGGTCGATGCGAACAGGTGGATCTGCAGGCGTGCATCGTCGCGCAGGGCCTCGAACAGGGCCGCGGTCAGCAGACCCGTGGGGTGGGCGCCGAAGCCGTTGGACAAAAAGCCGATCCGCAGCGGGCCGTGACGCCGCACCTGGCTGACCGGCAGCGGCCGCACCGCCG
>DALZLW010000141.1:0-9998 GCA_032007425.1 Stenotrophomonas sp.
TCCACGCCGGCCGGCTGCCACTCGTTGACCTCGACGATCACCTTCTTGGCCAGGTCCAACCAGGTCTTGTTGTTGCCCACCGAGGTGGACGGCACCAGCGAGCCGTCTTCGCGGATCGCCGATACCTCGATCACCGCGGTATCGATCTCACCATAGAAGCCGAACCACACGTGCTGGGCGACATGGCTCAGGTGGATGTCGATGTAATCCAGCTTGCCTTCGTTGATGCGGTTGCGTGCATCCGGGTCGCTCTGGAACGGCATGCGCATGGCGATGCCATCGGCCTTGGCCAGCGCGCCATCGAGTTCAGGCGCGGTGGAGGCGCCGGTCATCAGCTTGATCTGGAACGGCTGGCCCTGCGCGTGCACGGCCTCGATGCGGCGGGCCAGCTCCATGGGGACGGCCTTGGGGTAACCGGAACCGGTGAAGCCGCTCATGGCCACGGTTTCACCGGGTTGGATCAGCGCGGCTGCGGCCTCGGCAGAGACCACGCGGTCACGAAGACGCGCGTTGGCGATGCGATCTACAGACATGACGATGTATCTGGGGGAATGAATCCCGATTATCGGCCATGGCCTGCGCCAATGGGGTGCGACCTTGGTGGGATGGCAATTCAGATCCCGCCACTCATGTACCTGACGGTATTGTTTTGCAGTGCAGCGTGCATCTTGGTTCCGGACCCTGCACGATGGACCTGCATCCCGACGTGGGGGAGGGAGCAGGGCCCGCTGGCAGTTCGCTGCAAGCGGGCTTTTTATTGCCTGGTCGTCGACGCTGAATGGGCACCTGCCCGCCCGGGCTCAGGCAGCGCGGTCACCGTCGAAGGGCAGGCCGGCGCCGGCACAGGCCGCGCCGATGATCGCGCGGGCCTGTTCAATGGCCTCGGTGACCGGGGCCAGCCGCGGGCGGCGATCCAGCGTGCAGGCCAGGCCGACATCCAGCAGCGCCTCGTGGGCGGCATGCAGGTCCGCCGCCTGCGCAGCGGGCAGGAAGCCACTGGCAACCAGTGCATCGATCAACGCCGGGGTATCGCGCGGCTGCAGCAACGAGGGATGTTGGCAGGCGCCCAGCAGCACGCCGGCCTGCAGCAGGAACTCCAGGTCCACGCTGCCCCCGGCGCCCTGCTTGAGGTCCATGCGCGCGGCATCGCTGCGGTCCAGCTCGGCACGCATGCGCTGGCGCATCTTCAACACATCGGTGCGCAGCGCCTGCGGATCGCGCACGCTGCCGACCGTGAGTGCCCTGACCTGATCGAAATCGGCCATCAGGCTGGCATCACCGGCCACCGCGCGGGCGCGCACCAGCGCCTGGTGTTCCCAGGTCCAGGCACGTTCGCGCTGGTACTCACGGTAACTGGCCAGCGACGAGACCAGCGCGCCCTTGCCGCCGTCCGGGCGCAGCCGCACATCGATGTCGTACAGGCGGCCGGCGGCGGTGACCGCGCCAAGCATGGCCATGACCTTCTGTGCCAGGCGCGCATACCAGCGCGAGGCCTCCAGCGGCCGTGCACCGTCGCTGGCCTCGGCCTGCGGCGGATGGTCGTACAGGAACACCAGGTCCAGGTCCGAGCCGAAGCCCAGTTCCAGCCCCCCCAGGCTGCCGTAGCCGATGATCGCAAAACGCCCCCCGGGCACGCGGCCGTGCGCCGCCTGCAGGTCCGTTTCCACCAGCCGCAACACGGTGGACACCACCACCTGGGCCAGTTCGGCCAACTGCCGGGTGCTGTCCACCGCGCGTTGCCGGCCATCCAGCGCCGCCAGGGCCATGCGGAAGCTCAGCGCCAGGCGCAGCTCGTTGAGCCAGCGCAGCGCCGATTCCTGATCGTCCACCGCCAGCACCTGCGCGCACTCGGCCTGCATCTCCTCGGTGCTGGGCATCGGCCCGGACACACGCACGTCCAGCAGTTCATCGAGCAGCAGCGGATAGGCCGCCAGGCGCTCGGCCAGCAGCGCACTGCGCGCCAGCACGTTGACCAGCCGGGCCAGCGCACTGGGTTGTTCGTCGAGCAGGGCCAGGTAGCTGGCACGGCGCATGATCGCCTGCAGCAGCCCCAGCACCCGCTTCAGTGCGGCATCGGGCTGCGGCGAGCGCGTGGCGGCGTGCAGCAGCGCCGGCAGCACCCGGTCCAGGCGCGCGCGCGCGGCATCGGACAGCGAGGCCACGCCGCTGCCCTGGGCGAAATCGCGCAGCGATTGATCGGCCCCGTTGGCATCGGCAAAGCCGGCCTGCGCCAGCAAGGCGGCATCGCCGCCGGCATCACCACCACTGGCCAGCCCCCGCCAATACCCGGCCAGTGCATCCGGCGCCGCCTGGCCCTTGCGCGGGGCCAGCAGCGCGGCGAATTCCGTACTCACCCGCTGCTGGTGCACGGCAAGCGCCGCGCGCAGCGCATCCCATGCCGGATAACCCAGACCCTGGGCAATGCGCAGGCGGTCCAGTGGATCGGCTGGCAGCACATGGGTCTGTGCATCGCGCAGCATCTGCAGGCGGTTTTCCAGCCGGCGCAGGAACAGGTAAGCGGCACGCAGCGCCTGGCCATCTTCTTCGGCGATCTGCCCACCGTCGACCAACGCGGCCAGCGCATGCAGCAGCCGTCGCTCGCGCAGGGCCGGCTCACGCCCGCCGCGGATCAACTGCAGCGACTGGCACAGGAACTCGATTTCGCGGATGCCGCCGGCACCGCGCTTGATGTCATCGTGCATGTCCTTGCGCGCGACTTCGGCGGTGATCGCCGCCTTCATGTCACGCAGGCCATCGAGCGCAGTGAAATCCAGGTAACGGCGGTACACGAACGGGCGCAGGCTCTGCAGCCAGGCCTCGCCGGCAGCCACATCACCGGCCACCGCGCGCGCCTTCAGCCATGCGTAGCGCTCCCAGTCGCGGCCTTCGCGCTGGAAATACTGGTCCATGCCGGCGAAGGACAGCGCCACCCGGCCGGCATTGCCAAACGGACGCAGGCGCAGGTCGACGCGGTGGCTGAAGCCATCGACCGTGGTTTCATCCAACAGCCGTGCCAGGCGCTGGCCCAGCCGCGCGAAATATTCCTCCGCCGCCAGGGGACGCGTGCCGTCGGACTCGCCGCCGTGCGGATAGGCGTACACCAGGTCCACATCGGAACTGAAATTGAGCTCGCCGCCGCCCAGCTTGCCCAGCCCGAACACCACCAGCCGCTGTGGATTGCCTTCGCCATCACGCACCACGCCGTGGCGCTGGGCGAACTCGGCTTCCAGCGCGTCCAGCGCCAACGTCAGGCACTGCTCGGCCAGCGTGGTGGCACCGGCCAGGGTCTGCGCCACGCTGTCCAGTGCCGCCAGGTCACGCCAGATCAACCGGGTGGACATCGCCGTGCGCCAGCGCCGCAGTTGCGCCGGCCATTCCGTGGCCTGCCCGGGCGCGAGCATCGGCGGCGGCAGTGGCGGGCAGTCGGGCTGGGCCAGATGGGCGAGCAAGGCCGGTTGCCGGCACAGCGTATCGACGGCGAAATCGCTGGTGATGGCCAACTGCCGCAGGAAGGGCAGCAGGTCCGGCGGCAAGGCCGCGGGCTGGCTGGTGGCAAGACGGGCCAGCGAACGCTCGGCCAGTGCGGTGATGGGATCAGGCGGCGTGGGATCGGTCATGTCCCGATTGTAGGCGCGCCACCGCCGCCCTGCGGCAGCCGCGTGGGTGCGCCGATGGAGCGATCAGGCGCTTCAGCCGCGCGCCGGTGCCATCTTCCACAGCAGGGCGCGGAACGGCGCCAGCAGGCACAGGCCCATGGCCAGCTTCACCGCCAGATCGCCGGCCGCCCAGCTCAGCCACGGCAGGCCCGAACCAGTGAAGGCGATGGTCCAGAACAGCGCCGTATCCACGCTGGCGCTGCAGGTGGTGGCGACCATCGGCGCGCGCCACCAGCTGCCCCGCCGCAGCCGGTCGAACACGGTGATGTCCAGCAACTGGGCGACGATGAAGGCCGAACAGGACGCCACCGCGATGCGTGGCGTGGCGATCCAGAACGACAGCAGCACCGCCAGTGCGAAGCCGGCCCACGCCACGCGCCGCGCCGGACCCGGGCCGAAGCGGCGATTGATCAGATTGCTGACCAGGAACGCGACCGGATAGCTGAACGCCCCCCAGGTGAGCCAATCATTGATCGGGTACTGCACCAGCACATTGGAGCCCAGCACCACCGCGCCCATGGCCAGCACCGCCAGCAGCAGGGCGCGGGCGGTCAAGGGGGCAAACACGGGGGCGGGACGCAGGTTCATGGCGGGACGGCAGCAGGCCGGATCAGGCAGGGGACCGCGCATTATCGCGCCGACGGCTGGCCCGGGCCAGCGCCTGCGCGACAGACCGCCACGCCCGGCGCCGGGGTAACGCTCAGCGTGCCGCGGGCAGACCCAACCGTTTTTTGACTTCCAAGGCAATGCGGCCGGTTTCACGCAGCGGCGTAATCGTTCCATGCTGCCAGTCCAACCACTGCGACTGCAGCCGCCCGCGTTCGCGCAGGCCGTGCTGGAAACGCTGCAAACGGCCCTGCGCGACCGCCGGCAGTGCCACCGCCACCGGCAGGCGGGTGGCGCAGGCTTCAGACAACAGATTCACCGAATCAGCTGACACCACCACCCGGTCCGCCCAGCCCAGCAGGCCGGCATAGGGATTCACCCCATCGCCGCCATCGCCCCAGATGACATGGGGCAGATCGGCGCAGCGCGCACGCAGGGCCTCGGCCAGCGCCGGCGGCGTGCGCCGCGACGTGGTGGCCAACAGGCTTCCGCCTTCGGCACGCAACTGCGCGACCACGGCATCGAACACCTGCAGCATCGCCGCTTCATCCCACGGCGCCAGTGGCGTGGGACCGCCGACCAGCAGCGCGGTGCGCGGGCCTGGCAGCGCACCGAAGCCGGCGAACGCCGAACGCCCCACCGCCAGCCACGCATCGTCCACCGGATTGAGGCTGCCCAGCAGGGTGAGCACGTTGCCGCCGCGCAGCCGATCGTGCTCCGGCACGACGACCAGATCCCAATGCCGCGCACTGATGCGCGGGTCGAGGATCTGCACCACCTGGCTGCCGCGTGCCTTGAGTACCCGCAGCGCCGCCGCTGCCTGGCGGCCACAGCCGATGGCCAGCGCCGGCGGTTGTGTCGCCAGTGCCGCGAAGCGGTCACCGAAGCCAGCCACGCTACCCGGCAGGGTGCGCGGGGCCAGCCAACGCCACGGCGCGCGCGGCTGCAACGGCACGGGCACGTGCACGCCCAGACGCAGCGCCGACGCCAGCGCCACGGCCTGGCGGACGTTGCCGGCGCGGCCGTCAGTGACCGTCCAGGGGGCGGCCGATCGTTTCACCTGTGGCATTGATTCGTTTCAACTCTGCTGGGTGTCGCCATCTACGCAACACTCTACACTGGCTCGCATTCATCGGCGCCGCGGCGATGCCCGCCCGGCCAACGTTCTTCACCCACTGGAGGTTGCATGTCCAACGCGCTTGATCCGGCCGCACTTGATCAGTTGTTCCGTACCGCACGCACCCAGAATGCCTTCCTGGACAAGCCCGTAGGCGAAGAGACCCTCAAGGAGCTCTACGAGCTGCTGAAGTGGGGCCCCACGGCCGCCAATGGCAGCCCGGCGCGCTTCGTGTTCGTCACCAGCGCCGAGGCCAAGGCCAAGCTCGCCCCGGCCCTTTCGGAGGGCAATCACGACAAGACCCTGGCCGCACCGGTCACCGTCATCGTCGGCTTCGACGAAGACTTCCACGAGAAGCTGCCGTACCTGTTCCCGCACACCGATGCCAAGAGCTGGTTCGACGGCCCGCGCGAAGCCCGCCACGAAGGCGCCTTCCGCAACGGCAGCCTGCAGGGCGCCTACCTGATCCTGGCCGCCCGCGCGCTGGGCCTGGATGCGGGCCCGATGTCCGGCTTCGACCCGGCCAAGGTCGATGCCGCCTTCTTCGCCGGCACCACCATCAAGAGCAACTTCCTGGTGAACCTTGGCTACGGCGACGCCTCCGGGCTGTTCCCGCGCCTGCCGCGCCTGTCCTTCGACGAAGCCGCGCGCATCGTCTGAGTGATCTGTGTTGGAATTGGCCCGTCCCGATCGGACGGGCTGTGTTTGGACCCTTCGCTTTTCCCCTTCATCTGAGAGACCTGCGCATGACCACCACCCACAAGCTGCTGCTCCCGCTCGCCATGACCCTGGCCATCGCCGCCTGCTCCAAGCCGGCCGAGCAGACCGCCCCGGCCGCTGATGCCGCCGCCCCGGCCGCCACCGAGCAGGCCGCCACCCCGTCTGCCGATGCCGCCGCCGCTGCCCCGGCAGAAGCGATCCAGATCGCCTCGGGCACCTACAAGATCGACCCGACCCACACCGACGTGCTGGCACAGTGGAGCCACTTCGGCTTCTCCAACCCGACCGCGCACTTCGGCACCGCCGAAGGCACCCTGGTGTACGACGCGGCCGACGTGAGCAAGAGCACCGTGGAAGTGACCCTGCCGCTGAGCGGCCTGAACAGCTTCACCGCCAAGTTCGACGAACACCTGAAGAGCGCCGATTTCTTCGACGCCGCCAAGTTCCCGGCCGCCACCTTCAAGAGCACCCAGGTCGCCTCGGCCGGCACCAACAAGCTGACCGTCACCGGTGACCTGACCATCAAGGACATCACCAAGCCGGTCACCCTGGACGTGACCATCAACGGCGGTGGCGAGCATCCGATGGCCAAGGTCCCGGCCGCCGGCTTCGATGCCACCACCACCCTGAAGCGCAGCGATTTCGGCGTCGGCGCCTACGCCCCGAACGTCAGCGATGAAGTGAAGATCCGCATCACGACCGAAGTGACCGGCGAAAAGCCGGCTGCCTGAGGTCAGGCTCCAACCCGCTCGTCGTGGGAAGGCCGGAGGCCCGCCGTTTGGCGGGCCTTCTTTTTTGCGCGGCGTGCGGGCCTGCGGCGCGCGCGTGGTGGCGCGGGCGATGGCCGGGATGGGCCATAATCGCCCACCTTTTCGTAGCGAGACGCCCCATGGGCAAGCTGACCTTGGCGGGGCTGGATGGCCTTGCGACCCGCTTCCAGGATGACGCCGCGTGTGACGTGGTGCTGGCCACGCTGCCGGAAGCGGGCGCGACCGATGCCGAACGGCAACGCCAGCGCACGCTGCTGCGTGCCCTGGTACAGGCCGAACAGCGCCTGCTGCAGGCCGAACTGGAAGTGGGGCAGGTGGCCGACATCCTGCGCCGCGATCAGAAGTTCTCGCCGCCGGGGCGGCCTTCGATCAACATCGTGCAGCTGCGCAAGCAGCAGGCGGTGACCCGGCAGACCGCGCTGGTGGCACGGCAGGGCCTGGCCCAGGCCGCGCAGACCTTCGTGCAGGCCACCGGCCTGGTGTTGCGGGTGAAGCAGACGCCGAGCGAAGCGGCGACGATCTGGGTGCAGAAACTGGGCTGAGGCCGGCCGCGTGCGGTTGGGCAAGGGCGCGTGCGCCCCAGCCACCCCGCACGCGCCTGATGGCCCTCAATCGCCGTCGGTTTCGTCGGCGTGCGCCTTCCAGTAGCCCGTCGAACGGATCCAGTCGCGCGGCACCTGGTGGTGGCCTTCGAAGAACTTGCGCAGCATGCGCGCGCGGCGTGATTCGGTGGCAATCCAGTAGAACGTATCGCCTTCAGGGGCTTCGAAATCGGCCATCGCTTCTTCCAGCAGGGTGCTGGTCGCGGCCGGGAAGCCGTTGCGTTCGAACCAGCGGATGCTGATGCGCTCATCGTCCAGACCGTCCTGCAGATCCTGGCGTTCGTCTTCGTCGGCCACTTCGATATACACCTCCACCTGCGCGTGCCCGGGCAGCACCTGCAGCCAGCGGGCAATCGCCGGCAGCGCGGTCTCATCGCCGATCAGCACATAGGCATCGTAATCATCGGCCACCACGAACGAGCCGCGCGGGCCACCGACCGCCAGCTTGTCGCCGGACTGCGCGCGCGCTGCCCACGGACCGGCCACGCCGTCATCGTGCAGCACGAAATCCAGCGCCAATTCGTTGGTGTCGTTGTTCCACCAGCGCGGGGTGTAATCGCGGGCCGGCGAGGGCGTCTTGCCTTCTGGATACCGCGGGCCTTCGGCGGTCATCGTGGGCACCACGAACTCACCGTCGGCATTGGGGAAGAAGAGCTTGACGTGGTCATCGGCGCCGGGCGAATCAAAGCCCTGCAGGTCGTCGCCGCCAACAATGATGCGGCGCATGCGCGGGGTGACTTCTTCGGTGCGCAGCACGGTCAGTTCGCGGAAGCGGACATCCAGGCGCAGGCGCTTGTTTTCATGGGCAGTGGTCATGGTGTGGTGTCTTCGTTGTCGTCGTTGGAATCAGGGGAGGCCGCCGCAGGGGCGGCATTGAGCAGTTGTGCGGCCTGGCGCAGCAGCGCGGCCACGGCCTGCGCTTCACCGTCGGCCCAGCGGCCGTGGTGGTGCAGCAGGGCCTGTTTGAATTCCCGCAGGCCCTCGCGCAGCGGCAGCGGCATGGCCGCCTTGGCGATCTCGCGGGCACGGTGGTGGGCCCGGTGCTGGGCCTGGCGCACATCGTCGGCACGCGCGGTCAGTTCGGCCTGTCCGGCCTTGGTGATATGGAAGCGGCGGCGGCCGCCCTCATCGTCGGCACGCACCCAGCCGGCCTGCTCGAAACTGGCCAGCAACGGGTACATCGTGCCCGCACTGGGTGTGTAAGCCCCCACGAACAACGCGCTGACGTGCTGGATCAGCTCGTAACCGTGGCGAGGCTGCTCGGCGATCAGGGCCAGCACCAGCAGGCGCAGGTCACCCCGGCTGAGCGGGCGGGCAGGGCGGGAAGGCGATACGGTCATGATTTCGATATATCGTTATCGATGCAGCAAACGATATATCGATAACCTGCGCCGGGCAAGCCGACGGCGCTGCAACAGCGCGTTTCCGTTCAGTCACCGCCGTCCAGCCGCAGATCCTGCGCCGATACCACCTGCACCAGTTCCAGGATGCGCTGCACGAACGGCTGCGGCCGCCAGAGCAATAGCCGCCCACCGCGCCCGCTCAAGGCGCGCCGTGCCCGCACGAAGCTGCGCAAGCCCGCGCTGGACACGTATTCCAGCTGGCCCAGGTCCAGTTCCAGCACCTGCAGACCGGCATCTTCCAGCAGCGGCGCCAGCGCCTCGTCCAGCTGGCCATGGGTCTGTTCATCCAGCCAACCGCCCAGGGCGATGCGGCGGAACGGCCCGGTTCCCAACGCCACAGTGATGGAAAGCTCAGCCATGGGTACTGACTCGCGCAGAAGGGGGGACGCCCGGTATCAATGGCAGCGGGCCGTCGCGCAACTGGATGGTCAGATGATTGCGGCCTTCCTGGCGGCGGTAGCGCAGGTCATCGGCCAATGCCTGCACCAGGCCCAGCCCCAGCCCACCTTCGTCCTCACGCAGCCCGGCCGGCAGCGGCTTCATCGCCGCGGTGGGGTCGAACGGCGGGCCATCGTCGATGATTTCCACCACCAGCCCGGTATCGGCACTGTCCACCACCACCTGCAGGTGCCGCAGACCCGCGCCCAGCCCATGGCGGACCACGTTGCCGCCGACTTCTTCCACCATCAGCTGGACCCGCAGGATGTCGACCCGGGCCAGCCCCATGCGTTCGAGGCCTTCCTGCAACTGCACCAGCAGCACGCAGAAATCGCGCTGGCGGGCCGGTCCCTGCAGGTGCAGCGGCGGCCACAGGCGGCGACGCGCCAGCACCAGCAGGCTCAGGTCGTCCTGCGGCTGGGCCTGGCCGGTGCACTGGGTCACCGCATCAAGCACCGCCTGTCCCACCCGCGCCGGCGCCGACGTGGCCGCCACCGCCGCCTGCAGCCCCTCGCTGCCAAACCACAAGCCGCCGGGGGCGCTGGCCTCGGTGACACCATCGGTATAGGCCAACAGGTATTCGCCATCGGCCAGCACGCCGCGCACCACCGGGTAGGCCGCGCTGGCGTCCAGCCCCAACGCGGGCCCGGCACGCATCGGCACCGGCGCCACCTTGCCACTGCGCT
>DALZLW010000142.1:0-9932 GCA_032007425.1 Stenotrophomonas sp.
GAAGTGCGCGAAAGCCTGCTGGCCGACATGGACCCGGACGAAATCATCGCCGCGGTCGAAGACCTGGACATCGACGACCTGGCCGACCTGGTCGAAGACCTGCCCGACACGGTCATCGATGAAGTCCTCAAATCGATGGACCGCGAGAACCGCGAGCGCCTGGAACAGGTGTTGTCCTATCCCGAGGACAGTGCTGGCCGCCTGATGAACCCGGACGTGGTGACGGTGCGCGCTGACGTCAACGTCGACGTGGTGCTGCGCTACCTGCGCCTGCGCGGTGAACTGCCCGACCACACCGATCACCTGTTCGTGGTCAGCCGACGCCACCAGTACCTCGGGCGCGTGTCGCTGGCCTCACTGGTGACGCATGAAGACACGACGCCGATCAACCGGCTGATCGACGACGAACAACCGGCGATCGATGTCGGGGAAAGCGACGAGGAAGTCGCCCGGCAGTTTTCCGACCATGACTGGGTATCCGCACCGGTCGTGGACGACAACAACATCCTGCTCGGCCGCATCACCATCGATGACGTGGTCGACATCATCCGCGCGCAGGCCGAGCACCAGGCCTTGGGCGCGGCTGGTCTGGACGAAGAAGAAGACCTGTTCTCACCGATCAAGCGCGCCGTGCGTGGCCGCGTGGTCTGGCTGGGCATCAACCTGTGTACGGCCTTCCTCGCTGCCAGCGTGATCGGCCAATTCGAGCTGACCCTGCAGAAAGTCGTCGCCCTGGCCGTGCTGATGCCCATCGTCGCCGGCGTTGGTGGCAATGCCGCCGTGCAGGTGCTCACCTTGATGGTGCGCGGCATCGCGCTGGGCCAGGTCGGCCAGAGCAACGCCCGCATCCTGCTGTGGAAAGAGGCCCGGGTGGCACTCATCAACGGCACCCTGATCGGCCTGCTGGTGGGCCTCATCGCCTTCCTCTGGTTCCACAGTTTCCTGCTTTCGCTGGTGATCACCCTGGCGCTGGTCATCAACTTCCTCGCCGCGGCGCTGGCCGGGGTGCTGCTGCCGCTGCTGCTCAAGCGCATGAATGTCGATCCAGCCGTGGCCGGCACCGTGGTCGTGACGGCCGTGACCGACGTCATGGGCTTCTTCAGCTTCCTTGGCCTTGCCACCCTGATCCTGTTGCACTGAGTACCCGCCATGGCCACCACGATTGAAAACTACTTCCAGAGCGGCTGGCGCGAACAGCTGCACACCTGCAGCGCCTGCGAATGGAAAGGCAGCAGCCGGGCCATGGTGATGGAACTGGACGAAGACGCCACCGAGTACGACTGTCCGGTCTGCGAGAATCCGCTGCTGGTGGTGCTGCACCCGGACCTGGACCAGGTGCAGGCTGCCGCCGCCGAAGGCAACGCCGAGGCGCGCGAACAACTGGACATCATCGCCAGCTTCCCGCGTCCGGAGTGACGCACTGCATGATGCCGGCCGTGCCTTCGGGGCGTACCATGAAAACGATTTCACCTCTTGGATCGCTCTCATGCTTGGTTCACTGCTGCGCTGGCTGCCGTTGGCGGCTGTCCTGATGATCGGCGCTGGTTGCGCCAGCACGCCGGATACCGTCGTGGGCCAGTTCCAGTCCCGCGCGGTGCACGTGGATGGCCGCACGGCGTATTACCAGGTCTTCGTACCGGCGGCCGCAGCGCGCACGACGGGTCCCTTGCCGGTCGTGCTGTTCCTGCATGGTTCGGGCGAGCGCGGCAGCGATGGGCTGAAGCAGACCCATGCGGGTCTTGGTCCGTACCTGCGCGCCCATGCCGCCGACTTCCCTGCCCTGGTGGTGCTGCCGCAGGTGCCGGGCGAGCAGGAATGGGCAGGCCAGAACAACCGCATGGCGGTCGCCGCGCTGGACGCCACGATCGCCGAATTCGGCGCCGATCCGGCGCGCCAGTACCTCACCGGCATGTCCATGGGGGGGTACGGCAGCTGGAACATCGCGCTGGCTGATCCCGGCCGCTTCGCCGCCATCGTGCCGGTGTGCGGCGCGGTGCTGGCCCCGCGCGCGGTGCGGCAGAGCCTATATGTGGAAGCCGTGGCGGGTGAAGCCGATCCCTACACGGCATTGGCCAGCCGCCTGAAGCAGGTGCCGGTGTGGCTGTTCCATGGCGCGCGCGATGATGTGGTGTTGCCGGACGACGACCGCCGGTTGCACGCAGCGTTCAAAGCCGTTGGCGCGCGTGATGCGCGTTACACCGAATATCCGGAAGGCAACCACAATGCCTGGGATGCCACTTACAGCGATGCGGCGATGTGGGCCTGGCTGTTCGCGCAGAGGCGCAAGTAACGCCGGACGGGTGGTCGGCGGCGTTTCGCCTGATATCAGGCCCGCCGGCGCGGGACCCGCTGCGCGCTCGCCGGGCATGGCCCGGCGCCTGTTTCATCGCTGACTTCGCTGGGCATGGCCCAGCGTCGCCTCAACCCAGCAGCGTTTCCAGCACGGCCATGCGTACGGCCACACCGTTGGCCACCTGGCGCAGGACCCACGACTGCGGGCCATCCGCCACTTCGTCGGTCACTTCCACGCCACGGTTGATCGGGCCCGGGTGCAGCACGGCGACGTCCTTGCCGGCCCGCGCCAGACGCGCGGCATGCAGGCCGAAGCGCGCGTGATACTGCTCCAGCGACGGCACCAGTCCCTCTTCCATGCGCTCGCGCTGCAGACGCAGCATCATCAGCGCATCGACGCCTTCCAGCATCGCATCGAAATCATCGCCGACCACGCAGCCCTTCAGCGTGTCGTCGTCCGGCAACAGCGACTGTGGACCACACACGCGGATCTCGCCCACGCCCAGCGTGCGCAGCGCGTGCAGGTCGCTGCGCGCCACGCGCGAGTGCTTGACGTCACCAACGATCACCACCTTCATGCGGGCGAAATCACTGCCCTTGGCCTGGCGCAGGGTCAGCATGTCCAGCAGCCCCTGGGTCGGGTGGGCGCTGCGGCCGTCACCGGCATTCACCAGCGCCGTGCCCTCGCCTGCAGCAGCGGCCAGTGCGGCCACTGCATTGTCATCGGGATGACGGACAACAAAGCCGCGCACGCCCATCGCTTCCAGGTTCTTCAGCGTGTCGCAGGCGGTTTCGCCCTTGCGCGTGGATGAGGTCGATGCGTCGAAGTTCAGCACATCGGCACCCAGCCGCTGCGCCGCCAACTGGAACGAACTGCGGGTACGGGTGGACGGTTCAAAGAACAGCGTGCAGACCGCCGAACCGGCAAGCACCTGGCGCTTGTTGGCGACCCGGCCAACCGCCGCATCGCGGATCTGGCCGGCACGGTCCAACAACTGCAGCAGGGTTTCGCGCGGCAGGCCTTCCAAAGTGAGCAGGTGGCGCAGACGTCCGTTGGAATCAAGTTGCGAGGCGGTCATGGGCAGGGGGTCGACAGGTCAGGGAATGGGGGTGGCATCATCCGGCGCGGCGAACCAGCGCTCGATGATCACCGCCGCCGCCACCGCATCCAGGGTGGCCGCATCGCGACGGCGCTTGCGCCCTTCGGCGCGTTGTACGGCAAACCGGCGCGCGGCTTCGACGGAGCTGGAGCGCTCGTCCACCATCACCACCGGCAGCTTGAAGCGCTCCCGCAGCTGGCGGGCAAAGCCCTGCGCGCGCTTGCGGTTGGGCTGGTCCTGGCCATCCAGGGTGAGCGGATCACCCACCACCAGGCCATCGGGCCGCCACTCCTTGATCAACCGCTCGATCGCGGTCCAATCCGGGCCATTGCCGTGTACATCGACCACCGCCACGGCGCGCGCATGCAGGCCGAACGCACTGCCGATGGCCACGCCGATGCGGCGCGAGCCCACGTCAAACCCCAGCAAGGTGCCATCGCGCGGCGGCAGTGGCGCCTCAGACATGGCCGCTGTAGCCGGTGAGGCGGAAGATATCCACGCCCAGCTGCGCGGCGGCGCCCTGCCAGCGTTCCTCCAGCGGGGTAGCAAACAGCAGCGCGCTGTCGGCCGGCACCGTCAGCCAGCTGTTCTCGGCCAGTTCCTGTTCCAGCTGGCCGCTGCTCCAGCCAGCGCAGCCCAGCGCGACCAGCGCGTTGGCCGGGCCATCGCCGCGCGCCATCGCTTCGAGGATGTCGCGCGAAGTCGTCAGGTAGAGGTCATCGCCCACCGCCAGGCTGGAATCCCACGGGCGCGGGTCATCATGGATGACAAAACCGCGCTCCGGGTGCACCGGCCCCCCATTGAGCACCATGCTGGCCTGCAGCCGGTCGTCTTCGGTGCGGATGTCCATCTGCGCCAGCACCTCGCCCACGGTGTATTCCGAGGGCTGGTTGACCAGCACTCCCATGGTCCCGTTGCCATCGTGCTGGCAGATCAGCGCGACGCTGCGGGCGAAGGTCTCGTCGGTCAGCGAGGGCAGCGCGACAAGCAGGTGATTGGCTAGGGAGGTCGACGTGACTGGCATGGCCAGCATTCTAACCGCTGGGCGCGCACACCGGGCGTGAGGCGCTAGGATGACCGCACCCCAGGAAGGACCACCGCCATGCAGGCCACCGCCCCACTGCCCCTGCCCACCCGCAGCGCCATCGTGCTCATCGCCCTGCTGCAGGGTCTGTTGCTGCACACGGTGCAGGTGCTGGACGACCGCTGGCCGTTCGACCACTTCAGCCTGCGCTGGCTCTGGTACGTGTGGTTCCTCACCGTGCCCACCGCCGTGGCGCTCAGCGTGGTGGAGCTGCGCCAGCGCCGGCTGTGGCTGCATGCCGGGCTGGCCTCGCTGCTGGTGCTGGGATTGGCGTTCTGGATGGGCAGCCAACTGCGTGGCGCCAGCGGCCTGGACCCGGCGCCGCTGCTGTTCCCGTTCTCCTGGGCCTTGGCCGTGGCCACCTTCATCAGCCTGCCGTGGTGGCAGCACCGGCTGCAGCATGGACACTGGCGCGCCGATTACAACAGCCTGTTCCAGCACGCCTGGCAGAACGGCCTCACCCTGGCCCTGGCGGTCGCGTTCACCGGCCTGACCTGGCTGCTGCTGTGGCTGTGGGGCGCGCTGTTTGCCCTGCTGAAGATCGATTTCTTCCGCGAACTGTTCCGCGAGGACGCCTTCATCGCCCTGGCCACCGGCACTTTGGCGGGCTTTGGCGTACTGATCGGCCGCACCCAGCAACGCGCGATCCAGATCACCCGGCAGATCCTGTTTGCACTGTGCAAGGGCCTGCTGCCGCTGCTGGCCTTCATTGCCTTGCTGTTCGTGGTCAGCCTTCCGTTCACCGGCGTGGAAGGCTTGTGGCAGACCCGCTCGGCGGCCACGCTGCTGCTGGCTTTGGCGCTGTTGCTGATCGGCTTCAGCAATGCGGTGTACCAGCATGACGACGGCACGCCCCCCTACCCGGCCGTGCTGCGCTACCTGGTGGAAGGCAGCCTGCTGACCCTGCCGGTGCTCGCCGCCTTGGCCCTGCAGGCGATGTGGCTGCGGGTCAGCCAATACGGCTGGACCCTGGACCGTTTCTGGGCAGCGTTGATCGCCATCCTGGTGGCCGGTTACGCGCTGGGCTATGCACTGGCCGTGTTCCGCCGCCGCGGGCGCTGGCTGCAGGGCATCGAGGGAGCCAACCGCTGGATGTGCTGGACCGTGCTGGCCGCCTGCCTGCTGGCCTGTTCCCCCTTGTTGGACCCCGTGCGGATCACCGTGGCCAGCCAGACGGCGCGGCTGGCAGCCCAGCCACAGGACATGGCCACCGACGATGCCATGCTGCTGCGGTTTGGCCTGGGCCAACGCGGCGTGGAGGCCCTGCAGGCGCTGCTGGAACAGCCCGCGTTTGCCGCCGATGTCCGTGCCAGCAGCATCGCGCAACAGGCGCTGGCGCGCCGCGACCGCTGGCTGCGGGGAGCCGAGGCGCTGGAGGATCGGATCAAGGACATGAGCTCGCTCAAAGCACGCCTGCGCCTGATCGATGGCTCGGCGAGCCCACCGGACAGCTGGTGGCAAAGCGTGCTGGACCAGCACACCAACAGCATGCAATGCCTGCAGGCCGACGCTGACAGCGACTGCGTGGTGGGCCTGCAGGATCTCAATGCCGATGGCCGCGACGAAGTGCTGCTGTGCCGGCTGACACCACGCGGCGGTCCGATGTGCCGGCTGCACGCGGTGGATGCGGCCGGTGCATGGCAGACCGTCGGGTATTACGATCTTGGCCCCCGGAACAACGAACGCGATGCTGCCGCCGAGGCCAATCGTGCCGTGCGCCAAGGCAAACTGCGCGTGCAGGCACCGACCTGGCCGGCCCTCACCTTGGACGGAAAGACCCAGACCACCATGACCCCCAGTGAACTCAACGCGGTGGCTTACCCATGAGCGGCTATTGCAGGATCGCGCCCGGTCACCCGGTGCACGGCCATTACCATGACCATGAATACGGTTTCCCGCAGCGTGCCGAAGCCGAACTGTTCGAGCGGCTGGTGCTGGAAATCAACCAGGCCGGGCTGAGCTGGGAAACCATCCTGAAGAAACGCGACAACTTCCGCCGCGCCTACGACGGCTTCGATGTGGACACCGTGGCGGCCTATGGCGAGCGCGATATCGAGCGCCTGCTCGGCGATGCCGGCATCATCCGCAACCGTTTGAAGGTCCATGCGGCCGTGCATAACGCGCAGGTGATCCAGCAGTTGCGGGCAAGCCACGGCAGCTTCGCCGACTGGCTCGACGCCCATCACCCGCGCGAAAAGGCCGACTGGGTGAAGCTGTTCAAGAAGACATTCCGCTTCACCGGGGGCGAAATCACCGGCGAATTCCTGATGAGCCTGGGCTACCTGCCCGGGGCGCATGCGCCGGATTGCCCGGTGCATGCACGGCTGGCCGCACTGGCCCGCCAGCCCCAGGCACGGCCCGGCCAGCGCCCCCCCGATCTCAGACGCCCATGTACCGCCCGGGCCGGTGGTTGAACATCAGCACCAGGCTGAGCACCACCGCACCGATGGCTGAGTACATCACCTGCACCGGCGCCAGCACAGCGAACGAGACACACATCAGGCAGGCATCGAAAGTCATCTGCACCTTGCCCGCACTCCAGCCACGGGTGCGCTGCAGATACACCGCCAGGATGCCGATGCCCCCCAGGCTGGCCCGGTGGCGGATGAAGAACAGGATGCCCAACCCGGACAGCGCGCCGCCGACAATGGCCGCATACAGCGGCGGCATGCTGGCGAAATCGGCCCAGCGCGGCAGCAGGTCGGTCAGGATCCCGACGGCGGTCACCGCCGCAAAGGTCTTCAGGGTGAACTCCCAGCCCATCCGGCGCACGCCCACCCAGTAGAACGGCAAGTTCACCAGGACAAACACGACACCGAAGTTCCAGCCTGCGGCGTAATGCAGCAGGAAGGCCAGCCCGGCCATGCCACCGATCATCAGCCCGCCCTTGGCAAAGATCGCCAGGCCCAACGAAGCCACCAGCGTGGCCAGGACCATGCCCTGGACATCTTCAGCGTGGGAATGGCGCAACGTTTGAGCGTCCTGTGCGGTGCCAGCGACGTCAGGGGGCGGAGTCAGGGGACCGGCGGTGACGACGTGGCCGTCAGCACCGTCGCACGGCTCAGGGCCGTCGGCGTGCAGGGACATGGGAGGGGGAACCACAGTGGGGAGCGCTATTAGACACGATCACCGGGGTAGTTGCATGTGAAATTGATTCATGTCGCCCTCGAAGGTCCTGGTCGTGACAGGATTCGATAGCGTGTACTGCTCGCCGTATTTGAATACAATATTTTGACACTTATAGAGCTAAAATCCGCTTAAACAATACTTTTTTGCAGCATATCAATGTCTGGAACGCGCGACTCTGCCCCATGACCCTGAACTTCAGTCTCGCCAGCCCAAAGGAAATCGAGGCCGAGTTTGCCGACCGCATCAGGCGGGCCCGTATCTCACGCCACCTGACCCAGCCGGAACTCGCCGAGCGTGTCGGCGTTTCCGTGGGCACCATCCGTAATCTGGAGCGCTCAGGCGACTGCGCATTCAGTACCATCATCAAGGTGGCACTGGCCTTACGCCTTGAACAGGGGCTGCAGGACCTGTTCACGATCAACATCACATCAATCGACGATCTGATCGATGTCGATCGAGCCAAGCGTCGGGTACGACGACGCACCCGCGGGTGACCTCATGACCGTGCAGTTGCTTGACGTCATTTATGAAGGTTGGGGAGAGCAGTGGAAGCTCGGACGACTGGCCGATGATGGCCGGCGTATCCTCTTCGAATACACCGGTACTGCCATCAGTCAGGGATTTGCGCTGTCGCCTAGATTGCCCGTGCAGGCAGAGGCATTCCACGGCTTTGGCGACCACCAGTTCCGCCTCCCTGGCGCCATCGCTGATGCCCTGCCCGACGGCTGGGGACTGCTGGTCATGGACCGATTGTTTCGAAGGCATGGCCGTGATCCGCGCAGGATGTCGCCATTGGATCGATTGGCGTTCATCGCCGATCGCGCGATGGGCGCATTGTCCTTTCAACCCAGCGACAGCCTGGCGCTTGCGGATGAAGCGCTGACCCTGCAGGAAATGGCCACACAGATCCAGTACCTCGTCCACGACAAAGAGGCGCCAGCACTGGCGACCTTGGCCAAGCTGGGCGGCTCGCCACAAGGGGCACGACCGAAAGCCCTGATCCACTTCGCCCCGTCACAGGCCGAAGTCAGCACGGCCCCCTTTGGCAGCGCTGAACCCTGGCTGGTGAAGTTCCAGGCCGCTGATGAGCACCCGGAAGTCTGCGCAATTGAAATGCTCTATGCGCGGCTGGCACACAGGTGCGGCATTGAGATGCCGGACACCCATCTGTTTGACATCAGCCCAAAGCTGGCCGCATTCGGCATCAAACGTTTCGACCGCCACGACGGCATGCGCGTGCCGATCCTCACCGCTGCAGGTGCATTCGACCTCAACTTCCGCCAACCCCAGATCGACTATGCCGGCCTGCTCCGGATCACCCGTGCCGTCACCCGCAACCAGGCCGAGGTGGACAAGGCATTCCGTCGGGCCGTCTTCAACGTGGTCTTCCATAACCGCGATGACCACAGCAAGAATTTTTCTTACCGCATGGACGAAGACCGCTCGTGGAGGCTCGCGCCCGGCTATGACCTGACGTTCTCGTTCGGACCGGGCGGCGAACACCATATGGATGTCGGTGGTGAGGCACGCAATATCACGCGTTCGCAGCTGCTGCGCCTTGCCCATGATCACGACGTTGCGGGTTCGACCGCAACAGCCGCCATCGACTTGACCTGTGCCACTGCCGAACACTTTGCCACGCTTGCCGCGGACTACCCGATCCGCAGAGCAACACGCCAGCAGATCAACACGCTGATCGGCGCAAACCTGAGGCGGATGATCGGCTGAGCGTCAACGGTACCGGGACGCCGGGCCTCGGCGACCGACGCTGACCGCCATCGTCAATCCTTGGTGACGCGGTTGATCTCGGCCAGGCTGGTGATGCCGCGGGCGGCCTTGGCCAAGGCGGATTGGCGCAGGTCGCTCACGCCCGCCGCTCGGGCAGCCTCGGCAATCTGCAGCGCATTGCCACCTGCCAGCACGATGGTGGAGATTTCCTCGGTCATCGGCATCACCTGGTAGATACCAGTACGTCCCTTGTAGCCCTCGGTGCACTCATCGCAGCCGACCGGTTCGTACAGGGTGATGCCTGTATCCACCTGCGCCTGGGTGAAGCCCTCGGCCAGCAGTGCATGGGCCGGCAGTTCGGTGCGCTTGCGGCACTGCGGGCACAGCCGCCGCGCCAGGCGCTGGGCGATCACCAGGGTGACCGAACTGGTGATGTTGTACGGGGCGATGCCCATGTTCATCAGGCGCGCGATGGTCTGCGGCGCATCGTTGGTATGCAGCGTGGACAGCACCATGTGGCCGGTCTGCGCAGCCTTGATCGCGATCTCCGCCGTTTCGAGGTCGCGGATTTCGCCGACCATGATGATGTCCGGATCCTG
>DALZLW010000143.1:0-9927 GCA_032007425.1 Stenotrophomonas sp.
CCTGCCTCCGCCGACGTCCGCGTACCGCGAGGGCCGGCGCAGGCAGGGCCTGCGCCGGCGCAACCTGGGCGTTGCCAAAGCAGCGCCAGAGCATGCGTTCGTATTCAAAGGCCCGGCGGTGGCCTGGCTGCAGCAGCCAGGACTCGAATTCCGCCATGCGCTGATCGTCGCTGGGCGCCGAGGCCAGCCAGGCCAGCCAGGTCCGTGCCTGTTCGGCGGCATCGTCAGCGTCGGCAGAGTATCGGGGGTCCATCGTGGGGCTTGGCGGGCTCATGGGCGGGCGGAAGCACGGAAGACAGCGTGAGGGGCTACTGAACCCGACACGGGCCTCGATAGCAAGACGTTCCAGCGAGGGGAATCCCCAAGGGCGGTGATCAACGCCCCTGCCTGGCCTGGGCCAGGCGGGCCAGCGCGGCGCGGACGTGGTTTTCCACGGTGGTCACCGAAAGCCCTTGGCGGCGGGCAACCTCGGCCTGGGTCAGGCCCTGCAGGCGGTGCAGGTGGAAGATGGTGCGGGTCGGCTCCGGCAGGTGGCTGGCGGCGGCCAGCACCCGCTGCAGTTCATCCTGGGCCATGGCCTGCTCCTCGGCGGACAGCACTTCGTCCGCCCCCCACAGGTGCTGTTCGGCCAGCAGCCGAGTGCGCCGGGTGCGTTCGCGCCCATGGTCGGTGGCCAGGTTGGTGGCCAGTCGGTACAGATAGGCACGCGGATTGTCGATGGCCTGGCTGTCGTCCACCCCGCGCGCGCGGAACCAGATGGACTGGATGACATCCTCGGCCGAGGCATCGGTGCCGAGGATGCGCTGCACCAGGCGCAACAGCGCCGGGCGCTCGCGGATCAGCAGTTCGGTCAATGTAGCGGTGTTGGACGGCATGGCGGAACAGGACGGCCCTTGGCGGCGCGCATGCTACTCCGTTAATGCGAATCAGTCACGTTTGCATGCAGGTCACAAGCACCCCACCAACGCTTCGTAGGCGGTCCTTCGCGTCCCTGGCAACGGACGTTCAAGCGCGTCCGGTCCGGTGCCCAGGGCGGTGAGCAGTGCCGGCAGGCCGGTACCGTTCGCCAGCGGCAGGGCGCAGGCGTAGGTGCTGGCCTGCACCTGCGGCTCCCCCGTGGCCGGGTCCACGCGGGCCCAGCTGCCGGCGAAACTCCACAGGCAGCGCACCACGACCCCGTCGCGCTGGCGCACGGCGCAGCGCAGCTGCAGGGCACGTAGATTGGAGTATTCGCCTTCACAGAAGGTATCGCCGCAGATGCCATCGAAACCCCGCACCAGTGCGCGCTCCATCTGCGCGAACGCGGCGACGCCCTGCCCCGGCGCCGGGTAGTCGTGGGCGTCCACGTACGTGTCCGCCTGCGCTGCGCCGGCAACCACCATCAACAGGGCCGGTAGTCGCCGGCCATGACGAGCGCTCATGAGCGGCTCCCGGGCTGTTCCAGGCAGTCCAGCAGGGCCTCCCGCAGCGGCTGGGTGGCGCCGGGCAGGACCACCTCCAGCGGCGCCGGCTGGTCCAGTGCGGCGTGGAACAGGTCCACCGCGACCGCTTCGACCAACGGCAACGGACAGCGCCAGATCGCCACGTCCGGCGCCATGGCCCCCGTGGCCTCTACGCGCAGATCACTGCCGGCGATCACCCAGACACAGCCGGTCACCGCAGCGGCCTGTCGCCTGACCGCGCAGCGCAGCTGCAGTGGCCACAGCACCGGGTGGCGCGCGCATTCCCCTTGCCCGCAGGCCTGGAAGAACGCCGCCGCCAGATGGTCCTGCAGGTGGTGGAAACGGCCCCAGTTGGCCTCGGTGCGGGGGAAGTGAACAAGGTCGACGAAGGCGGATCTACCACCGCTCCCGCCGGTGGCCATGGCCTTGCCCGTCATCAGCAGGACCAGCAACAACACCAGGACGACGCTGCCGCTACGGCAGCGCCCACGGTCTGGCAGACCATTGCGCCCGGCAGGTAAACCACGGAAACAGGCATTCACGGCGGTACTCCACGACAGTCGGAGCATCAGCGTGCCCGGCCGAGCTCGGCAGCGCCGTCAGCCAAGCCTGCCCCGCGTGCCGGAAAAACCCGCTTCAACCACCAGACTTCCGCACAGAGGCGGGCAAAGGCATAAAATGGCGTACTTTTCGCCCCCCTCAGTTGGAGCACAGCAATGGGTCTGGAACTCGTCTCGCCTGGCAAGAATCCGCCGGAAGAAATCAACGTCATCATCGAGATCCCGAAGGATTCCGAGCCGGTGAAGTACGAAGTGGACAAGGAAACCGGTGCGATCTTCGTCGACCGCATCCTCTCCACCCCGATGCGCTACCCCTGCAACTACGGTTACGTGCCCAGCACCCTGTGTGGCGATGGCGACCCGGCCGACGTGCTGGTCGTGCTGCCGCTGCCGCTGGTCCCCGGTTCGGTGGTGCGCTGCCGTCCGGTCGGCGTGTTGAAGATGAGCGACGAGGCCGGCAGCGACGAGAAGATCCTCGCCGTCCCGGTGGCGAAGATCTTCAGCGGCTACGCCCATGTCGAAGACATCGCCGACGTGTCCAGCCACTGGCTGGAGCGTATCGGTCACTTCTTCGAGCATTACAAGGACCTGGAAAAGGGCAAGTGGGTCAAGCTCGATGGCTGGGGCGGCGCCGCCGAAGCCAAGCAGATCCTGATCGAGGCGCACCAGCGTCACCTCGACAACAAGGCCTGATCCAGTGTGATCGCTGGCATCGCTCTGCACTGTGCAGAGCGATGCCGATCACGTTTTGAACGTTTTACGAGACGCTACACAGCGGCTCTCCGTGTAAAACAGTTAAATTGCGACCCTACTTTTCAGGCGCGGCACTTGCCGTGGCCACTGCGGGGATGGTGTCGTGCGTATTCTGCTTGTAGGCGACAGTGCCAGCCTGCCCATCGCATTGGGCAGTTTCATTGAAGGCGTCGGCGATGGCTGGACATCGCAGCGGGTGTTGGATGGGCACGGTGCCATGGCCACCGTTGCCGCCGATCCGATCGATGTGGTGGTGGTCGCGCCACAGTTGCCTGATTTCGATGCCACGACCCTGCTGGGCCAGGTGCGGACCCTGCGGCCAGACACGCTGCGCATTGCCTTGATCGATGCCGAACAGGGCCGGCGACCGCCACCGGCACGGCTGATCGGCATTGCCCACCGCTTCCTGCCCGCGCCTCTCGCTCCCGAATGGCTGATCGAAGCTGTCGCCAGTCTCGATGAACTGCGCGACCGCCTGGACAGTGAACGCCTGCGCGATGCGATCGGCCGCATCGATAAACTGCCCTCGCCACCCCATCTGTACCTGAGCCTGACCCGGGCGCTGGAACAGGACGAGGATGCCGGCAGCGGCGATGTGGCGCGTCTGGTAGGTGCCGATCCAGCCATCGCGGCGAAGGTGCTGCAGTTGTCCAATTCAGCGTATTACAGCAATGGCCGGGTGGTGTCGGACCTGCGCAGTGCCGTGACCCGCCTCGGGTTGTCCACGCTGCGCGATCTGGTGTTGGCCAGCGAGGTCTTTGCCACCCCGGTACTGAGCAGCGCCGAGCGCAATGCACTGCAGCAGCGTGCGCTGCTGGCCGCACGCCTGGCCGCCAGCCTGTTGCCGGCTTCCAGCGCTGATCTGGGTGCTACGGCCGCCCTGCTGGCCGATATCGGCCTGCTGCTGCCGGATGTGCGCAACGAACGCGAAGACGCCGACAGCGACGATCCACGCCCCGGTCACGCCGAGGCCGGGGCCTACCTGCTGGGCCTGTGGGGGCTGCCGATGTCGATTGTCGAAGCCGTCGCCTTCCACCGTGACCCCGGGCACGGCGGCAACCGCACGTTCTGGATCACCGGCGCGGTGCACGTGGCCTTGGCCTTGATCCATGGCGATCCGTTGGATGAGGCCTGGCTGGCACGTGCAGGTGTATTGCCACGCCTGCCGCAGTGGCGCGACCAAGCCAATGCGCTGATGGGCGTGACCCACAACGCCGACGCCTGAGGGTGGGCCGGCGCCGGCCCACGTCCAGTGGAAAGGTGCTGGTGACACCTGGTCACCAGGCGGGCCAGACAAGCAGAAGGGCGGACCTTGCGGCCCGCCCTTCTGTTTTTTTACCCGAAGCTTCGATGGATCAGAAGCGCTGGGTGTACTTCATGTACAGGAAGCGACCGATGTCGAAGCCGCCGTAGTAGGCGAAGTTCGAGTTCGGCTGGGTGAACATGATCGGACCCTGGTGGTTGAACAGGTTGTTCGCACCCAAGGCGATCGTGGCATCCCACGGCGCGTTGTAGCTGACCTGCAGGTCGTGGAAGGTGTTCGAGCCGGTCTTGCGCAGCGGCGAGGCCTCACCGTTCTGGTAACGATCGGTCAGGTCACACGGACGGTTGGCCACGCAGGCTTCGTTCATGCCCGAGTAGTAACGCGCCATGTAGGACACGCCGAAGTCACCCTTGTTCCAGGTGATGCCGACATTGGAACGCACGCGGAACAGGCCGGCTTCGCCAACGCGGCCGATGGTGATGTTGTCACCGGCGGCGTTCTGGCCGGCCTCGTCGTACTTGGCCAGGTAGCTGGTCTGCCAGTCGATGGCGAACTGGCCGATGGACAGTTCCGGCAGGCGATACTTGACGCCCAGGTCGTAGCCCTGGGTTTCCATCTTGCCCAGGTTGGCCAGGCCGTAGGTCATGGCGCTGATGTGGCCATCGGCGGCGCGGGTGACGTTGGCGCAGCGCGAGGAATCGCCCAGCACGTAGCAATCACGCAGGATGCGGTCGACGCTGTCAGCGATGATCATGTCGCTGATTTCGTACTTGTACCAATCCAGCGAGATGTCCAGGCCGGTGACCCAACGCGGGCTCCAGACCACACCCATGGTGGTGCTCTTGGAGGTTTCAGGCTTCAGTGCGCTGTTGGAGCCAGAGATGAACTGGTCCGGGGTGGCGCACGGGGTCGAGGTGCAGGGGGTCAGGCCCTGGCCCAGCTGGGTGTAACCCACCGGCACGCCGGCAGCCGAGCAGGCGCCGTTGCCGTTCACCGAACCCGGAGCGGTCACGCCGCACGGATCGGTGTAGGACTCGAAGCTGCTGCTGATGCCGCCGTACAGATCGTTGATCGACGGGGCGCGGAAACCTTCAGCACGGGTCGCACGGACCAGCACTTCGTCCACCGGACGCCAGGTCAGGCCGAACTTCGAGTTGATGGTGTCACCGAAGTTGCTGTAGTCCGAGTAACGGCTGGCAACGTTCAGGCTCAGTTCCTTGGCGAACGGCATATCGGCCAGGACCGGCACGTTCAGTTCCAGGTAGACCTCGTCCAGCGAGTACTCGCCCTGGGTCGTCTGCGCGCCGAGGCCGGTGGATTCACCGGACTGTGCGAAGGCGTCCGGCGAGAAGCGGCCTTCTTCCTTGCGGTGCTCCACGCCCATGGCGATGCCCAGGTCGCCGGCCGGCAGGGTGAACAGCGAGCCGGACAGGTTGGCGGTGAAGCTGGTGGTCTTGGTGACGCCGGTGTCGGTGAAGTACGGGAACAGGAAGGCCTGCGTCTCCGGATCGGCCAGCGAGCCGTTGCCGGCGACGCCGTACGGCAGCAGCGGGTTCCACGGGCGGCAGTTGCTGCTGGCCAGCGGGTCGGAGGCATCGGTGCCGCAACGGGCCACGCCATTGGCATCGATGAACGAAGCACCCAGGGCCTGGCGGGCCGCGATCAGGCTCATGTCGCCATGGCTGGTCTTGGTCGATTCGTTGCGGTTCCACAGCGCGCCGACGTCCCAGTCCCAGGTACGGTCAGCGAAGTCGAAGTAGCCGCTCAGGGTCGGAGCGAAGCGGAAGGTCTTCAGCTTGCTCTCGGTGGTGCGCGGCACTTCCCACAGGCGACGACGGAAGGTGGTGTCCGTGGCCATCGGGTTGAAGGCGCTGTCGGCCGACAGCGGGGTATCGAAGGCGGCCGACTGGTACGGGTAACCGGCGATCTGCTGGTCGGTGGTGCGCTCGTTGTAGAGCACGTCCGCATTGAAGGAGATCGAATCGGTGAAGTCGTAGTTGCCGTTGACGTACACGGACTTACGCTCGATACCGGTCTGCACCATCATCTGCTGGTTGGCATTGACGGCGTCAGCGGCGGTTTCCAGCCGGTAGTCGGCGCGGTTGGTCGGGTCACCACCATCACGCAGGGTGTACCAGCGCTGGTCGGCGGTGCTGACGTAGCCCGCATCGCCTGCGTTCAGGTTCGGGGTCGCGCAGGGGTCGCACAGCGCGCCCTTCTGGTTGATCACGCTGTTGCCCGAGCCCGGGTAGTTCGGGCCGGCGTTGCCGTCTCGGCTGAACGAACGGTCGCTCGCCCACACCGGCTTGGCCTTGTAGTACTCGGCCGACATGGTGACGCCGCCGCGCTCGCCTTCCGAGCCCAGGGTGAAGGAGTACTGGGTGGTGTCGCCGTCGCCTTCGCCGTACTGGCCGACATAGGCGCTGGCTTCAGCGCCGTTGAAGCGCTTGCGGGTGATCACGTTGACCACGCCGGCGATGGCGTCGGAACCGTAGATCGACGAGGCGCCGTCCTTCAGGATTTCGATGCGCTCGATGGCCGACATCGGAATCTGGCTCAGGTCCTGCAGGCCGCTGGTGCTGGCGCCCAGGCGCTTGCCGTTCATCAGCACCAGCGTACGCTGCGCGCCGAGGTTGCGGATGTCGACGTAGTAACCGCCAACGTCTTCGCCCGAGGCCAGCGCTTCAGAGCGCGAAATGGCCGGCGAACCCGACGAGGTCATGTTCTGCAGGACGTCGGCGACGGACGTGTAACCCTGCTTTTCCAGGGCTTCACGGGTCATCGTGACGATCGGCTGCTGGGTCTCCATGTTGGCGCCGCGGATGCGCGAACCGGTGATTTCAATGCGATCCAGGTTGGTCGCTGCCGGCTCTTCCTGTGCGGAAGCCAGGCTCGGCGCCAGCGCCAGTGCGATGCCGGCCGGCAGCAGGCCGAACCGCACTGCGGGAGTACGAACGTTCATCAATCTCTCCAAGGTACGTTATTGGCGTGTTAAAACGCCCAAGAACGTTACGATTGTGTTGCGGCCAGCAGTTTGCGCGACCCAACCGGAGACTTTGCCGAATCTGGCGACAGCGTGATCAGCTCTTCGCGGAAGCGCGAGGCGGATTGGCCGAAGCGGGCGCGGAAGGCGCGCGCGAAGCTGCAGCAATTGTCGAAGCCACTGGCCGCGGCCACCTCACCGACCATCATGTCGGTATCGCGCAGCAGATCGGCCGCCCGCTCCAGGCGCAGGCGTGCTGACAGTGATTGCGGACTTTCCTCGTACAGGCTCTGGAAGGTCTTGGACAGATACCAGCTGGAGAAATTGGTGAGCTCGGCCAGTTCGCCGATGCGCACCACGCGGTGGCTGTTGCCTTCCAGGTAAAGGCGCGCACGCTGCATGCGACCGAACACCTGGCGCTTGCGGCTGCGCGACCGGCCGGGGCAACGCTGGACGTGATCGGCCAGCCCACGCTGCAACGACGCCAGGTGCAGCAGCAGCGGCCGCAGCGCTTGCGCCGGCAGGCCGCTTTCCAGCGCATCACGCCACAAGCGCAGCGCGACACGCGCTTCGCCAAGGCCGAGGCTGCCGCGCCCGGCGTACAGACCGCAATCGGCGAGCTCGCTGAGCATGCGCATCGCCTCGGCGTTGAGGCTCAAGCCGATGCACAGGCCATCGCGACCGGCCTGCACCTGCGGCCGCGATTCCTTCTCGAAGGCGATCCATTCCCCGCGTCGCAGCCGGAAACGCCCTTCCTTGGCATCCACCCACGCGCTGCCGCGGAGCTGGATCCACACCGTGAACGCGGTGCCCGCCGACTGCAGGCTGCCCAGCCGGGCCACACCCAGGCAGGTTGGCGCGAGCTCGTCCTGCGACTTGTCCAGGGAAAGGGTTTGGCCACGATCGGCCAGGGAAAGCTGACGCATGATGGACACCACGGATGTACCAAAAGTTGGGATCCGTTTTGCCAAATCGGGCGGCTTTGGTCAGGACGTCCGGACGATTTCACGACGAAATCGCCACGAGCTCTTTGCGAAAAAAATACGAAGGTTATTTATCGTTTGAAATCAAGATGTTGCCGAAGGTTGTCGTAACATCCGCCGGCAACGGCGGCAGCGTCATCACGCCGATGTCGGCGCCATCGGACACCGCCAGGGCAACGAACAACGTCTTCCCATCGGCCGATGCGCTGAAACCATTCCCTGCCGCCAAGCGCAGCCGGTCCAGGCAGGTACGCTGCCCCTCCTGCCCCACCTGCAGACGAACCATCGCCGTCGCACACGCCGCACTGGTCTCCAGATAGTCCACCTGCCCGTGTCCGCTGATGCTCCAGTTGCGGTAACGCCAGCGGCTGGGCTTGTCGGCATCTACCTGGCGGACGCTGGCCTCGCTCAGCCCGGCATCCACCCGCCACAGGCCGCCGGCGCCGTAGCGCGTGAACAGCACCTGCCCGGACCGCGCATCGAAACGGGCTTGGGAGACACCCTCGATGCTGGCCAGGCGACGCCACGGCGTGGTGCTGCGGTCGTACAGACCCAGCCGGGCCGGCTCGATGCCCTCGCGTTCAAGCAGCAGCAACTGGTCCGGATGCCCGGTGTACAGCGCCTGCAGCGGCTGCCCCGCCGGCACCGGCAGCACCGCCACCTGTTCATCGCGCGGCGTTACTTCATAGACATGCGCCTGCCCATGGTCGTCGCGCCCAAGCACCAGCAGGTGCCGGCTGTCCGGCGACCAGTCCGGCGGCTGCCGGGTTTCCGGGCGCAGGCCCTCCACCAGCCGCAGCGAGTCAGGCCGCGCCAGATCCGCCCACCACAACCCGTAGCTGCCGGAACGGTCGGAGGTGAACACCAGTTGCTGCGCATCGGGCGCCACCATCGGCTGGCCATCGCGTCCGCTGGAGGCGAATACCCGCTGTGCCTGGACAGGCGCCTGCGCATCCAGGGCGATGCGGAACAGGCCGAACTGGGCATTGCGGCGGACGAAGGCCAGAGTATCGGCACGGGCGGCAATGGCCGGCCATTGCGCGTCGTCCAGGCCGAGATCACGCAGCACACCATTGTTGGTGTCCAGCCGGTACAGGCGCACCTCGCTGTCCACCCTGCGTCCGAACACCAGGTGGCGGCTGTCGCTCTGCCAGGCCCAGCCGCGGATTTCAGCGGTATCTCCCGTCAACGGCTCGATGGCACCGCCGGCGGCCGGCATGCGCCAGAGGTCGCCCCCCTGCGGATTGCGCACGAACACCAACCAGCGCCCATCCGGCGAATAGCGCGGGGCGTAATCGAAATCATCGGCATCCACCGGGTAATCCAGCGCACGCCAGCGGCCACTGGCCAGGTCCAGCACACGGATGCCACGGTGGGCCAGGCGGCCGACCATGCTGCCGAACACCAGGCCGAGGCCATCGGGGGTCCAGTCAAAACTGAGCAGTTCCGTGCCATCGCAGCGCGTGGCCTGGCGGACGTTGCCGCCGGTGGCACTGGCGATCAGCACCTGGCAATCGCCATCGGCATGGAAGCGGGCAAAGGCGATGGAGCGGCCATCCGGTGACCAGCGCGGGAAGCGGTCACTGGCCCCCGCCGGTGGCAGCAACAGCGGCCGCGCCGGCGCGTTGCCATTGGTCTGCACCTTGATCATGCCGCCGTCGGTCTCTTCGGCAGCGGCCTCGTAGGCCACCTGGGAACCATCCGGCGACAGCGTGGGATAGGTCTCAAAACCACCACTGGCGGTGATCAGCCGGTACGGGCGCCGGGGACTGCCCACCACACGGCGGCCATCATCCACCGCCGCCTGCAGTGCATCCGCCGGGTGGCGACGTGCCTGCAGCAGCGCGGCCATGACCAGCAAACCCACCAGCATGGCCAGGCCGATCACCAGATAGACCACCCGCCGCCAGCGGCGCCAGCCACGGCGCGCCGGGCGCACGAC
>DALZLW010000144.1:0-9848 GCA_032007425.1 Stenotrophomonas sp.
GCGTGCGTAATCCCCGCCCATGCCATCGAGCAGGCGCACCGACACCAGGTTGCGTGATTGCACGAGCGCTTCGCGCAAGCGCATCGGGCCACGGAAGCCACCGCCATCGTTCTGCGGCGACCAGGTCTTGCCGCGCCGATCGCGGAACACCACCGGCGCATCGAGCACGATCGACGCCGGGTTGTAGCCCTTGTCGAAGGCGGCCGCATAGATGAACGGCTTGAAGCTGGAGCCCGGCTGGCGGCGGGCCTGGGTGGCGCGGTTGAACTTGTTGCCGGCGAAGCTGAAGCCACCCACCATCGCCGCCAGTGCCCCGTTATGGGCATCGAGCGAAACCAGTGCCGATTGGCCGCGGGGAATCTGGTCGAGCAGCCACTCGCCGTCCTTCTCGCCGGTACGCACGCGGACGATGTCACCCCGCTTGACCAGCTTGGCCGGGGTCTTGTTGGTCCAGCGGGCAGCGCTGGCCGGCAGGGTGATTTCGGCCCGGTTGGCCAGCACCACGGTGGCGCCGCCGTCGGCCGATGTGCCGGTCACCACCGCCGGCAGCAGCCCGGCCTGCGCCGGCCGACCGACCAGATGGCGGGCGATCGCCGCCAGATCGTCGCCATCACCGAGCGCGACTTCCTTTTCCACCCCATGCCAGCCATGGCGGTGATCGTAGGTGATCAGGCCATCGCGCACGGCCAGGTTGGCCGCGGTCTGCAGGGGGGCCTTGATGGTGGTGGTCACGTGGTAGCCCTTGTTGACCACGTCGCCGCCGAAGCGGGCGATCATTTCCTGGCGCACCAGTTCGGCCACGTAGGGCGCATCCACCTGCACCGGTGGCTCGTGCGGGCTGGCATGCATGGCCACGGCCTTGGCCGCATCGGCTTCGGCCTGGCTGATGAAACGCAGGTCGGCCATGCGCTGCAGTACGTAGTTGTCACGGCGCTGCTGGGCACGTTCCGGGTTGCTGATCGGGTTGCCCGAGGAGGGGAACTTGGGGATGCCGGCCAGCGAGGCCATCTCGTCCAGATCCAGTTCCTGCAGGGTCTTGCCGTAGTAGAACTGCGCCGCGGCGGCAACGCCGTAGGCGCGGTTGCCGAAGAAGCTCTTGTTCAGGTACAGTTCGAAGATCTCGTCCTTGCTCAGTTCCGATTCGATCTTGCGTGCCAGCAGGATCTCGGCCAACTTGCGGGTGTAGCTGTATTCGGAGCTGAGGAAGAACTGCCGCGCGACCTGCTGGGTGATGGTGGAGCCGCCGGGAACGCGGCGGTCGTTGGTGGTGGCCAGCAGCCACACCGCGCGCGCGATGCCCTTGTAGTCCACGCCGCCGTGCTCGTAGAAGCGCGCGTCTTCCGTGGCCAGGAAAGCCTGCTTCAGCCGCTCCGGCACCTGGTCCATCGTGATCGGAATGCGCCGGGTTTCGCCGAACACCGCCATCAGCTCGCCATCGGCGGCATAGACGTACATCGGTTCCTGCATCTCCACATCGCGCAGTGCCTGTACGTCGGGCAGCTTGGACGAAATGGCGTAGTACAGGCCACCGGCGGCGGCGGCGCCGATCAGGGCGAGCACCAGACCGATGATGAGGATCCAGCGCAGCCAACGGCGGAGACGGGTCATCTGTGGCAGATTCCAATTGCAGATTTACTGGGGCCAGAGTATAGATGAGACCAGCGTACGGCTGGGGTGAGGCCGTTCAGCGGAGCCATCGAGACGTGATCTGGCGTTTTGTGAGGGTGTCTTCACGAAATGACGGTTGCCCTTTGCGAAAGGAACGTTATTAAATGCGCGTTTACAGCGCGCGTGCCAAGACCCGTCGGCAGGGGAGATACCGTGGGGCTCATCCCAACAAGCCAGACCACCCTGATCGGGGTTGATATCAGTTCGACGGCGGTGAAGCTGTTGCAGCTCTCACGCAGTGGCAACCGCTTCCGGGTGGAGCACTACGCCGTGGAGCCGCTGCCACCCAACGCGGTGGTGGAGAAGAACATCGTCGAAGTGGAAGCCGTGGGCGAGGCGATCCGCCGCGCCGTGGCCCGTTCCGGTACCAAGGTGAAGCTGGCTGCGGCAGCCGTGGCCGGTTCGGCGGTGATCACCAAGGTGATCCCGATGCCGGCCGACCTGGAAGAGCACGAGATGGAATCGCAGATCGAGCTGGAGGCGGTGAACTACATTCCGTACCCGATCGAGGAAGTGAACCTGGATTTCGAAGTTCTTGGCCCGATACCCAACAACCCGGACATGGTCCAGGTGCTGCTGGCCGCGTCGCGTTCGGAAAACGTGGAATTGCGCCAGTCCGCGCTGGAACTGGGCGGGCTGCAGGCCAAGGTGATGGACGTGGAAGCCTTTGCGGTGGAAAACGCCTTCGCCCTGGTGGCCAATGACCTGCCGGTGGGCGGGGAGGGCGTGGTCGCGCTGGTGGACATCGGTGCCACCATGACCACCCTCAACGTGCTGCGCGGCGGTCGCAGCCTGTACAGCCGCGAACAGGTGTTCGGCGGCAAGCAGCTGACCGATGAGATCATGCGCCGTTACGGCCTGGGCTACGAGGAAGCCGGCCTGGCCAAACGCCAGGGCGGGCTGCCGGAAAGCTACGCGATGGAAGTGCTGGAGCCGTTCAAGGAAGCGACGGTGCAGCAGATCAGCCGCCTGCTGCAGTTCTTCTATGCCGGCAGCGAGTTCAACCGCGTCGACCACATCGTGCTGGCCGGTGGCTGCGCGACCTTGGCCGGCCTGCCGGAGATGGTGGAAGAGCACCTGGGCGTGCCTACCCTGGTGGCCAACCCGCTGGCCCAGATGACCCTGGGGCCGAAAGTGCAGGCGCACGCACTGGCGCAGGATGCGCCGGCGCTGATGATCGCCACCGGCTTGGCGCTGAGGAGTTTTGACTGATGGCACGGATCAACCTGCTGCCTTGGCGGGCCGAACGCCGCAAGCAGCGCCAGCGCGAGTTCTACGCCATGCTGGGGCTGGCCGCGGTGGGCGGCCTGCTGCTGTCGCTGCTGGTCTGGTTCTATTACGACCGCCAGGTCAGTGGCCAGATCGAGCGCAACGCCTACCTGCAGGCCGAGATCGACAAGGTCAAGGAACAGAACCGCGAGATCGACCGGCTGGACGAACAGAAAGACCGCCTGCTGGCGCGCAAGGGGGTGATCGAGCAGCTGCAGGCCAAGCGTTCGCAGATGGTGCACCTGTTCGATGCGCTGGTGCGCACCATTCCCGATGGCGTGGTGCTGACCGCGCTGAAGCAGGAAGGTGACGTGCTGACCCTGGACGGCCGCACCCAGTCCAATGCGCGGGTGTCGGAGTACATGCGCAACCTGGAAACCTCCGGCTGGATGAGCAACCCGGAACTGCAGATCATCGAAGCGCGCGACCCGACCAAGGAAGCGGCGAGCAATGGCGGGCCGGTGTCGGACATCACCGCGCTGCCGTACGTGTTCGTGGTCACCGTCAAGCTGCCGGCACAGGCGGAGGATGCGGTGGACCCGGCGGCGACCGGTACCGCCCCGGCGGCGGCCGCAGGCGGGATGCCTGCGCCTGCAACCGCGCCGAACCCGGATGCGGCCGATCTGGCCCCGCTGTCGCCGGGCGTGGCACCGGGTACTGCGCCGGGTACGCCGCCGGCCGCACCGGCCCCGGCACCGGACAACAGTCCTGCGCCGGGCACCGCACCGGCACCCGTGCCGGTCAACCCGCCGACGACCCCGGCGCCGAGCAGCCCAAACACCCCGCAGGCGGTGCCGCGTGAAACGCCGGCCACCTCGAAGGATGGCGCGGCATGAGCCAGAAGAAGTTCAATATCAACGAGCTCGATTTCAACGACATCGGCAACTGGCCGCAGAAAGCCAAGATGGTGTTCTGTGGGCTGATCGCCGTGGTCATCCTGGCGTTGGCCTGGCTGTTCGTCATCAGCGGCAAGCGCGATGAACTGGCCGGCCTGTCGGGCAAGGAAACCGAGCTGCGCGCCGAGTTCGAGAAAGAGCAGGGGCGGGCGGTGAACCTGCAGCCGCTCAAGCAGCAGTTGGCGCAGATGGAACAGGTGCTGCAGCAGATGCTGCGCCAGCTGCCCAGCCGCACCGAGATCCCCGACCTGATCATCGACATCTCGCAGACTGCCCTGTCCAGCGGCCTGGTCAACGAGCTGTTCGAGCCCGAGCCGGAACAGTTGCAGGAGTTCTACGCCGAAAAGCCGATCAAGCTGCGCATGGTGGGCAGTTACCACCAGTTCGGCGCCTTCGTCAGTGGCGTGGCCTCGCTGCCGCGGGTGGTGATCCTGACCATGCACGACATCAACCTCAAGCCCAAGGACCCCAAGGCCGGCATCAGCGCCTCGCGGATCGGTGCGCTGGAGCTGTCGGGCACGGTGAAGACCTACCGCTACCTGGACGAGGCCGAGATGGCCGCGCAGGACAAGGCCGCCGCTGAAGCGGCCAAGAACGGTGGCGCCGCGGCGCCGGCAGGGGGCCAGCGATGAGCGCCGGCCTGTGGGTGATGCAGCGCGTGGTGGGCTGGGTCGCGGTGGCCCTGGTGCTGGCCGGCTGTGGCCGTGGCATCACCAGCAGCCCCGGCGATGCGCCGAACCTGGAAGCCTGGGTGGCCGAAGTGCGCGCGCGCCCGGCGCCGCCGCTGGAGCCACTGCCGGTGATGCAGCAGTTTGAAACCTTCGAGTATTCGGCGCAGGGCATGCGCGACCCGTTCTCCGACGCCTGGGCGGCGCCGCAGGGCGGCAGCGGCCTGCGTCCGGACCCGAACCGGCGCAAGGAACCGTTGGAAGCCTTCCCCCTGGACAGCCTGGACATGGTCGGCACCATCGGCAGGGGGCCGGGCATCGTCGGCCTGGTCATGGGGCCGGACAAGGTCACCTACCGCATCCGTCCCGGCAGTTACCTGGGCCAGAGCGATGGCCGTACCACCGCGGTCCATGAAGACCGCATCGAACTGATCGAGCTGGTGCCCGATGGCGCCGGCGGCTGGTTGGAACGTCCCGCTTCGCTGGGGTTGGACGATCAATGATGAACATTGGGGATTTCACGATGACTTTTCACCAAGCCCAGGCGCGGCGTCCCGTGAACCGCGTCGGTGTGCTGTGCATCGCCCTGATGCTGGCCTGCGCAGGCACGGCGCAGGCACAGGGGCCGGGGCCGGTCAGCGGCAGCAGCCCGACAGCGGCCAACCAGGCACCGGCTTCGCTGTCGGTGTCGCGGATCGATTTCAAGCGCGGCGATGACGGGGCGGGACGTCTGATCCTGCAGTTCGATGGCCAGGGCGCCATCCCGGACCTGCGCAACCAGTCCAACGGCGTGATCGTCGACATCGGCAACGCCCGCCTGCCGGCGCAGTGGCAGAAGCCGCTGGACGTGAGCGATTTCGCCACCCCGGTGCGGCGCATCGAGCCGCGTGCCTACGGCGGCGGCACCCAGCTGGTGCTCGATACCAGCAGTGCCTTTGAATCGATGGCTTACCAGAGCGGCAACGAGTACGTGGTGGAAATCACCCCGCGCAAGGGCCCGGCGGCCAGTGGCGTGGTCAACAGCAACACGCTTGACCAGGCCGCTACCGCGGTAGCCGAACGCGGCTACAGCGGCAAGCCCGTGACCTTCAACTTCCAGGACGTGCCGGTGCGCACCGTGCTGCAGTTGATCGCCGAAGAATCCAACCTCAACGTTGTTGCCTCCGACAGCGTGCAGGGCAATGTCACCCTGCGCCTGGTCAACGTGCCGTGGGACCAGGCGCTGGACATCCTGCTGCGCGCCAAGGGGCTGGACAAGCGCCGCGATGGCACGGTGATCTGGGTCGGCCCGCAGGCCGAGCTGGCCAAGTTCGAGCAGGACAAGGAAGACGCGCGCATCGCGATCGAGAACCGCCAGGACCTGCAGACCGACTACATCCAGATCAACTACCACAATGCTGCTGCCATCTTCAAAGCGCTGACCGAAGCCAAGGGCATCGGCAACAGCGGCCAGGGCGGTGGCCAGGGCGGCACCGGCGGCAGCTCGCAGGATGACAGCGGCTTCCTGTCCGCGCGCGGTCGCATCGTTGCCGATGAGCGCACCAACACGCTGATGATCAGCGACATCCCGAAGAAGGTCGCGCGCATGCGCGAGCTGATCGATGTCATCGACCGTCCGGTCGACCAGGTGCTGATCGAAGGCCGCATCGTCATCGCCACCGATACCTTCGCCCGCGAACTGGGTGCCAAGTTCGGCATCAGCGGCAGCCGCGACAACGTCTACTTTGGCGGCAGCCTTCAAGGCAATGAGGACACCCGACAAAGCCAGGTCGACACCAACCTGGCCTACCAGACGGCATTGAACAGCTGGATCGCCGGTGGCCGCACCGGCCCGCAGCCGGTCCGTACGCCGGCCACCATCGCCCGTTCACTGATGTGGGACCTGCCGGCGGCGAGCACCAACAATCCCGGTTCGCTGGCGCTGTCCATCCTCAACGCGGGCTACCTGCTGGACATCGAGCTGTCGGCGATGCAGGAAGAAGCGCGCGGTGAAGTGATTTCCAACCCGCGCGTGGTGACCACGAACCAGCGCGAGGCCTCGATCAAGCAGGGCCGCGAAATCGGCTACGTCACCTTGAGCCAGGGCGGCACCGGTGGCAGCCAGGCCAACGTGCAGTTCAAGGAAGTATTGCTGGAACTGAAAGTTACCCCGACCATCACCGACGACAACCGCGTGTTCCTCAACATGTCGGTGAAGAAGGACGAAGTGGACCAGCTGATCCAGCTGGACGGCTACGGCACGGTGCCGTCGATCAACCGCCGCGAGGTCAATACGGCGGTGCTGGTGGAAGACGGGCAGACCGTCGTCATCGGTGGTGTGTATGAGTTCACCGACCGCAGCAGCGTGAGCAAGGTGCCGTTCCTGGGAGACATCCCGTTCCTGGGCAATCTGTTCAAACAGCGCGGGCGGCAGAAAGACAAGGCCGAATTGCTGGTGTTCGTGACCCCGAAGGTGCTGCGGGTGGCAAAGCGCAAGTAAGGCGCACGTCGTTTCCGTGCACATGTAGCGCCGGGCCATGCCCGGCGTTTCTTTTTGCGGTGGTGCTGGCTGGGGCGCTGCCGCAGTCATGTGGTGTGTTGAGTTCAGGGCCGGTTGTGCAGCGGAGGAGGGGGCGCTGCACAAGTGGCAGGAAGTCCATCGGAGTCATCTCAAGGACTTCGACGCCTCGATACTTCTGGCATTGAGAAGTTCCAAATAAACCTTGTCCGCAAGGTCGAGCTGTTCGGCGGAGAAACTGGCTTCGAGCGCCTCGTTGAAAGATATGTTTTTCCTGCATACGCCGCCGCCAGAGCACTCGATCATTGAGGAAATCTCGCCAGGACCGCAGCCGCCGGAAATATCGCAAGCTACACGTTGGGATGCGATGGCCTGTGCTTGCGGAAGCATTGCAAGACTGCTGGATTCGTCAGTTGAGTCAACTGAAAATGCCCATTTGCTTGAAATAAGTGCCTCTGCTGCATTCCGGATTGCATCCGGGTCCATCGACATCAGTACGATTTCCTGGGCCTCGATGGCAAGGTCGCGAGATAACGGCGCACTTGCTGCCATCTCCTTGGATATCGCTACGTCACTTTCTGGATGCATCGCGGCCTGATTCACGTAGTCCTGTGTGTCGCCATGTCGGTCGATACAGAACGCCTCAACAAAATCAAAGTAGATGTCTGTCGAGCTGCTCTGCACGCTCGGGGGAGCGGTACCTCGCAGGCCATCACAGACTTGTGATGCTGTGATCAGATACTGAGCTTTCTGTGCTGGAGATATGTCCGAGCCGTTGAGGCTTACAACAAGCTCGCCGAAACTTGCAATTCCTGAAAGAGGTCTGTTGTGTACTTCCGTAAGTCGCACAGTGGATCGACGGTCATCGCCAGCTCTTGATGATGGACCTTGCAAGTCAACGGCGCGATCACTACTGGTCGTGCCAAGGTTTTCAGGTGGCGTGTGCTTGACTGTTATAGCGATCAAGATGCCAATGCAGGCGGCCATTGAGGTCGTGACGAGTATTTTCCTGTTCATCTTTCGCGTGCCGAGATTTCATGCATTTGCGTGTTCTTGCCGCAGCTGTGCTGATTTCCCAATCAGACCAGACAGTCGCGATGAATCCAAGTGTGGATCGTTCACAGGACTATCCCGTTAGCGAAGCGGCACCTGCGACATCGCGCGAACAGGAAGCCAATCCCTGCTGACGGTGTTCGCATCAGCCCGCTCATGCTGCAGAACCGGCGGCCCAAAGGGCCTTCAGGAACTCTGCCAAGGTGTGCTGCCGACACAAGTTTCGGGCGCTCTAAAAAATGCCCTGTCCACCCATTCATGCAACCTTGATCCACCAACCGCCCTGCGCCTGCCATGATGGGGAACCTCACGCCTTTCCCGCAGGTCCAACGCCTCCATGAACCCAAGCACCGAACTGCCGCCCGCGGAGGCGAACACCCCTGATACGGCCCGCCTGCATGCGGCCTTCATTGGCCTGCGCGACGCACTGTCCGCCGAAATCGTCGGCCAGTCCAGCCTGGTCGAGCGCCTGCTGATCGCCCTGCTGGCCGATGGCCACCTGCTGGTGGAAGGCGCGCCTGGCCTGGCCAAGACCACCGCCATCCGTGCCTTGGCGGCGCGCCTGGAAGCCGATTTCGCCCGCGTGCAGTTCACCCCGGACCTGCTGCCGGCCGACCTCACCGGCACCGAGATCTGGCGGCCGCAGGACAGCCGGTTCGAGTTCGTGCCGGGGCCGATATTCCATCCCATCCTGCTGGCCGATGAAATCAACCGCGCTCCGGCCAAGGTGCAGTCGGCGCTGCTGGAGGCCATGGGCGAGCGCCAGGTCACGGTGGGTCGCCACACGTATGCGCTGCCGCCGCTGTTCCTGGTGATGGCCACGCAGAATCCGATCGAGCAGGAAGGCACCTTCCCGCTGCCGGAAGCGCAGCTGGACCGTTTCCTGATGTACGTGCGCATCGGTTACCCGGACCAGGGCGCGGAAACCGAGATCCTGCGCCTGGCGCGCGAACGCGCGCGCGGTGCCTTGGACACTCCGGCCGAGCCGCCGGCCAGGCTGCCCTTGGCCGATGTGCACGCGGCGCGCCGCGCGGTGCTGGACCTGCACATGGCACCGGCGCTGGAGCGTTATCTGGTGGAACTGGTGCTGGCCTCGCGTGAGCCGGCCCGCTACGATCCGGCGCTGGCCCGGCGCATCGCCTGGGGGGCCAGCCCGCGTGGGTCGATCGCACTGGAGCGCTGTGCACGGGCGCGCGCCTGGTTGGCCGGGCGCGATTTCGTCAGCCCGGACGATGTGCGCGAAGTGGCGGTCGATGTGCTCAGCCACCGCGTGCTGCCCAGCTACGAAGCCACTGCCGAAGGCTGGGACGGCGAGCGCCTGGTGCGCGAGCTGCTGGCCCACGTGCCGGCACCCTGAGCCGCGTGCCGGTGAAACAGGCCATGCCTGGAACAAGCGCAGGGCTGGGCGGTGATGGCATCACGCCGTCGCTGGCCGAGCTGGTGGCGCTGCGTGCGTCCGCACGACGGCCTGCGCCAGCGCGTCGGGGCCGCGTCGGGCTCAGCGGCCAGGCGCCGTCCACCCTGCGTGGGCGCGGCATGGACTACGCCGAATCGCGCGAGTACGTGGCCGGCGACGATGCGCGCCACATCGACTGGCGGGTGACCGCGCGCACCGGACGCACCCATACCAAGCTGTTCCAGGCCGAACGCGAGCAGGTCAGCCTGATCGTTGCCGATACCAGTCCCGCGCTGTATTTCGGCACCCGCACCCGGTTCAAATCCGTGCAGGCCGCACGGGTAGGTGCGGTGGCGGCGTGGTCGGCGCAACGCCGCGGTGATCGCATCGCCGCCCTGCGC
>DALZLW010000145.1:0-9798 GCA_032007425.1 Stenotrophomonas sp.
GCCCTGGAAGGCGGCGGCATCGAGACCGACGGCGCCGGCACCCTGCTGACCACCTGGCAGTGCCTGCATGAGCGACACCCGGACCGCGACCGCGCCGACCTCAGCACGCACCTGGCCGATTGGCTGCAGCAGGACCGCGTCCTGTGGCTGGACCACGGCTATCTGGAAGGCGACGACACCGACGCGCACATCGACACGCTGGCGCGCTTCGCCTCCACCGACAGCATCGTCTACCAGGCCTGCGATGACGAGAGTGATTCCCACTTCGCAGAACTGCAGGCGATGGGTGCCGAACTGGCCGCCCTGCGCACGACCGACGGGCAGCCGTACCGCCTGTTCCCGCTGCCATGGGCGCAGCCGGTGATCGACGAGGGCCGTCGCCTGGCCGCGTCCTATGCCAATTACCTGGTCATCAACGGCGCCGTGCTGATGCCGGCCTATGGCGACCCGGCCGACGACCTGGCGCGTGACGTGCTGGTCCAGGCCTACCCGGGCCGTGAGATCGTGCAGGTCCCCTGCCGCTCGCTGATCTGGCAGAACGGCAGCCTGCACTGCATTACCATGCAGTTGCCGGCCGGGCTGCTGAAAGCCTGAGCCTTGGCCGAGCGGCAGGCGCTGCCTGCCCGCCCTTGAAGTGCAACGCGGACAGCGGCCCTTGGCTGTCCGCTGCGCAGCTGGCGCAGGCGCAGGCGGTATTCAGCGGACGGCACGCCGCCACCGCGCATCCGCGCTAACATGCATTTTTTATCCGCAGGTACCGCCACGCATGAACGCGCGCAGCCCCCTCACCGTTGCTCTTGTACAGGAGCGCAACCATGGCGATGCCGCCGCCAACCTGGCCGTGATCGAAACCCGTGTGGCCGAAGCCGCCGCGCAGGGCGCCAAGCTGATCCTGCTGCAGGAACTGCATAACGGCCCGTACTTCTGCCAGCACGAATCGGTGGATGAGTTCGACCTGGCCGAGCCGATTCCCGGCCCCAGCACCGAGCGGCTGGGCGCGCTGGCCAAACGGCACGGCGTGGTGATCGTCGGCTCGTTGTTCGAACGCCGCGCCGCCGGGCTGTACCACAACACCGCCGTGGTCTTCGAAAAAGACGGCACCCTGCTGGGCAAGTACCGCAAGATGCACATCCCGGATGATCCGGGCTTCTACGAGAAGTTCTACTTCACCCCCGGCGACCTGGGCTTCACCCCGATCGACACCTCCGTCGGCCGCCTGGGCGTGCTGGTGTGCTGGGACCAGTGGTACCCGGAAGCCGCCCGCCTGATGGCCCTGGCCGGTGCCGATCTGCTGCTCTACCCCACCGCGATCGGCTGGGACCCGGACGACCAGGACGCCGAGCAGACCCGCCAGCGCGACGCCTGGGTACTCAGCCACCGTGGCCATGCGGTGGCCAACGGGCTGCCGGTGCTCAGCTGCAACCGCGTCGGCCATGAAGCCTCGCCACTGGGTGCATCGGGCATCCGCTTCTGGGGCAACAGCCATGTGCTCGGGCCGCAGGGCGAGTTCATCGCCGAAGCGGGCACCGACCCGACCCTGCTGGTGTGCGAGGTCGACCTGCAGCGCAGCGAGCACGTGCGTCGCATCTGGCCATTCCTGCGCGACCGCCGCATTGACGCCTACGGCGATCTGCTCAAGCGTTACATCGACTGATCCCCACTCCGGAACCCCTGCGCATGGCCGTGCTGCTCCGCGACGTTGCCGACTCCGACATCGCCGCCATCACCGCGATCTATGCGGTGGAAGTCACCGATTTCGTCAACACCTATGAATACGACATCCCCGACGCTGCAGAAATGCAGCGCCGGATGCAGGACATCGTCGCGCGCGGCTTCCCCTACCTGGTCGCCGAAGTCGATGGCCAGGTCGCCGGCTACGCTTACGCCAACACCTACCGCACCCGCGTGGCCTACCAGTGGACCGTGGAGAACTCGGTGTACGTCGATGCCCGCTTCCAAGGTCGCGGCGTGGGGACGGCCCTGCTGCAGGCGCTGATCGACGCCTGCACCGCCCGCGGCTACCGGCAGATGGTGGCGGTGATCGGCGAGCCGACCAATACGGCCTCGATCAAGCTCCACGAGCGCTTCGGCTTCCATCTGGTCGGCGTGTTCCAGGGCCTGGGTCGCAAACACGGGCGCTGGCTTGATACGGTACAGATGCAGCGCGCGCTCGGTGACGGCACCGGCAGCGCCCCTTCCAACGAGCACTAGAATGACAAGCCCCCTTTCCGATATCGGCGACGACCTGTTCGCCGATCAACCTGTCCGCGTCGTTGAACGCGACGGCGTCCGCTATACCCTGCTGGGCACGGCCCACGTCTCCCACGCCAGCGTCGCGGTGGTCGAGAAAGCCATCGAGAGCGGTCGTTTCGATGCCGTCGCCGTTGAACTGGACCCGCAGCGGCTGCAGGCGTTGACCGATCCGGACACGCTGGCCAGGCTGGACCTGGTCGAAGTGATCCGCAAAGGGCGTGTGGCGCTGTTTGCCGCCAACCTCGCGCTGGCGGCCTACCAGCGGCGCCTGGCCGAACAACTGGGCATCGAGCCGGGCGCCGAACTCAAGCGCGCCGTCACCATGGCCCGCGAGCACCACCTGCCCGTGCACCTGATCGACCGCGAAGTCGGCCTGACCTTCAAGCGTGCCTCGCAGCAGTTGGGCTTCTTCGGCCGCCTGAAGCTGGTGGCCGGGCTGGGCGCCGGCCTGTTCTCTTCCGAGGATGTCGGCGAACAGGAAATCGAGAAGCTCAAGCAGGGCGACATGCTGGAATCGAGCTTCGGCGAGTTCGCCAACGAGAGCCCGGCGCTGTACGAGACCATCATCGGCGAACGCGATCGCTACATGGCCACCCGACTGCGCGAGGAGCGCGCCCTGCAGGGTGCCGAGCCCACCCAGCGGGAGGTCCTGGCGGTGGTCGGCGCCGGCCACCTGGCCGGGCTGGCGCGCTACCTGGCCGAAGACACACAGTCCCCGATGACGCTGCGCAGCGAACTGGAAGCGGTGCAGAAGAAGCGCAGGATCCCTTGGATCACCTTGATCATCCTGGCCATCGTGCTGGGCGGCATCGGCTTCGGTTTCTACCGTGGCGGCATGGGCATGGGCGCCGAACTGCTGGCGGTGTGGGCGATGTACACCGGCGGCCTGGCCGGGCTGGGCTGCCTGCTGGCGGCTGGCCATCCGCTGAGCATCCTCACCGCGATCGTGGTGGCGCCGTTCAAGCCGTTCCGCCTGAGCATTCCCACCGGCGCGTTCTCCGCCCTGGTGGAAGCCCGCGTGCGCAAGCCGGCATATGCCGATTTCCTGGCGCTTCGCGATGACGCGCAGACCCTGAAAGGCTGGTACCGCAACCGGGTCACCCGGGTGGTGCTCACCTTCCTGCTGACCAACATAGGCAGCATGCTGGGCCTGTGGCTGACCGGCTTCCAGGTGTGGAGCAAGGCGGCCGGCTGAAGCCGGACGCGCGCATCAGCCGATCGCATCAAGCGTGCTGCCCGCCGGACCACGCCCGGCGAGCGCAGCGGCAAGCAACGAAACGCCGGGCGTGGCCCGGCGCTTCCTTCAACCGTTGACCACCGGCGCAGGCACGCCGCGGCCGCGTGCGCGCCGCACCAGGCGCGCCGCACCATTGCTCATGTCATCGAGCACCGCATAGATGGTCGGCAGGAACAACAGGCTGACCACCGTGGAAAATGCCAGCCCGCCGGCAATCGCACGCGCCATCGGGTAGTACGGCGGCCCGTCGCCGAACATCTGCGTGCTCGCCAGCGAAATCGGCACCATTGCCAGGATCGCCGTGCCCATCGTCATCATGATCGGCCGCAGGCGTTCGCGTGAGCCCTCCACCAGTGCCTGGGTGCGCGGCATGCCGCGCCGGCGCAGGTTGTTGATGTGCTCGATCATCACGATGCCGTTGTTCACCACCACGCCCATCAGGACCAGGATGCCGATGAAGGACATGATGCCGAACGATGTGCCGGTCAGCCAGAACAACCAGAACACCCCGAAGATCGAGAACAGCACCCCGCTCATGATCGCCGCCGGGAACAGCAGCGACTCGAATACCGCCGCCATCACCACGTAGATCATCACCAGCGCCAGCAACAGGTTGACCATCATCTGCTGCATGGCATCGTCATCGTTGCCGTAGTCGCCGCCGTCGAAGCTGTAGCCATACCCGGCCGGGAAGCTCATCGGCTTGAGCACTTCCTCGATGGCCTTGCGTCCCTCCGGTGCAGTGACCTTGTCGGGCAGAGACGCCTTGAGGGTCAAGGTGGTCTGCCGGTTGCTGCGACCGATCTGGGTGGCCGTGGGCCGCATATCCACCACGACCAGGCTCAGCAGCGGCACGCTGCGTCCATCCGGCGTGCGCACGGTGAAACCAGCCAGGTCTTCCGGGCTGCTTTGCTCGGCACCGGCGAAGCGCACCCACACCGGCACTTCGTTGTCACCGCGGCGGAACTCGCGCAAGGGCGCCCCGCGCAAGGCCAGGCCGACGAAACTGGCGACTTCCTCGGCATTGAAGCCGAACGCCGCCGCACGCTCGCGATCGACCCGCACCGCCAGCTCACTGCCCTTCTCACCGTTGTCGATGCGCACGTCACGCAGTTCGCTGCGCCGCGCCAGCATTGGCAGCACCTCATCGCCCAGTTCCTTGAGCACGCTGCTGGAATCGCCGACCAGCTGCACCTGCACGGTCTGCGTGCTGCCGCCCTGGTCGCCACCCTGCCCGCTGATGAAGTAGTCAGCGCGCGCCGAGCGCGGCAACTGCTTGCGCATCTGTTCCTGGATGGCCTTGATGTCCTTGACGTGGGCCGGGTCGATGGTCACCACCGTCGAGCTGCCTTCGTCTTCGCTGTACCAGGAATACACCTGCTCGATGTGCAGCGCTTCGCGCTGGGTGTCCAACCACGCTTCCACCCGCTGCACTTCGTCGGACATCTGCCGGTGTGTAAAGGCGCTCTTCCATTGGTAGCCGATATAGACCGTCTTGCCGCCCTCGCCACCGAACATGTCGACCTTGGTCAGCTTCATGGGCACCAGGCTGACGGCGATCACCAGTGCGATGCCGAGCACGCTCCAGCCGCGGTGGCGCAGGCTCCAGTCCAGCAGGCGGGCATAACGCCGTTGCAGCGCGGCGATCATCCCGGTCTGCGCGTGGATCTGCCTGGGCATGGCCATGCGCGCCGACAGCATCGGGATCAGGCTGATGGCCACCAGCCACGAGGCCAGCAGCGAAACCGAAATGGTAATCGCGATCTGCGCCATGAAGATGCTGATGTTGTTCGTCTCACCAAACAGGTTGGGCACGAACACGATGCAATGGCACAGCGTGCCGGCGCTCAAGGCGATGGCCACGTTGCGGGTGCCCAGCAGCGCCGCCCGTACCGGCTGGTCCGGCATCCGCTCGCGCTCCTGGTAGATGCTTTCCACCACCACCACCGCGTTGTCCACCAGCATGCCGACCGCCAGCAGCAGGCCCATCATGGTCAGGATGTTGAGCGTCACCCCGGCAAAATGCATGAAGCCCAGGGTGATGATGAAGCAGATCGGGATCGCCAGCGTCACCATCAAGGTGGATGGCCAGTGGCGCAGGAAGAAGAACAGCACCGTGACCGAAAGGATCAGTCCCACCGCACCGGCTTCGGCCAGTTCCAGCAGCGACGACGTCACCGTCTCGCCCTGGTTCTCGATCACCTTGATCTGCACGTCGCGCATCGAGGGTTGGGCGCGGATCGCCTCCACTTCGTCGAGCGAGGCACGCGAGACCTGCACCAGGTTGGCGCTGCGCTCCTTGTAGACGTCCAGGCCGATGGCCGGATTACCGTCCAGGCGGCGGCCGTAGTTCATGCGGCTGGGCTTGAGCCGTACATCGGCGATGTCCCCCAGGCGCAGGCCCTTTGCGTTGATCACCAGATCGCGCAGCTCCTGCAGATCGGTGATTTCGCCCACCGGCTGTATGCGCACGCGCTGGCCGTCATCGTCGATCTGCCCGGCCGACACCGAGAAGTTGAGCGTGCGCAGCCGGGTGCTGAGTTCGTTGATGCTCAGCCCATGGGCATTGAGGCGATTGGGATCGATGGCGATCTCCACCTCGTTGGGCGGTGCGCCGGAAATTGTCACGCGGGCGACGCCGGGGATGCGTTCCAGGCGACGCTTGAACTCGCGGTCGATCATGTCGTAGGCCGCGGTGAGGTCGGTGGTGCTGGCCAGCCGCACCTTCAGCACCGGCTCGTCACTGCTGGACCACTTGAACACGTTGTACCGCTGCAGGTCGTCGGGCAGGTCGCTGCGGATCGCATCGATGCGCTCGCGCGCCTCCGATGCCGCGATGGCGATGTCGCGGTCCCAGTCACGGAACTCGATGAAGATGCCGGCGCTCTCGGCGGTCGCCGAAGAACGCATGCGCTTGATCCCGGTCATCGTCGCCAGCGCTTCCTCCACCGGCCGCACCAGGGTCCGCTCCACTTCTTCCGGCGTGGAGCCCGTATAGGGGATCTGCACGAACAGATAGGGTGCGGAGATATCCGGCAGGGCTTCCAGCGGCAGCCGGAAGGACGCGATCAAGCCAACCACCACCAGCGATACAAAGCACATGATGGTGGTGACGGGACGCCGGATCGAGAACTCGGCGACACTCATGCCGGCTCTCCCTGGCTTGCAACGTCTTGCCCCTGGCCACCTTCGAGCGCACGTCCGCGGGTGCGGTAGTAGGCATCACCACGACGGTCCATCAGGTCATACACCACTGGGATCACCAGCAGGGTCAGCAGCGTGGACACCAGCAGTCCGCCGATCACGGTGATGGCCATCGGCGCGCGCACTTCGGCGCCCTCGCCCATCGCCACCGCCAACGGCAGGAAGCCGAACAGCGTGCACAACGTGGTCATGATGATGGGACGCAGCCGCGAGCGCGCGCCCTCCACCAGGGCTTCGTGCTTGGCCACGCCGGCCTCGCGCAGCTGGTTGACCTTGTCGATCAGGATGATCGCATTCTTGGTCACCAGGCCCACCAGCAGGATGAGGCCGATGAACACCACCACGGAAATCGGCTTTCCGGTCACCAGCAGTGCCAGCACCGCGCCAACCAGCGCCAGCGGAATGGTGAACAGGATGACGAACGGGTGCAGCAGCGATTCGAACTGCGAGGCCATCACCAGGTACACCAGGAAGATGGCCAGCCCGAAGGCGAACAGCAGCGAGCGTGCGGACTCGGCCAACTCTTCGCCCTGGCCGCCGATGTGCAGGCCGACGCCGGCACCCAGCGGGTGTTCGGCCACCATGGACCGGACCTCGACCATCGCCGCGCCCAGATCGATGTCGCGCAGGTTCGCCGAGACCACCGCCACCCGGGTCTGGTCGGCGCGATGGATCTCGCTCGGCCCGGTGGTCGCCACCACGTCAGCCACGGCTTCCAGGGTGACCGGGCGGTTGCTGCCCGGGTTCACGATCAGGCGGCGGATGCTGTCCACGCTGGCACGGTCGCTTTCCTGGGCGCGGACCAGCACGTCGATCTTGCGATCACGGAAGCTGTAACGCGTCGCTACGTCGCCGCGCACCTTCTTGACCACCACATCGGCGATCTGCCGGGTGGTCAGGCCAAGTGCACCGGCACGTTCCTGGTCGAAGCGGATCTGGATTTCCGGGAAGCCCTCTTCCACGGTGGACTTCACGTCGGCGTAGTGCGGATTGCCGCGCAGCAATGCGGCAAGACGCTGGCCGGCCTGTTCCAATGCCAGCGCATCCTGGCCACTGAGCTCGATTTCCAGCGGCGTGGAGAAACTGAACAGCGCCGGGCGGGCGAAGTCCACCTGCACGCCGGGCTGGTCAGCCAGGGTCTTGCGCAGGCGCTCGGTGATCGCCGCCTCGGTGCGGCTGTTGCCGCCGCCGGCCATCACCACGGTGAGCTTGCCGATGTTCTCGCCACTTTCCGTTGGGCTGGCATCCAGCCGGGTGCCGCTACCGCTGACCCCATACAACGAGGCGATGGCCGGATCCTCGCCATGGGCCTGCTGGATCTTCCGCACCAGCGCATCGGTCTGCCGCAGCGGCGTGCCCGCCGGCAGCTTGGCAGTCATTTCAAAACGGTCCTGCGCCAACTGCGGAATCAGGTCGGCACCGAGCATCGGCACCAGCGCCATGCTGCCCACGAAGGCCAGCGCGGCTGCCGCCAGCACTTTGCCCGGGTGGGCAAGCGCGCTGGGCAGCAGGCGCAGGTAGCCGCGCTCCGCGCCTGCATAAGGCTTCATCGCCAGATCGCTGGCCTTGCGCATCACCGGTGCCACCACGGCCACCAACCCACGCCAGCCACGGACCACCAACCAGGCGACGGCGAAGAAGGACCAGCGCACGACGGCCAAGGCCCCACGGCGTCCGCCGGCCACTGGCTTGAGCCAGCGGCTGCGCGGCTGCCACGGGGTGGTCGCCGCTTCTTCGGGGAACGCCAGCGGCGGCCGCCCTTTCAGCGAGCTGAGCATGGGAATCAGGGTCATCGAGACCAGCAGCGAAATGGCGATGGCAATGGCCACCGTCAGTGCCTGGTCGCGGAACAACTGGCCGGCGATGCCATCGACGAACACCAGCGGCAGGAACACGGCGATGGTGGTCAGGGTGGAGGCCACCACCGCCATGCTGACTTCACGGGTGCCGGTGATCGCTGCCTGCAGGATGCCCAGGCCGCGCTCACGTGCCTTGGCGATGCTTTCCAGGACAACGATGGAATCGTCCACCACCAGGCCCGTGGCCAGCGCCAGCCCGCCCAGCGACATCACGTTCAGGCTCAGCCCGAACTGCCCCATGAAGAAGAACGTGGCAATGATCGAGACGGGCAACGAAAGGCTGATGACGAAGGTGCTCCAGCCATCACGCAGGAACAGGAAGATGATCAGGATGGCCAGCAGGCCGCCGATCACGGCGTCCTTCTTGACGTCGGCGATCGCGTGTTCGATGAAGCGGGACTGGTCCTCGATGGTCGTCAACTCGGCATCGCCCGGGAAGCTGCCCTTGATCTGTTCCAGCCGCGTGCGCAGGGCCTTGGCGGTGGCAACGGTGTTGGCGTCGCCTTCCTTGTAGATCGCCAGTTCGACTGCTTCACGCCCGCCCAGGCGGATGATCGCCTCGCGCTCCTTGTAGCCCTGGCGGACCGTGGCCACGTCCTTGAGCCGCACCGGTACGCCGTTGGCCACCACCGATGAAGCACCGCCGGATGAAGCGGACTGTGCCGCCGAGGCCGCGGCGATGGCCGCATCCGAGCCGGTGGCGGCGGCGATGGCATACATCTGCTGCATCGCCGAATCGGCGGCGCTGCCGGTCGAGGACTGCGCGGTGATCAGCAGGTTGCGGATTTCCTCGATGTTGGCGAACTGATTGACGGTGCGCACCAGGTAACGCTGCGCACCCTCTTCCAGGCGTCCGCCCGAGATGTTGATGTTCTCTTCCTTGAGGCGCTGGATCACCGTATCGATGGGCAGGTTGAGCTGGGCCAGCTTCTGCTGGTCGATGTCCACCTGGATCTCATCTTCCAGGCCGCCGCCCACCTTCACGGCGGCCACGCCGGTCACCGGTTCCAGCTTCTTCTTCAAGTCTTCGTCTGCATAGCGACGCAGGCCGGTGAGCACGCGCACGGCATCGACATCCGTCGCCGGCTCGACCTTGCTGGCCAACACCAGGCGCATGATCGGCTCGGTGGACGGATTGAAGCGCAGCAGCACCGGTGCCTTGGCTTCCAGCGGCAGGTTGAGCGCTTCCATCTTGTCGCGCACCTCCAGGCTGGCCTGGTCCATGTTGGTGCCCCAGGCGAACTC
>DALZLW010000146.1:0-9757 GCA_032007425.1 Stenotrophomonas sp.
CCCACGCAGCGCCGGCCGCGGCAGCCACGCCCCGAACACCAAGCCGCGCCGGCCCCGGCGCCCAGGGAGAAGCCATGTCCTCGATCATCGAGCGAGCCACCGATATTGATGAACTGCTGGCCAATGCGCTGCAGGATGACCCCGAGGCGGGCATCTTCCGCTGCCGCCGCGACATCTTCACCAACGAAGACCTGTTCGAGCTGGAGATGCGCCACATCTTCGAATCCAACTGGGTCTACCTGGCGCACGAAAGCCAGATCCCCAACAACAACGATTACTTCACCACGTGGATCGGCCGCCAGCCGGTGGTCATCACCCGTGACAAGACCGGCGAGCTGCACGCGGTGATCAACGCGTGTGCGCACCGCGGTGCGATGCTGTGCCGGCGCAAGCATGGCAACAAGGGCAGTTTCACCTGCCCGTTCCATGGCTGGACGTTCAGCAACACCGGCAAGCTGCTCAAGGTGAAGGACGAGAAGACCACCGAGTACCCACCGCAGTTCGCCCAGGCCGGTTCGCACGATCTCAAGCGCGTGGCGAAGTTCCAGAACTACCGCGGCTTCCTGTTCGGCAGCCTGAGCGAAGACGTGCTGCCGCTGGAAGAGCACCTGGGTGAAACCATCGCCATCATCGACCAGATCGTCGACCAGGCGCCGGATGGCCTGGAAGTGCTGCGCGGCAACTCGTCCTACATCTACGACGGCAACTGGAAGCTGCAGATGGAAAACGGCTGCGACGGTTACCACGTCAGCAGCGTGCACTGGAACTACTCGGCGACCATGGGCCGGCGCAAGGAAACCGGTACCAAGGCGGTGGATGCCAACGGCTGGAGCAAGAGCGTCGGCGGCGTCTACGGTTTCGAGAATGGCCACATCCTGCTGTGGACCAACTCGCTGAACCCGGAAGTGCGCCCGGTGTGGGACCGCCGCGAGGAAATCGCCGCGCGCGTGGGCGAAGAAAAGGCCCAGCTGATCGTCAGCCAGACCCGCAACCTGTGCCTGTATCCCAATGTCTACCTGATGGACCAGTTCTCCACCCAGATCCGGGTTACCCGCCCGATCAGCGTGGACAAGACCGAGATCACCATCTATTGCTTCGGCATCAAGGGCGAGAGCGCCGAGGACCGCGCCACCCGCATCCGCCAGTACGAAGACTTCTTCAACGTGTCGGGCATGGGCACCGCCGATGACCTGGAAGAGTTCCGTGCCTGCCAGGTCGGTTATGCCGGCACCGCGGCGGCTTGGAATGACCTCAGCCGCGGCGCACCGCTGTGGATCAAGGGGCCGGATGAGAACGCCAGGCGCCTGGGCATCACCCCGCTGGTGAGTGGTGAGCGCAGCGAAGACGAAGGCCTGTTCGTGTGCCAGCACGAGTATTGGGCCAAGGCCATGCGTGCCGCGCGTGCACTGGAAGTGGGTGGAGACAAGTGATGTCGCACGAATTGCCCAGTATTGCCGCGTTCCTGTATCGCGAAGCCCGCCTGCTCGACGACCGCCAGTGGGATGCGTGGCTTGAGCTGTATGCCACCGATGTCCGTTACTGGATGCCTTCGTGGGATGACGACGACCAGACCACCGATGATCCGCATTCGGAGATCTCGCTGATCTATTACGGAAACCGTGATGGTCTGGAAGACCGCGTGTTCCGCATCAAGACCGAACGCTCGGGCGCATCCACGCCGGAACCGCGCACCAGCCACAACATCAGCAACATCGAAATCCTCGCCCAGCGCGAGGACGAAGTGGACATCCGCTACAACTTCCTCACCCTGAATCATCGTTACAAGGTGGACGACCAGTTCTTCGGGACCTGCTTCGTCACCCTGCGCCGCGAAGGCGAGGGCTACCTGATCAGCGACAAGAAGATCGTGTTGAAGAACGATTACATCCGCCAGGTCATCGACGTCTACCACGTCTGACGGGCCCAGCAGGAGGACACACCATGAGTTACCGCATCGCACTGAACTTCGAGGACGGGGTGACCCGCTTCATCGACTGCAAGGACGGGGAGAAGGTCCTTGACGCGGCGTTCCGCCAGCGCATCAACCTGCCGATGGATTGTTCGGACGGCGTCTGCGGCACCTGCAAGTGCCGCGCCGAGTCCGGCCGCTATGACATGGGCGATGATTACATCGACGATGCGCTGACCAGTGACGAAGCGGACAGCGGCCTGGTGCTGACCTGCCAGATGGTGCCGTCCAGTGACTGCGTGCTCTCCATCCCGGTGGCGTCCACGCTGTGCAAGACCGGCCATGCCAGCTTCCAGGCCACCGTGGCGTCGACGGTCTCCCACGGCGATGCGGCGGTGGTCCTGGAGCTGGATGTCGGCGGCGATGCCCCGGTGTTCCTGCCGGGGCAGTACGTCAACATCGGCGTGCCTGGCAGTGGCCAGCACCGCTCCTACTCCTTCAGTTCGGTGCCTGGCTCGACGCGGCTGGAGTTCCTGATCAAGCGGGTACCGGGTGGGCTGATGAGCAGCTGGCTGGACCGCGCCGAGGCGGGCACCCAGGTCGAAGTGACCGGTCCGCTGGGCAGCTTCTACCTGCGTGACGTGCAGCGTCCGCTGCTGATGCTGGCCGGTGGTACCGGCCTGGCACCGTTCCTGTCGATGTTGCGTGTGCTGGAAGGTCGTGTGGACCTGCCGACGATCCACCTGGTGTATGGCGTGACCCGTGATGCCGACCTGGTGCTGGTGGAGGAACTGCAAGCGCTGGCTGCCCGCATGCCGACCCTCACGGTGACCACGGTAGTGGCCGATGCCGCGTCCTCGCACGCGCGCACGGGTTGGGTTACCCAGCACCTGCCCGATGGCGCGCTCAACGAAGGTGACGTGGACATCTATCTGTGCGGTCCACCGCCGATGGTGGATGCGGTGCGCAGGCATCTTGACGAGGTGGGCGTGCGTCCTGCGAGCTTCCACTATGAGAAGTTCACCCCGAGCCAGCCGGCGCAGGAGCGCGCGGCATGAGCCGTTTCCAGGGCAAGGTCATGGTCGTCACCGGGGCAGCGCAGGGTATTGGCCGCGGTGTCGCCGAGCGTGCTGCCAATGAAGGCGCGCAGGTGCTGCTGGTGGACCGGGCGGATTTCGTCGGCGATGTGGCCGTGGAAATCGCCGAGGCCACCGGTGCGCGAACGGCGGCCTTCAATGCCGATCTGGAAACGCATGCGGGGGCGGCGGCGGCAATGGCGTTCGCCGTGGAAACCTTCGGCCGCATCGACGTGCTGGTGAACAACGTGGGGGGCGCCATCCGCATGCGCCCCTATGCCGAGTTCGAGCCGGCGCAGATCGATGCGGAGATCCGACGCTCGCTGATGCCCACCCTGTACGCTTGCCATGCGGTGTTGCCGCACCTGCTGCAGGCGGGTGCCGGCACCATCGTCAACGTGTCTTCCAACGCCACCCGGGGCATCCACCGCGTACCGTACTCGGCGGCCAAGGGCGGCATCAATGCGGTGACCCAGTCGCTGGCCATGGAGTACGCCGCACACAACATCCGCGTGGTCGCCACGGCGCCGGGCGGTACCAGTGCACCGCCGCGGCGTATACCGCGCAATGCCGAGGGCGATACCGCGCAGGAACAGGCGTGGATGGCGCAGGTGGTGCAGCAGGTCACCGATTCCTCCTTCCTCAAGCGCTACGCAACCATTGACGAGCAGGTGGCCCCCATCCTGTTCCTGGCCTCCGACGAGGCGGCCTACATCACCGGCTCCATCCTGCCGGTCGCCGGTGGCGACCTCGGCTGAGTTCCACGTTTTCCCGCTTCACACCTTCGCGGCCACGCCTGTGTCCGCCCACAACGCAGTGCACATCCTGGGAGGGAGCTCATGCGCAGCATCGATGTAAGTGAGGCAATCGACAAGGCCCGCTTCGGCGGTTTCCAGTGGTCCGTGGTCGCCCTGTGCGGCCTGTTGTTGATCGTGGATGGCTACGACGTGTTCGTCGCCGGCACGGTGCTGCCGACCCTGATCAAGGAATGGGGCTTGTCCAAACCGGAGGCTGGCGCGCTGCAGGCCTGGGCGTTGTTCGGGATGATGTTCGGCGCGCTGGTGTTCGGTCCGCTGGCCGATCGCATCGGCCGTCGCAAGGGCATCGCCATCAGCTTCCTGATGTTCACCGTGGCGACCATTTTCACCGGCTTCGCCAACAGCCCGGAACAGTTCAAGGCGCTGCGCTTCCTGGCCGGCCTGGGCTGCGGTGGCCTGATGCCAAACGCCGTGGCGCTGATGAACGAATACGCCCCCAAGCGCCTGCGCGGCACCATGGTGGCGCTGATGTTCAGTGGCTACTCGGTTGGCGGCATGGTCGCGGCGGGGCTGGGCATCTGGATGATCCCGGTGCTGGGCTGGAAGCCGATGTTCTGGGTGGCGGCGGTGCCGCTGCTGGCGCTGCCGCTGATCCTGTGGCGCCTGCCCGAATCGCTGGGCTTCCTGGTCCGCAGCGGCCGCCAGGACGAAGCGCGGCGCATTTTCGCCAAGCTGGAAGCCGGGCGGTCGATGGGCGCGCAGGACACCCTTGTGTTCACCGAAACCAAGGGCGCCACCGCATCGGTGGCCGAGCTGTTCCGCCATGACCGCAGTGCCCGCACGTTGATGCTGTGGGTGTCCTTCTTCTGCTGCCTGCTGCTGGTCTACCTGCTGAGCTCGTGGTTGCCCAAGGTGATGCAGGAAGCGGGCTATGCGGAGAAGGCCAGCCTGCTCACCCTGTTCTCGCTTAACTTCGGCGGCATGGCCGGGGCCATCGCGGGAGGCTGGCTGGGTGACCGCTTCGGCCTGCCCAAGGTGGTGATCGGTTACTTCGCCGCCGCCACGGCGTCCATCGCGCTGATCGGCTTCAACCCGGCGCCGGTGATCCTGTTCTCGCTGGTGTTCGTGGCCGGCGCCACCACCATCGGCACGCAGATCCTGCTGTATGCCAGCGTGGCGCAGCTGTACAACATGTCGGTGCGTTCCACTGGCCTGGGCTGGGCGTCGGGGATCGGCCGTGTCGGCGCCATCGTCGGCCCGACCCTGGGCGGGGTGCTGCTGGCCCGTGAGATGCCGCTGCAGGACAGCTTCCTGGTGTTCGCCATTCCCGCCGCGGTGTCCACCCTGGCCATGATCGCCTTCGCGGTGGTCAATCGCCGCGCCGCGGCACCGGCCCGGGTGGCCGTGGCCAGCGGCACCTGAGCGCGACCATGGACCTGCGCCAGCTCGTCCGCGATGCCTCGTTGCCGGCCATCCTGGCCGGCATCCTGGCCACCCTGGTGTCCTTCGCCGGGCCGCTGGTGATCATCTTCCAGGCGGCGGCCAGCCTGCCGCAGGCACAGTTGGCCTCGTGGGTGTGGGCCATCGCCATCGGCAGTGGCGTGCTGGGGGTGATGCTCAGCCTGCTGTACCGCGTGCCGGTGGTGATCGCCTGGTCGATCCCTGGCTCGGTGCTGCTGGTCAGCCTGCTGCCCACCGTGGAGTTCGCAGTGGCGGTGGGCGCCTACATCGTGGCCAGCGTGGTGATCGCACTGGTCGGCGTGTCCGGTGTGTTCGACCGCATCGTCGCCAAGCTGCCGCCGGCGATCCCGGCGGCGATGCTGGCCGGGATACTGTTCGGGTTTGCCACCCAGTTGTTCGTCGGCATGCAGGCGCAACCGGTGATGGTGCTGGCGATGTTTGCCGGGTTCTTCGTCGGGCGGCGCCTGTTCCCGCGTTATGCGGTGGTGCTGGTGCTGGCGATCGGCATCATCGTGGCCCTGGCGGCGGGCAAGGTAGGCGGTGGCCTGCCGGCGCTGGCCATCACCTTGCCGACGTGGGTCACGCCGCGCTTCGAATGGCAGGCCGTGGTCAACATCGCGCTGCCACTGGTGGTGGTGGCACTCACTGGCCAGTTCATGCCGGGCATCGCCTTGCTGCGCAGCAGTGGCTATGCGCATCCGCCAGCGGGTCCGCTGGTGGCCTGGTCGGCCGTGGGTTCGGCACTGCTTGCACCATTCGGTTGCCATGGCCTGAACCTGGCTGCGGTGACCGCGGCGATGTGCACCGGTCCGGAGGCCCACGATGATCCGGGCAAGCGCTACGTCGCTGGCGTCTCCGGAGGCATCGCCTACCTGTTGCTCGGCTGTTTCGCCGGCACCGTACTGGCGCTGTTCGGCACCCTGCCCAAGGAACTGATCGCCACCTTGGCCGGGTTGGCCCTGTTCCCCACTATCGCCAATGCGCTCAGCGCCGCCGTCGCCGTGCCTGATGACCGCGATGCGGCGCTGGTGACCTTCATCGTTTCCGCGTCGGGCATGTCGTTGTTCGGGCTCGGCGCGGCGTTCTGGAGCCTGTTGTTCGGCATGGCGGCCTACCTGCTGCTGCGCAGGCGTCGTCGTGTCGCTGCGGCTGCGCCGTCGGCACGCGCCTGAACCTGTTCCTCCCCCGCATCACCCGTCTTACTGCAGGAGTCCGTAATGCCCACAACGCCCGCTTCCCACCCGCTGCACGAGGCTGCGCCGTGATCGACAAGACCATCGCGACCTGCCAGGACGCCGTTCGGGATATCCACGACGGTGCCACGGTGATGATCGGGGGCTTCGGCCGCGCCGGCATGCCCGATGCCTTGATCGATGCGTTGATCGCACAGGGCGCGCGCGACCTGACCATCGTCAACAACAACGCCGGCAACGGGGACAGTGGGCTGGCCGCACTGATCGCCAACAAGCGCGTGCGCAAGGTGGTCTGCTCATTCCCGCGGCAATCGGACTCGCACCATTTCGATGCGGCCTACCAGGCCGGTGAAGTAGCGCTGGAGCTGGTACCGCAGGGCAACCTGGCCGCACGCATCCATGCGGCAGGTTCAGGGCTGGGCGCGATCTTCACCCCGACCGGGTTCGGCACCGAACTGGCGGCCGGCAAGGAAACCCGCCACATCGAAGGCCGCGAATACGTGCTCGAACTGCCGTTGCGTGCGGACTTCGCCTTGATCAAGGCCAGCCGCGGCGATCGCTGGGGCAACCTGGTCTATAACAAGACCGCGCGCAATTTCGGCCCGATCATGGCCATGGCCGCCACCACCACCATCGTGCAGGTGGATGAAGTGGTGGAGCTGGGGGCGTTGGATCCCGAACATGTCGTCACGCCGGGAATCTTCGTGCAGCGCGTGGTTTCCGTGGAGGTGAACTGATGGCCCTGCTCACCCGCGACCAGATCGCCCGTCGCGTTGCCCGTGACATTCCCGAAGGCGCTTACGTAAACCTGGGGATCGGCCTGCCGACCCAGGTCGCCAATTACCTGCCGGCCGACAAAGAGATCTTCCTGCAGAGCGAGAACGGCCTGCTCGGCATGGGGCCCGCACCTGCCGCCGGCGCCGAGGATCCGGACCTGATCAATGCCGGCAAGCAGCCGGTGACGCTGCGCACCGGCGGCTGCTATTTCCACCATGCCGACTCGTTCGCGATGATGCGCGGCGGTCACCTCGACATCTGCGTGCTTGGCGCATTCCAGGTGTCACAGCGCGGTGACCTGGCCAACTGGAGCACCGGCGAAGCCGGCGCGATTCCCGCCGTGGGTGGGGCCATGGATCTGGCCATCGGGGCCAAGCAGGTGTTCGTGATGATGGACCTGCTGACCCGCCAGGGCGAGGGCAAGCTGGTGCGTGCGTGCAGCTATCCGCTGACCGGCATCGGCTGTGTCTCGCGCGTCTACACCGATCATGGTGTCTTTGCCGTGGGACGCGAGGGCGCGCGGGTGCTGGAGCTGGTGGACGGCTTCGGCGTGGAGGACATCGAACGCCTGCTGGGCCTGTCGTTGCGTGAAGGCGTGGAGGTGGCTGCATGAGCGAGGCCTTCATCTGTGATGCCGTACGTACGCCGATCGGCCGCTATGGCGGCGCATTGGCAGGTGTCCGCGCCGATGACCTGGCCGCGCTGCCGCTGCGCGCGCTGCTGGCACGCAATCCCGACCTGGATCCATCATTGATCGACGAGGTGGTGCTGGGCTGTGCCAACCAGGCCGGCGAGGACAACCGTAACGTCGCGCGCATGAGTGCCCTGCTGGCTGGCCTGCCGGTGCAGGTGCCGGGCGTGACCGTCAACCGCCTGTGTGCCTCCGGGTTGGAAGCGGTCGGTCATGCAGCCCGCGCGATCCGTTGTGGCGAAATGTCGCTGGCCATTGCCGGCGGCGTGGAGTCGATGAGCCGTGCGCCGTTCGTGATGGGCAAGCCAGAGGCATCGTTTGGCCGTGGCCAGCAGCTGGAAGACACCACGATGGGCTGGCGTTTCGTCAACCCGAAGCTGGAAAAGATGTACGGCACCGAGACCATGCCGCGCACCGGCGAGAACGTGGCCAGCCAGTACCAGGTCAGCCGCCATGACCAGGATGCGTTTGCCCTGCGCAGCCAGCAGCGCACCCAGGCTGCACAGGCGCGCGGCTTCTTCGCCGAGGAAATCGTGCCGGTGCACATCGCCGGCGGTGGTCGCCGTCCGGACGTGGACATCAGCGTCGATGAGCATCCGCGCGCCGACGCCAACTGGGCCGCGTTGGCACGGCTGCGGCCCCTGTTCGACGACGGCACGGTCACCGCCGGCAATGCATCAGGCATCAACGACGGTGCGGCCGCGTTGGTCATCGCTGATGAAGCGGCGATCAAACGCCATGGCCTGCGCCCACGCGCGCGCATACTCGGCATGGCCGCGGCCGGCGTGGAACCGCGCGTGATGGGCATCGGCCCGATCGAGGCGAGTCGCCGGCTGATGGACAGGCTGGACCTGCAGATCGATGACTTCGACGCCATCGAATTCAATGAAGCCTTCGCCAGCCAGGCGCTGGCGGTCATGCGTGGGTTGGGTCTTGCTGATGATGCTCCGCAGGTCAACGCCAATGGCGGTGCGATCGCGCTGGGCCACCCACTGGGCATGAGTGGCGCGCGGCTGGCGATGACCCTGGCCCATCAGTTGGAAGCGGGCAACGGCCGCCGCGGGCTGGCCAGCCTGTGCATCGGCGTGGGCATGGGCTTGGCCCTGGCCATTGAACGGGTATGAGGACACTGCAATGAGCGACCGCGAAATGATCGTGCCACCGGGCATGGAGAAGGTCCTGCAGGACATGCACTACGCGCCAGCGGTCAAGGTCGGGCGCACGGTCTACGTGTCCGGGCAGATCGGCCGCGACGCGCACATGCAACTGGTGGAAGGGCGCGAAGCACAGATGGTCCAGGCGTTCGACAACCTGCGCGCGGTGCTGGCCGCCGCCGGCGCCCGGATGGACGAAGTGGTGGACCTGACCACGTGGCATACCGACATGCGTGACCTGCCGTTGTTCATGCAGGTGCGTGACCGCTATTTCAGCGGGCAGTACCCGGCCTGGACGGCCATCGGCGCGCACATGTTGTGCGGGCAACCGGGTTACATCATCGAAATCAAAGCCGTGGCCGTACTGCGCGAGGACGGGGAAGCGTCCTCGGCTGGCGCGTGAGCCACACGCGTTGAACCCCGTGGCGCCATTCCGGTGCCACGGCAACCACCACTACATGTTCCTGGGAGGGAAGCATGGCTTCATCCGTTGCCATCAAGCGCATGCCGTTGGCCTGCGCGATCCTGGTTGCCTTGGCATTGCCAGGTACCGCACTGGCCCAATCGGGCAAGGAATCAGAGCAGGATGCACGCATCCAGCAGTTGGAAGCCGAGCTGCAGTCGCTCAAGCAGGCGCTGCTGCTGCAGCAGGATCAGTTCCAGCAGGCGCAGGCCGAACGTGCCACTGAGCTGGCCGCACGTCCGCCGGTGCAGCCGGGCGCGGCGCCGCTGACCGGG
>DALZLW010000147.1:0-9700 GCA_032007425.1 Stenotrophomonas sp.
TCGGTGCAGACCGGACGCTCTTCGCCGTAGGACACGACGGTCAGCTGCGAAGCCGAACCACCGTTGCCCTGCAGGGCCGAGTTGACGCCGTTGCCACGACGCTCACCCAGGGCCTGGTTGTAGGCGCGGCTGCCGCGTTCGTCGGTGTGGCCCTGCAGCGTGATGCGCGAGGACGGACGATCACGCAGGTACTTGGCGTGGCAGGCCATGATGGCCTGGAACTCCGGCTTGACCGAATCCTGGTCCAGGTCGAAGTAGACAACGCGCTGGCGCAGGCAGGCGTCGGTGTCCAGGTCGCCCGGGCCGTACAGACCCGAGGTGGTCGGGGCGGTCGGCTGGGTGGTGCCGGTGCCGGTATCGACCGGCGCAGCCGGCTCTTCCTTCACCTTCTTGGAACAACCGGCCAGGACGGCCACGGACAGCAGGGAAACAAGCAGAACTTGGGTGGTCTTGTTCATGGCAATACCTTTGTGGCTCCTAGGCCGATCAGGGTGATGAATCCGCGAAAATATTAACACTCTTTTAGCGCTTGGTACGGTAGGGCGACCATGCGGGCTCACGCACATCCCCATCGGCAAGCACCAGGCGTTGGCGTACGCGGGAATCGGCCGAAACCGCGTACAACACGCCACGACCACCCTCACGGGCGGCATACAGCACCATGCTCGCATTCGGCGCGAAGCTCGGCGACTCATCCAGCGATCCGGTGGACAGGGTGCTCCAACGCGGGGAGCCCAGCGAACTGTCCATCATCGCAATCTTGTAGGTATTGCCGGAGCCCTGGGCCACGACCACTTTCTTGCCATCGTAGGAGACCGAGGGCTTGGCGTTGTAGTTGCCCTGGAAGGTCACGCGCTCGGAGCTGCCGCCGGTGGCCGGCACCTTGTACACCTGCGGACGACCGCCGCGGTCGGAGGTGAAATAGATCGCGCTGCCGTCCGGCGCCCAGGTCGGCTCGGTATCGATGGCGAAGTGGTTGGTGAGCTGGGTCAGCTGCTTGCTGGCCAGGTCCATCGCATAGATTTCCGGGTTGCCGCTGCGCGACAGGGTGAGCGCCAGGCGGCGGCCGTCGGGGGAGAACGCCGGCGCACTGTTGATGCCGCGGAAGCTGGTGACCAGCTCGCGGGCACCGGTAGCGATGTTCTGGATGTAGATGGCCGAATTGCCGCGCTCGAAGCTGACATAGGCCAGCTTGCTGCCGTCCGGGCTCCACGAGGGCGACAGCAGCGGCTCGGCCGAGCGCACGATGGTCTGCGGATTGAAACCATCCGAATCGGCCACCATCAGCGCATAGCGCATGGCATCGCCACGGCCGCTGGCGGTGATGTAGGCGATGCGGGTCCAGAACGCGCCGCGCACGCCGGTGATCTTTTCATAGATGGCATCGGCCATCTGATGGGCGACATCGCGCATGGCGTTGCTGCGCGCGGTCATCGCCAAGCCCAGCAGCCGTTCGCCACGCGGCACGTCATACAGTTCGTACTCGACGCGGTACGCACCGGCACCAGCATCGAGCACCCGGCCGACCACGATGTAATTCTGCTTCAGAGCGCGCCAGGTCGGGAACTGGATGTCCCCACCGCGGGTCGGCTTGTCGACGATCTGCGCTTCGGGCAGCGTGCTGAACTGGCCGGAGCGGTCCAGGTCGGCGCGCACCACGGCGGCCACGTCGGTGGACGGCGCCGAAGCGGAGCCCTCGTAGGGCATCGGCACGACGGCGATCGGGGTTGCCGAGACGCGGCCACCGACGATGTCGATTTCCAGGCCCTTCTGCTGCGCGAACGCAGCCAGGGGCAACAACAGGGCCGCGAACGCGACCAACCAGCGGGGCATCTTCTTCATGGAGAGCTCAGTCGGGGAAACCACTGCGAGAGATAACAGAACGGTATTGAACGGTTTCGCAATCATGAACCAAAGGGGCGTGAAATCCGAGTCACCGGCGCGCCCCGGAGCTCACGGCCCGTTAACAGCCGCGCTCAATCGGCGCGGAAGTTCAGGATCAGCTCACGGTTGAAGACCGACTCAAAACCCGCATAGGGCAAGGGCTGGGCATTGAGCACCGCGGTTTCCAGCGAACGCTTGCCGGCCTCATCGTAGGGGCAGCTGCCACTGACCTTGGCGCCGAGCACCTTGCCGCCGCGCAACTGGGTGATGACGATCTGACAGCGCTGGCCGGGCGCGACATTGTCAGGCCGGATCCAGCTGTCCTGGACCTTGGCCTGGATGGCCGCTGCATATTTGGCCGACAGGTCATCGCTGGTGCCACCGGCACCCGCCGCTGGCTGCGCCGCCCCGGTCGATCCAGCAGCCGCCTGGCCTGCGGCGTTACGCGCTGCAGCCACCTGGCGCAGGCGCTGTTCGGCCAGCCTGGCTTCTTTTTCAGCGGCTTCGCGCTTGCGGCGGATCTCGGCGATCTTCTGCTGCCGTTCCTGCTCGGCCTTGGCTTCGTTGGCCTGGCGCTGCTGCTCGGCCAGCTTCTTCTTCGCGTCGGCCTCCTGCTGCTTGGCCAGCCGTGCCTTCTGTTCGGCTTCTTCCTGGCGCTTGCGTTCGGTCAGGTCGATCTGCTCCTGGCGGCGCTTGGCCTCCTGCTCTTCCTTGGCCTTTTTCTCGGAAATGGCCAGTGCGTTGGCGGCTTCCTGATCGACCTTGTCCGGCTGGGCGATACGCTCCTGCGCCTGCTGTTGCTGCGGCGTGGGCGCATCCTGCGGACGCGGTTCGGGAATCGGCTGCGGCGGCGGAATGGCGTCTTCCGGCACCGGCTCGGGCTCGGGCAGCGGTTCGGGCATGGGCTCGGGCAGGTCCGGCAGGCGCTCGGACTGGCGCAGCGCCTGGCGTGCAGCGGCCGCTTCGGCGCTGCTCAGGGCCAGTTCGGCCTGAACCGCAGGATCACCGATGGCAGCCTCCGTGTTGCGCTGGGGCGACCACAGCCACGCCACGATGAACACCAGCGCCACCAGCAGGTGCACGAGCACGGCAAGACCGACCGGCAGCCCCCAGCCCGGTTCCTTGTCGCGCGGCGGCGGCAGGACGTCACTGTGCATCGGTGGCCAGGCCAACCTTTTCCACGTTGGCGCGCTTGATCACGTCCATCGCCGAGACCACTTTCTCGTAGGCCACGGCGCGGTCGGCGGCCACGATCACCCGCAGTCCCTTGTCCTGTGCGGCAATCGCGCCCAGGCGCGCCTGCAGCTCGGGGGCCGGCATGGGCGTGGGCGTGTCATCGTCGGGCAGTTTCAGGCTCAGCTGGCCGTCCAAGCGCACCGACACGATGATCGGGTCCTGGCGGCTTTCCAGCGCGCGCGCATTGGAGCGCGGCAGATCCACTTCGAAGCTCAACGTCAGCAGCGGCGCGGTGACCATGAAGATGATCAGCAGCACCAGCATCACGTCGATGTAGGGCACGACGTTGATCTCGGATTTGAGCTTGCGGCGCTTGCGGCGGCCAATTGCACTCATGGCAGGCTCCCTGGCGTGGCTCAGTCGTCGGCGCCGGTCTGGCGCTGCAGGATCGAGCTGAACTCGTCGGCGAAGGTTTCAAAACGCACGGCCATGCGCTCCACCCGGGTGGTGAAGCGGTTGTAGGCCCATACGGCCGGGATGGCCACGAACAGACCGATCGCCGTGGCGAACAGCGCTTCGGATATACCGGGGGCGACCGATGCGATACCTGCCTGCTCACCACTGTTGATCATGTCGTGCATGGTCACCATGATGCCGAACACCGTGCCCACCAGGCCGACGTAGGGTGCGGTGGAGCCAATGTTGGCCAGCAGTTCCAGATTGCGCTCCAGCCGGTCCACTTCGCGGGTGTAGGTAGTGCGCATGGCGCGCTGGGCACCTTCCAGCAACGCGCGGCCATCCAGGCCGCGGCGGTCGCGCAGGCGGGTGTATTCGCGGAAACCGGCTTCGAAGATGGCTTCCAGGCCACCGACGTTGCGGTTGCGGTCAGTGGCCGCGGCGTACAGCTTGCCGAGGTCGGCCCCGGACCAGAAGCGGTTCTCGAACTCGTCGGCCTCACGGGTGGCCTGCGAGAAGACCCGCGCTTTGCGGAAGATGATGATCCAGCTGATCAGCGAGCCAGCCAGCAGCAGCAGCACGATCAGGATGACCGGGATGCTGGCCTTGGTCATCAATTCCCAGTAATTGATGCCGCTGCGCGACGCCTGCACGGCCGCCTCCGCGGCCGCGCCGGTGACATCCTGCGGCAGCGCCTCGACCACCGTGGCCTGCAGGGCCAGAAGCATTGCGATCATCCGTTGTTCCTCAAAGTGCGGATTCGGTTTGTTCGTAGGGTTTGAGCACGGCCAGCAACGCATCGTCCATGCCACGCGGGCGGAAGGACTCCGCATCCAGCGCCGCGATCCTGACCTGTGCGGTCAACAGCGCCTGGCCATCGCGCAGCACCTGCTGGGCGAAGACCATGCTGGCGCGCTTGCACTGCACCAGCGTGGCGGTGACCACCAGCGCGTCGTCCAGCCGCGCCGGCTTGATGAAATCCATCTGCATCGCCCGCACCGCGAACACCATGCCGTGTTCGCTGCGCATGCGCTCCTGGCCGAAACCCAGCGCGCGCATCCATTCGCTGCGGGCCCGTTCCATGAAGGCCACGTAGCGGGCGTGGTAAACCACGCCACCTGCGTCCGTATCTTCCCAGTAAATGCGTGTCGGCCAACTGAACCGGGGATCAATCGACATCGGGGGTCTCCGCGAACAGGTCGGCCGACGGGGTCCGGGGTTTGAGCCCCAGGTGCCTGTACGCACGCTGCGTGGCCATGCGGCCACGCGCGGTGCGCACGACGAAGCCCTGCTGGATCAGGAAGGGTTCGACCACGTCTTCCAGCGTGCCGCGCTCTTCGGACAGCGCCGCCGCCATCGATTCCACCCCGACCGGACCACCGTCGAAGTAGTCCACCAGGGTGCGCAGGAAGCGCCGGTCGAGCTCATCGAAGCCTTCCGGGTCGACCTTGAGCATCGCCATCGCTGCCTGTGCCACGGCCTGGTCGATGTGTCCATCGGCCTTGACCTGGGCGTAGTCGCGCACCCGCCGCAGCAGCCGGTTGGCGATGCGCGGGGTACCGCGCGAGCGCCGGGCGATTTCCCCTGCCCCATCGGCGGTGCAGTCGATGCCGAGGATGGAGGCCGAGCGGCGCACGATCCGGGTGAGTTCTTCGGCACTGTAGAACTCCAGCCGCTGGACGATACCGAAGCGGTCGCGCAGGGGGGCGGTGAGCAGGCCTGCACGGGTGGTCGCGCCAATCAGGGTGAACGGCGGCAGGTCGATCTTGATCGAGCGGGCCGCGGGGCCCTCGCCGATCATGATGTCGATCTGGAAGTCTTCCATCGCCGGGTACAGCACCTCTTCCACGACGGGCGACAGGCGGTGGATTTCATCGACGAACAGCACGTCGTGCGGCTGCAGGTTGGTCAGCAGCGCCGCCAGGTCACCGGCCTTTTCGATCACCGGGCCGGAGGTCACGCGCAGGGCCACACCCAGTTCGTTGGCGATCACGTGGCTGAGCGTGGTCTTGCCCAGCCCCGGCGGGCCGAAGATCAGCACGTGGTCCAGCGCATCGCCGCGGGCCTTGGCGGCCTGGATGTAGATATCCATCTGCTCGCGCACTGGCGCCTGGCCGAGGTAATCGGCAAGGCGCTTGGGGCGGATGCTGGCGTCGGCGGCGTCATCCTCGCGGGTGGCGGCAGCACCGATGATGCGGTCTTCTGTCATTGGGAGATTATGCGGGAAATGACGCAATCCGGGGATGGCCTCACCCCGAATCCAGCAGCCCAGGAGCCCCCTTGTTGTTCAAGGGGGCGCGCCGACAGGCGGGGGGATAAGGTGGAATGCGCGGAACGCGGGCGCCTGAGGGCGCCAGCGTTTCAAAGGGGCACGCCGACAGCGCGGGACGAAGCCCAGGTAGAGATCTGACGAAGTCAGATCTCTACCTGGGCACCCAGTTCGACCAGCCGATTGCCCGGAATGCGGAAGAAGCCCGTGGCCGGGGCGGCATTGCGGTGCATCAGCGCGAACAGCTTGTCACGCCAGATCGGCATGCCGCGGTTGGCGCTGGCGACGATGGTCTCGCGGCTGGCGAAGAAGGTCGTGTCCATCGGATCGAAGTAGATGCCACCGTGGTCGCAGGAGCGCATCAGCGCCAACGGGACGTCCGGGGTTTCCATGAAGCCAAAGCGCACGTGGACCCGGTAGAACTCGTCGCCCACCGATTCGATCTTCAGCCGCTGCCCTTCCGGCGCATAGGGCGTGGTCAGGGTCTCGACATGCAGGAACACGTTGCGCTCGTGCAGCACCTTGTTGTGCTTGAGGTTGTGCATCAGCGCGTGCGGCGCCACCGTCGGATCGGCGGTGAGGAAGATCGCCGTCCCCGGCACCCGTACCGGCGGCGCCAGCATCAACCCGGGCAGGAAGGTATCCAGGCGGATGCCGTCCTTGCGGATTTCATCGCGCAGCAGCGCGCGGCCCCGTCGCCAGGTACGCATCATGGTGAACAGCACGATGCCCAACACGACCGGGAACCAGGCCCCCTGCAGCAGCTTGGCGCCGTTGGCGACCACGAAACCAACATCGATGACGAAGAACACCGCGCACAACGGCAGGATCCACAGCCGCGCCTTGGGCCACAGCGTTCGCGCCACCAGGGCCAGCAGCAGGGTATCGATCAGCATGGTGGCCGATACCGAGATGCCGTACGCCACGGCGAGGTTGGACGAGCTGCGGAAGGCCAGCACCAGGCCGATCACCATCACCGCGATCCCCCAGTTGATGCCCGGGATGTAGATCTGGCCGATGGTGTCGTGCGAGGTGTGTTTGATCCGCATGCGCGGGATATACCCCAACTGCATGGCCTGGCGGGAAACGGAAAACGCACCGGTGATCACCGACTGCGAGGCGATCACCGCCGCCATCGTGGCCAGGATGATCATCGGGTACAGCGCCCAGCCCGGTACCGATTCAAAGAACGGGTTCTTGACCGCTTCGGGATGGTTGAGCACCAGTGCCCCCTGCCCGAGGTAGTTCAGCACCAGGCATGGCAGCACGAAGAAATACCAGGCGTGGCGGATGGGCTTGGCACCGAAGTGGCCCATGTCCGCGTAGAGGGCCTCACCACCGGTGACCGCAAGCACCACCGCACCAAGGATGAACACCCCGTGCCAGCTGTGGTCCATGAAGAACTGCACGGCCCACATCGGGTTGAAGGCCTTGAGCACTTCCGGCGCGTCGATGATGTTGTACAGGCCAATGGCGGCCAGGGAGACGAACCACACCGAGGTGATCGGGCCGAACGCCTTGCCGATCTTTTCCGTGCCGAAGCGCTGGGCCGCGAACACCGCCAGCAGCACGACGATGGTGATGGGCAGTATGAAGGCATGCAGCCCCGGCGCGGCGACCTCCAGCCCCTCCACCGCCCCCAGGACGGAAATGGCCGGGGTGATGACCCCGTCGCCAAAGAACAGCGAGGCGCCAAAAATGCCGAGGATCCCGACCATGTAGGCCGATCGCGAGCCATTCTTCAGCGTGCGCTGGGTCAGCGCCATCAGGGCCATGATGCCGCCCTCGCCGTCGTTGTCGGCGCGCATGATGATGGTGACGTACTTCAGGGTCACCACCAGCAGCAGCGCCCAGAACGCCAGCGACAGCACCCCCAGCACCGTGTCGTGGTCACTGGCCAGGCCGTAATGCGGCGAAAATGCCTCTTTCAGCGTATAGAGCGGGCTGGTGCCGATGTCACCGAACACCACGCCGATGGCGCCGATGACCAGGGCCATGTTGCTGCCGCTGGGGGCGTGGCCGTGACCGGCATCATGCGGGGCGGAAGTAGTGGACATGGGAATAAGGGGCCAGGGAAAAGGAGTGATCCGTGCCGCGCTCAGCGCAGCGCGGCCTGCAGGGCTTTGCGGATGACCACGGCGACATCATCGCCTTCGGCGTGCGCGTCACGGGCCATGCGCGCAGCTTCGGCAGGCTTGTATCCGAGCTGCTGCAGGGCCACGGTGGCTTCAGACACCGGGTCGGCCGCCAGCGGTCCGGCCACTGGCTGTGCACCGCCCGTGCCCCCCAGCAGCGCCGCGCGGTCGCGCAGTTCCAGCACCATGCGCTCAGCGGTCTTCTTGCCGATACCGGGGATGCGGGTGATGGCGGTGATGTCGCCGGCCTGCAGCATCCGCGCGAACTCATCGACACTGACCGCTGACAGCACCGCAAGGGCGATCTTGGCGCCGATGCCACTGACTTTCTGTACATCGCGGAACAGGCGGCGCTCGGCCTCGCGCAGGAAGCCGTACAGCGAGACGCTGTCTTCCTTCTGCGCGTAATGCGTGTGCAGGATCACTTCACGGCCGATGTCGGGCAGGTCATAGAACGTGCTCATGGGCGCTTCCAGTTCGTAGCCCACGCCATTGACATCCACTACCAGCCACGGCGGTGCCTTGTAGGCGACGATCCCGCGCAGACGACCGATCATTGCTTGCTCCTCATTTTCGGCTCCACGCCTGCCGGGCGTTGAGCCCCAGCCGGTTGGCCGTCGCCCTTACGTGGGCGTGGGTGATGGCCACGGCCAACGCGTCGGCGGCGTCGGCCTGCAGCTTGGTCTTCAGGTTGAGCATGAGCCCGACCATGTGTTGGACCTGTTGTTTTTCCGCCGCACCCCGCCCGACCACGGCCAGCTTGATCTCACTGGCCGCGTATTCGCTGACGGGCAGATCACGCAGCACCACGGCGGAGATCGCCGCGCCACGGGCCTGGCCCAGCTTCAGCGCCGAATCCGGATTACGGGCCATGAACACTTTTTCGATGGCCACTTCCTGCGGCTGGTACTGGCCGATCAGTTCGGCCAGCCCAAGGACCAGCAGCTTCATGCGCTGCGGGAAGTCGTCAGCCCCCAGAAGCACGAGCGGCTGGTGGTGGACGTGGCTGACCCGACCGGCCGCATCGACGTCGATGATGCCGACCCCGGTGCGTTGCGAGCCGGGGTCGATGCCGAGGATGCGGGTCATGCCAGTGCTCAGGTGTACGCGTTGGCGCCGAGGTCGGCGTTGGAGAAAACGTCCTGCACATCGTCCAGGTCTTCCAACATGTCCAGCAGCTTTTTCACCTGCAGCGCCACATCGCCTTCTACGGCGATGTCGTTGTCAGCGCGGAAGGTGATCTCGGCATGGCCGGGCACGTGACCGGCCGCCACCATGGCGTCCTTGACGGTGTGGAAGGCATCGGCGGCGGTCATGACATCGATCGCACCGTCTTCCGGGTAGACCACGATATCGTCCGCGCCCGCCTCGATGGCCGCCTCGGTGATGGCCTCTTCGTCGGCACCGGCCTCGAAGCTGAGCACGCCGAGACGTTTGAACATGAAGGCCACAGAGCCTTCCGTGCCCATGTTGCCGCCGCACTTGCTGAAGGCGTGGCGGACATCGGCCACGGTGCGCACCCGGTTGTCGGTCAGGCAGTCGACGATGACTGCCACGCCGCCCGGGGCATAGCCTTCATAGCGGATCTCCTCGTACTCGACACCCTCAAGCTCACCCGTCGCCTTCTTGATGGCACGCTCGATCACGTCCTTGGACATGTTCGCAGACAGGCCTTTGTCCATGGCCACGCGCAGCCGCGGGTTGTTGTTGGGGTCGCCTCCGCCACCGCGCGCGGCAACGCCGATCTCGCGGATGATCTTGGTGAAAATCTTGCCGCGCT
>DALZLW010000148.1:0-9648 GCA_032007425.1 Stenotrophomonas sp.
ACCCGTCTGCATGACCCGGTTGGCCAGGCTGCCGGCGAAATCGTTCTGGAAGAAGGACAGGCTCTGCCGCACCACGTAGTTGTGCATCAACCAGCGCGAGCGGTTGCTCAGGCCCGGCACGATGGCCTGGTTGACCAGCAGGTTGTGCAGGCCCACCAGCACTGGACGGGCGACCACGGTGATCGCCAGCATCCACAACAGGTCATCGGCATGGCGCTGGAAGAAATCCGCACCGGGCTGTTCGGCCACCATGTCGACGATGCGACCGAGGAAGTCGAACATCGCCACTTCCACCAGCGCCAGCAGCAGGCCGGCCACCAGTGTGGCGAGCAGTACCGGCCACACCGGACGCAGGTAGAACACATAGAACGCCGCCACCGTGCGCGGCGGCATCCGCGCATCGACGGGAGGGAATACCGGGATCAGGGATTCAAACCAACGGAACATCGTATTTCCTCGCCAGATCAGCGCGCGATTATCTCATGGCGGGTGTGTGCGCCAGCGGCTACTGGATCGGCGTGAACAGCAGGTCCTGGAAGTCGAAGCTGAAGTCGGTCAGATCAGAGATGGCCTGCATGCGCACGTCACGCACCTTGCCATCGGGGTCCAGGCTGAAATTGACGAAGGCATCGGCGTTGAGCGAACGGTCGTCCCAGCGCACGATGAACGTATCGTGCTGCCAGTGCTCCAGGCGCCCGGTCAGCTGTTCTGTGCTGGCAAAACGCAGCCGCAGCGCCTTGCCTTCCACGCTGATCTGCATGTCGCCATACCAGCGGTCGCGGTACTGCCCGGCATAGCCGGCCAGCGGCAAGGAAGGGCGCGTACCACCGCTGCGCTCCGCCTGATGCCGGGCCCAGGCCGCATCGGCCTTGTCCTGGCCCTTGGCCACGGCCTTGGCATAGGCGTCGACCCAGTCGCGGCCATCGCCGCCCAGATAGGCATCCAGCACACTCAGGGTGATGGCATTGAACGCCGCGCCGACCTCCTGGTTGGTCAGCACCACGACGCCCAGGTTTTCTTCCGGCACCAAGGTCAGCCGCGACACCATGCCCGGCCAGCCGCCGGTGTGCCAGACGAGCTTGTGGCCGCGGAAATCACTCAGGCTCCAGCCTTCGCCGTAACCGGCGAAGTTCGGGCGTGCCGCCGCCAGCTCCGGCACGGACGGTTCGGGTACCACCTGCGGAATCAGCATCTGCCACATCTGCTGTTGGCTCTTGGCGGTGAACAGCGGCGTGCCGTCGGCCAGTGCACCGTGCGCGAGCTGCACCTGCATCCAGCGCGCCATGTCGTGCACGCTGGAATAGATGCCACCGGCGCCGGCATTGTTGGACCAGGTCAGCGGCGCCACCGTGCGCAGATCGGTGAAATCAAACTTGGCGTGGCCGACGGCAGGCTTGTCGCCCGGTTGCAGGTGGTCGGCGTTGTAACGCGTGCCGGACATGCCGACCTTGTCGAAGATGCGCTGCTGCAGGAACTGCTGGAAGCTCATGCCCGATACCTCCTCGATGACCTGCTGGGCCACCGCGTACAGGATGTTGTCGTAGGCATAACGCTCGCGGAAGCTACCTTTCAACGGCACCTGCGCCAGCCGCTGCACGACCTCGGCATTGCTGTAGCGCGTGGTCGGCCAGAACAGCAGGTCACCGGCGCCCAGGCTGAGCCCGCTGCGATGGGCCAGCAGGTCACGCACGGTCATCTGCGCGGTGACATAGGGGTCGGACATGCGGAAACCAGGCAGGTGATCGATGACCTTGTCATCCATCTTCAGCTTGCCTTCTTCGGCCAGCAGGTTCAGTGCAGTGGCAGTGAATGCCTTGGTGTTGGACGCGATGGCGAACAGCGTGTCGGACTCCACCGGCTCTGGCCGGCCCTGCTCGCGTACGCCCCAGCCGCGTTCCAGCACCACCTTGCCATCTTTCACCACCGCCACCGCGATGCCCGGGACATCGAAGCGCTCGCGCACCTGTTCCACCGTGGCATCCAGTTGCTGCAGCGGTGGTGGCGCCGCCGCCTCCACGACGGTGGTACAGGCGATCAGCATGGCGCCTCCAATCCAGTGTTTCATCATGCGCTCCAGGCAGGGGCGGTACCGGTGGCACCACGGTCAAGGTCTGCCGGCATGGTAGCGCGCAGCGCCCTGCCTGCACTGTGCCATTGGAGGGGCGGCTGCCGGCGTACAGGCAACACTCGCCGTTGTCCGCCGCTTGCCCCAAACTATGCCGATGAGTACCGCCGATACCCGAAAAGCCCTCTGGCAGATCCATTTCTGCGTCCTGTTGTGGGGCGTCACCGCCATCCTCGGCAAACTCATCAGCCTGCCGGCGCTGCCGCTGGTGTGGTGGCGGATGCTGCTGGTGGTGGCCATGCTGGCCCTGCTGCCGCGCGTGTGGCGCGGGCTGCGGCAACTGCCATTGCGACTGGTCGCCGGCTATGCCGGCATCGGTGCGCTGGTCGCACTGCACTGGCTCACGTTTTATGGGGCGATCAAGCTGGCCAACGCCTCGGTCGCCGCGACCTGCATCGCGCTGGCACCGGTGTTTACCTCGTTGATCGAACCCTGGGTCGCCCGCCGCCCCTTCCAGCCGCGCGAACTGGCGTTCGGCCTGGCGGTGCTGCCGGGCGTGGCCCTGGTGGTGGGTGGCGTCCCCGATGGCATGCGCGTCGGGGTGCTGGTCGGCGCGGTCTCGGCCTTGCTGGTGGCGGTGTTCGGCTCCTTGAACAAGCGGCTGGTCAGCCACGCCGATCCGCTCACGGTGACCGCGCTGGAACTGGGCGCCGGTACCCTGACCCTCACCCTGCTCGCCCCCTTGCTGCCGTGGCTGTTGCCACCGCTGGCTGGCCCATTGCTGGTACTGCCCAACGTGCACGATGCCCTGCTGCTGGTGCTGCTGGCCGGGGCCTGCACCCTGCTGCCGTTTGCCCTGGCGCTGGTGGCGCTGCGCCACCTGAGCGCCTACAGCGTGCAGTTGGTGACCAACCTGGAACCGGTGTACGCCGTACTGCTGGCCATCATCCTGCTGGGCGAACAGCACGACGTCACCGCTTGGTTCTACCTGGGCGTGGCCATCATCGTCGGCGCGGTGTTCCTGCACCCGCTGTTGAACCGGCGGCGACCGGTGAAGCACCCGGAGCTGTTGGGCACGGCCGAGGCACGCAACATCGCCGAATAACACGGCGCCCTTGCCGGGTCGTGTCCCCGGGGGCTGACGTTGGTTGCCACCGATCTGTTCAAAGCCGAAGCCCTGGTGGCGCCGGGCCACGCCAGGCGAGCGTGGCGGCAACGCGCACCGCCGGGCCTTGCCGGACGCCGCTCGCAGCGCGCACCCGGTCAGCCGGCGGCGATGACCTGGTTGCGACCGGCCGCCTTGGCCTGGTACAACGCCGCGTCCGCGCGCTCGATGGTGCGATCGATCGATTCACCAGGAGCATGCGCCGCCACTCCCAGGCTGGCGGTGACCGCAAACCCCATCGGCAGGTTCGACACCGCCGCGCGCAAGCCATCACAGAGCGCCCGGGCCGATTCGATATCTGTGTCCGGCATCAGCACAAGAAACTCTTCGCCGCCATAGCGTGCCGCGGTACCACGGCCGGCAAAAAAGGCGTGCAGCAGCGCCCCCAGTTCGGCCAGCACACGATCACCGGTGGCATGGCCGCGCATATCATTGATGGCCTTGAGATGGTCGATGTCCAGCAGGGCCACGCAGGTCCGGCGTGGCTGGCCTTCAGCATCGACCAGGACCGCTTCCAACGCCAGCGCCATCGCCCGCCGATTGGGCAGGCCGGTCAGTGCATCGGTACGGCTCTGCTCGGCAAGATCGGCGTTCTGCGCCAGCAGGGTGTCGTGATACTCGGCCAGCAGCCGCTCGTAGTCGTCCCGCTCCAGCATCTGCTGCTGGATATCGCGGGCGAAGCGGCGCAGTTCCATCACCAGCATGACCTGCCGCGACAAGGCTGACAGTGCCTGTTCCTGCTGGTCGCCCAGGCGCTGTGGACGCGGACCGAACACGCACAGCGTACCCAGCGGGAAGCCATCGTTGCTCAACAGCGGCGCGCCGGCATAGAAGCGGATGTGCGGCTCACCCACGACCACCGGATTGTCATGGAAGCGCTCGTCCTGCGAGGCATCTTCCACCACCATCACCCGGCTCGGTTGGAGGATGGCATGCCCGCACATGGATTCGTCGCGCGGTGTCTGCTCGCCGTCCAGCCCATCGAGCGCCTTGAACCACTGGCGCTCGGCATCGATCAGGGTCACCGCGGCCATGTCGGTGCCACACACCGCCTTGGCGATCGCCACCAGGTCGTCGAAGGTCCTTTCGCGCGAACTGTCGAGGATCTGGTAACGCTGCAGCGCTTCCAGGCGTTGCGCTTCATTGGCGGGCTTGGCGGGCTTGATCATCCGACGGCCGACTCCGGTAGCTGCCCCCAAGTGTAGACCTAATGCCGCGACACCGCGCAAGCGGCTCTATTACCAGTCCGTCTTGCCCGGCAGCAGGCCGCGCAGCTCGGCATCGGTCAGGTTGCGCCACTGTCCCGGCTTGAGCGCACCGATCTTCACATTGTCGATGCGCACGCGCCGCAACTGGGTAACGCGGTAGTCAAACGCAGCCGCCATCAGCCTGATCTGCCGGTTCAAGCCCTGCTGCAGGGTGATGCGGAAACCGAACTTGGCAATGCGTGACGTGCGGCAAGGCAGCGTCATCTGGTCATGGATGCGCACCCCGCGAGCCATGCCGCGCAGGAAGGGATCGGTGACCGGCTTGTTCACCGCCACCAGGTATTCCTTCTGGTGACCGTTCTCTGCACGCAGGATCTGGTTCACGATGTCGCCGTTGCTGGTCATCAGGATCAGGCCTTCGGAATCCTTGTCCAGGCGACCGACCGGGAAGATGCGCTGCTCGTGGCCGACGAAGTCGACGATGTTGCCCTTCACCGAGCTTTCGGTGGTGCAGGTCACCCCGACCGGCTTGTTCAGCACGATGTAGACGTGCCGGCGTGCGCCGGGCTTGCGCGCCTGGCGGGCCTGCAGGGCCTGGCCATCGACCAGCACCGCGTCTTCCTCGCCGACCACGGCACCGGCGCCGGCCACCTGGCCGTTGACGGTGACGCGGCGTTCGAAGATCAGCTGATCGGCTTCGCGGCGGGAGCAGAAGCCCGTTTCGGCAATATGTTTGTTGAGTCGGGTGGTCATGGGCGCATTATCCGCCATCGCGCGGCAGCTGCGCAGGGCGGCCGCATCCGATGAGTCAATCGGCGCCTTCTTCCACCCGATCGCGCCCTGCCCGCTTGGCCGCATACATGGCATGGTCGGCACGACGCAGCAACGCGGCCAGGTCATCGCCAGCCCCCCGCCATTGCGCCAGGCCAATGCTGGCCGTCACCCGCAGCGCGTCCACGGCCAGCGCGCTGCCCGCCGCGCTGACCGCCTGGCGGACCGCGTCCATGCGCTGCCGGGCCACCTCGCGTGGTGCGCCGGGGAGGATCAGCAGGAACTCCTCCCCGCCCATCCGGAACACCGCGTCGGTCGTGCGCACCGCCCCCCGCAGCGCACCGGCCACGGCGACCAACACCGCATCACCGACCGCATGGCCGTGGCGATCGTTGATGTCCTTGAACAGGTCGATATCGAGGAAGCCAACGGCCAGCACGTCACCGTTCTCCTCGCTACGCTGCAACTGCTCGCCCAGCGCGCGCAGCCCTGCACGGCGGTTCAGCAGACCGGTCAAGGCATCGGTGTCGGCCAACTGGCGCATTTCGTCGCGCTGCTGGCGCAGCCGCCCGATCCGGTGGTTGAGCGCATAGGCGGCGACCAACAGCAGCCAGGTCACCGAGAGCTGGAGCGCTTCCACCCGGTACACCAGCATCCAGTGGGCCGAAGCGAGGTCGGCGACGATCATCACCGCGAACGGTGCAACGGCCGCCAGGCCCTGGAACGCACGGCGATCACCCCGCGCACAGGCCACCAGCCCCACCAGCAAGGCCAGGCCGGCGCCTGCCATGTAGGTGACTTCAAGCCCTTGCGCCACGCGTCCCAGTGCCGCCCGGCCCATGAACACCGTCGAGCAGGCCAGCACCAGCAAGAGCAGCGACAGCAAGCGGCGCACCGGCTGGACACCCGGCAGCAGTCGGTCGCCACCGCACAGCCGCCACAACAGGGGCAGCAGCAGCGCTTCGACACACGCCGTCATGAACAGCAGTCGCCCCCCGCCGGACCAGGCCACCGGCAACCACGGTTGCGGATAACCGCTGAGCCCACCCAGCAGTGCCTGCCAGAGTACGAAGACCGCTGTGAGGCCGATATAGCCCAGGAATATCCGGTCGCGGGCACCGACATAGCCCATGAACGCGTTCAAGGCCAAGGCCAGCGCCACGGCGAGGCAGGCCGCGCGTACCAGCAGCCGGGCAGTGTCATTCTGTTGCACCGGGCTTGGCGAGCCGAGCAGCAGCGTCGGGCCCCAGCGCACCTTCAGCGGCGCAGGCCAGGACACGTGGACAGGCTCCATGCTGCCGGCTGGCGGCACGAACACACTGCCGACGCCGGCACGGAACCGCGAATCCCGTGCCCTGGCATCGCCCATGTTGCCGCAGGTTTCGCGCGCGCCATGGCGCACCTGCACTTCGCCTGCATAGACATTGAACACCGCCAGCGCCTGTGGCTCGCCCGACCAGCCGCGGGATGGCGCAGGGATCAGCAATTGTTGGCGCGGTCCGGACAACAGCGCCGGCGTGCAGCCCCGGCGCGGGGTCGAGTCACGGGTGGCCTGCCCGGTCAACAGGTAATCGCGGCCGGGCTGAGGCACGGCATGTGCCGGCCACAGGGTGACCATCCACAGCAGCACGATCCAGCATCCCAGCCAACGTCCCACACGCATTTTCCTGCTGCGCACGCCTCACCTTTCTTGCTTTCGCCCGCGCGGCAAGCACGGCATCCTTGTCCGCACAGTATCGCAAGGCCTTGCCGAATCGCGTCTTCACGCGCGGCCCGCGCCGTCGGCGCTTCCGTCGCTCGAGACCGCCCGCGGCCCGCTGCGGGTCAGGCGATCCAACGGCACCGGTCGATCCAGGCCGTAGCCCTGCAGCCCCTCCACGCCCATTTCCATCAGCTGGGCAGCCACCTCGTCGGTCTCCACCCACTCGGCCACCACGGTCAGATCCAGCTCCCGACCAAGCGCAGCGATCGCGCGCACCGCCGCGCGGCTGACCGGATCACGGTCCATGTCGCGCACGAAGGAGCCATCGATCTTCAGCACGTCGGCCTGCAGCTTGCGCAGATAGCCGAACGAAGACATCCCGGAGCCGAAGTCATCCAGGGCGATCAGGCAGCCGTGCGCTTTCACCGCTTCGATGAACGCACGGGCCTGGGCGAGGTTGCCGATCGCCGCCGTTTCAGTGATCTCGAAACACAGCCGCCGGGCCAGCACCCGATCACGCTCCAACTGGTCGGTGACGAAGGCCAGAAAGGCCGGGTCGGCGATCGACTGCGCCGAGACATTGACGTTGCATACACCCAGTTGCCGCACATGGCTGGGGCAGGCGCGCAGGTGGCTGAAGACCATGGACAGCACGCAACGGTCCAGCGCCGCGCCCATCCCATAGCGCTCGACGGCGGGCATGAACTCGCCCGGCGCATGAATGCCACCTTTGGCATCACGCATGCGCACCAGCACCTCGTAGCACAACCGCTGCGGCTGCGCTGGGTAATGAATGCGTTGTGCATACAGGACCATGCGGTTCTCGCTCATCGCGCGCCCCACCTGGCGCAGCCGCTCGGCCTCCACCCGGCGCTCATCCAACGCCAGGCGGTCTTCGTTGAAGCAATGCACGCGGTTGCGACCCGCCTGCTTGGCGGCATAACAGGCGCTGTCTGCGGCAGACATCAGCCAGTTCACGTCCAACGCCTCGGCGCTGACCTCGACAATGCCCACGCTGGCACTGAGCTGTGGGGCCTCATCGCCGAAACGCAGCACGCTCTGCGCCATCGCACGAATGACACGCTGCAGGACCGCCTTGGCCTCGTCCTGGTTGGCATGGGCCAGGAACAGCGCGAACTCGTCGGCGCCCAGGCGCCCCACCCAGTCGCCCTCGCGCACGGCGGCTTTCAGGTCTTCGGCGATCCCGCGCAGCAACTGGTCGCCAGCGGCGTGGCCGACGGTATCGTTGACCAGTTTGAAGTGGTCCAGATTGAGGTAGCACAACGCATGCACGCCGCCCTCCAGGCGCACCCGGTGCAGGGCCTCTTCGAGCAGTCGCTCGATCTCGCGGCGATTCACCAGTCCGGTCAGCGGATCGTGGCTGGCGTGGTGCTCCACCTCGCGAGCCAGCGTGTGGTTGCGGGTGACATCTTCCACGATGGCGAACACGGAAAGGTGCTGCCGTCCGCGCGGCACCGCGGTGCCACTCCAGCGCCCCCACATCAGGCTGCCATCGGCCCGTACGAACCGCATCTCCCCGGTACGCAACTGGCGCTGCCAGTCGATGCAACCGCGCTCGTCCAGCACCAGCTCGCCGTCCTCCAGCAGATCATGCAGGCGCATGCGCAGCAGCATCTCCTGGGGGTACTTCAACAGGTTGGCCAGGGTCGGGTTGGCTTCCATGATCCGCCCCTCCGCATCCAGTTTCACCATCCCCACGCTGGCCTGGTAGAACGCTGCGCGGAAGCGGCTCTCCTCGTCGTACAGGTCGCTACGCACGCGCCGTGAGAACTGGATGGCCAGCAGGGTGATCAGCAGCATCGATACCGCCACCACCACCAACGTGACGATCCGGACCAGGCTCGCCATGCGCGCCAGCGCATAGGTGAAATCGTAGGCCAGCTCCTGCAGCGCGGCATCCACCTGCAGCAGGCGCTGGCGCAGGCCGTTGCGGGTCGCCGGATCCAGACGGCCTGCGCGGTGGGCGGCCTGGATCTGCCGGCCGAGGGCCTGCAGTTCCAGCAGCCCATCATCGGTGCGTTGCCACAGCCGGCTGGCTTCGCGGAAATGGGCCAGGTCGCGACCATGGCGGTAAGACACCATCAAGCGGCGGATATCGCCGGGCGCATTGCCGCCGCGCAGGAAACCCGAGCGGGCCGCCGCATAGTCAGGATCGGCGCGCTCCAGCGCCTTGCGTGCTTCCATATCGCCCAAGGGCACGTCCAGCGCGCGTTCCGCCTCGGCCAGCGCCTGTGGCGCGCCGGTGTCGAGGTAACGGTCCAGCGCCGCGACCGCCCGCTGCTGGCCCCGCGACCAGTGGCTCTGGCCGACGATCCAAGCGGTGGAGGCCGCCTGCAATTCCTGGATGAGGGCCGAAAGCGCGACCAAGGCGATCGCCGTGCCCGTCAGCAGGCCAAAACGCAGCCGCAGGCCCCGCGGCATCGGCGCCTTGTGCAATCCCGCACCCAGGTCATCCTTTACGCCCTTGCCCATTCAGATCCCCCCGGATCCAGGAGGTGGCGCTTCGCCGTGCCCCCATCTGATCCAGATCCTAACGCCGGGAAAGTGTGCAAAGCGAGAAACGCAGCTGCGGCACTGCACAAAAAACAACGCCAGCCCCGAAGGCTGGCGTTGTCGTACCCATTGCAGGGGCGGCAGTCGTCGCTTAGAAGCTGCGCGGGCCGCGCGGCTTGAAGCCATCGCGGCGCGGCGGGCGGTCATCGCCACCACGGCGCTC
>DALZLW010000149.1:0-9599 GCA_032007425.1 Stenotrophomonas sp.
GGTCCGGGTGGGCATGCGCGGGGCCGGCTGTACGGGCCGCTGCGGCGCCGGGACGACCGGCTGCACCGATTGCGCCGGTTCGCTGCGGTTGATCGGCGGCGGTGGCGGGGGTTGGCTGATGGTCGGAGGTGGCCGGGTGGCGGTCGGGCTGGACGGCGCAGCGATCTGCGCCGATGCCAGGGCGGGCAACAGGCCCAGCAGCAGGAACACGGGATGTTTCATGATGGGTACCCCGGCGGACATTAGAGGCCAGCATCGGCCATGCCGGGTGTGCCGCCGATGAACGCCGCATCGGAGGGCGGTGGCCCGGCGGCCCCTGCCTGCGCTCCAGTCAGGACGGTCGCCGCCCGGCGCGATCCTGTCCAGCAAAGTCGCGGCGGCCGGCCTGCGCTTGCAAGCCCGTGCCGCCACCCCCATCTGAGGCCCATGCGCGCGTCCCGCGCCGCCCCACGGAGAATGCAATGGCCGCCTTCGACCTCAGCCCCCCCAGCACCGAACAGTTGCAGCATTTGGCTGCCGGGCTCAGCCCCGACGAACGCCGGGTCCTGCTCAACCATGGCACCGAGGCACCGTTCTGTGGCGTATTCCTCGATAACAAGCGCGATGGCGTGTATTGCTGCCGCCTGTGCGGGCTGCCGTTGTTCCGTTCCAATACCAAATTCGATTCCGGCACCGGCTGGCCGAGTTTCTTCGCGCCCTTCGCCGCTGCACACGTGGCGGAAATCCGCGATACCAGCCACGGCATGATCCGCACCGAGATCACCTGCGCGCGCTGCGGCAGCCACCTGGGCCACGTGTTCCCGGATGGTCCGCCGCCGACCTATGAACGCCACTGCCTGAACTCGGTCTCACTTTCGTTCACGGAAAATGGCGCGGTTTACCCCGATCCTCTCAGCCGTGGCGGGGCAGAGGCCGAACCGGCGGCCTGAAGCCGCTGCGGACGCAGTTCACACAATCGCGCTCAAGATCGTTGTCCGGCAGCCGACAAGGGAGGTATCCCCTCCCGTGTCGCGCCCATGCTCATTCTTGTCGGTTTCCTGGTCGTCATCCTCAGCGTCCTCGGGGGCTACCTCGGCGCGCATGGTCGGCTGGGCGCGCTGTGGCAGCCGTATGAACTGGTGATCATCGGCGGTGCGGCGCTGGGTGCTTTCCTGGTCGGCACCCCGGCGCGCACGGTCAAGCACACCCTGGTGGCGATGGTGGCGGTGTTCAAAGGCCCGCGTTACCGCCAGCAGGACTACATCGACGTGCTCAGCCTGGTGTACGAGCTGCTCAACAAGGCGCGTCGCGAAGGCTTCATGTCGTTGGAAGAGCACGTGGAGCGCCCGGCCGAGAGCGCGATCTTCGCCAACTATCCCAAGGTGCAGGCCGACCACCACCTGTTGGACTTCATGACCGACTGCCTGCGCCTGATGATCGGCAGCAACATCGAGCCGCACGAGCTGGAGCCGTTGCTGGAACTGGAGCTGGAAAAGCACCACGCCGAAGCGATGGCGCCGTCGCAGGTGCTGACCAAGGTGGCCGATGGGCTGCCCGGTTTCGGCATCGTCGCGGCGGTATTGGGGATCGTGATCACCATGGGCTCGATCGGCGGCGAAATCGCCGAAGTGGGCGCGCACGTGGCCGGGGCACTGGTCGGCACCTTCCTCGGCATCCTGCTGGGCTATGGCTTCGTGGGCCCGATGGCGGCGGCGATGGAAGCACGTGCCGAGCAGGACAGCCGCATCTACGAATCGGTGAAGACGGCCCTGCTGGCCTGCCTGCGCGGCTACAACCCGAAGATCGCGCTGGAATTCGCCCGCAAGACCCTGCCATCGGATGTGCGCCCGGCGTTTTCCGATTTCGAGCAGCACCTGAAGACGGTCAAGTAAGCCATGGCCGAGACCAAGCCGACCGTCATCGTGCGCAAGGTCCGCAAGGCGGGCCATGGCGGCCACCATGGCGGCTCGTGGAAGGTGGCCTATGCGGACTTCGTCACCGCGATGATGGCCTTCTTCCTGGTGCTGTGGCTCATGGCCACCACCAGCAGGCCCGAGCGCGCGGCCATTTCCGAGTACTTCCGCAACCCCAGTCCGTTGGCCGGCACCAGCAGCACGCCCGCGCCGGGCATGGCCGGTCCGGGTGGTGCCAGTACCTCGATGATCAAGCTCGGCGGCGCTACCGATGTCAGCCGCGGCAACAGCAATGATCCGTTCCAGAACCAGCGCGAGGCGGTGCCGCAGCCGGTGGACCAGCGTGAGCGCGAGAAACAGCAGCTGGATGCGCTGATGAAGGAGCTGCAGGAGGCGATCAGCAACAGCCAGGCGCTGGAGCCGTTCAAGGACCAGTTGTTACTGGACCTGACGCCGGAAGGCCTGCGCATCCAGATCGTGGACAAGCAGAACCGGCCGATGTTCGACCTCGGTGGATCAACCCTCAAGCCTTACACCGGCACCATCCTGCGCGAGCTGGCCGGCTATCTGAACCATGTGCCGAACCGCATCAGCCTGACCGGGCATACCGACACCACCGCATACAGCACCAGCCACGGCTATGGAAACTGGGAGCTCAGCGCCGACCGGGCCAATGCCGCGCGGCGGGCGCTGGTGGACGGTGGCCTGGACCAGGCCAAGATCACCCGCGTGGTGGGCCTGGCCTCATCGGTACTGTTTGACCGGGACAACCCGCAGAACCCGATCAACCGGCGCATCAGCATCGTAGTGATGACCGGCGATGCCGAAGCCGCCGCCTTGGCCGGGGCAGGGCAGGCGGTCGGTGTGTCGGCCGCGGTCACCGATCCGGATGTGCAGGCGCCGTTGGCGCCAGCGGCCGAACCCGCCCGGTAGGGCCAGGCCCCGCCCGGCGTGCTTCAATCGGCGATCGGCAGCGCCCAGGTCTCCTTGACCTCTTCCATCACGATGTAACTCTTGGACTCGCGCACGTGCGGCAGGGTCAGCAGGGTGCTGCCCAGCAGCTTGCGGTACGACGCCATCTCGCTGATCCGTGCCTTGAGCAAATAATCGAAATCACCCGACATCAGGTGGCATTCCAGCACGTTGGGCAGCTTCAGCGCCGCGCGGCGGAACTCCTCGAAAATATCGCCGGATTTATACGCCAGGCTGATTTCGACGAACACCAGCAGGCTGGCCTTCAGTGCGGTGGGATCCAACCGGGCGTGATAGCCGGTAATGACGCCTTCGCGTTCCAGCCGGCGCACCCGCTCCGTGCACGGGGTGGTCGACAAGCCCACGCGCTCGCCCAGTTCGGTGAACGACACCCGGCCTTCTGCCTGCAGGATGCGCAGGATTTTCCTGTCGATTTTGTCCAGTTCACGGTGGCGGGTGGGCATGGCGTCGTCTAGAGCTGCGGATTCGAAGGGAAATGCACTGTCACAGAATTGGAAAACAGGAAAACCAACTGGCAGTGCCTCATTATAATCCGGGGTTCATCGTTCCCGGGCTGTAATTGGCAGGGAAAGGCCCCGGTCGGAGATCTCTCATGCGTGTGCTCATTCTTGGCAGCGGCGTTATCGGCACCACCAGTGCCTGGTACCTGCGCCAGGCGGGTTTTGATGTCACGGTCGTCGACCGCCAGCCCGGGCCGGCGCTGGAAACCAGCTATGCCAACGCGGGCCAGCTGTCCTTTGGCTACACCTCGCCGTGGGCCGCGCCGGGCGTGCCGAAGAAGGCCATCGGCTGGCTTTTCGAAAAGCACGCGCCGCTGGCGATCCGTCCCGGCATGGACCTGGCCCAGTACCGTTGGCTGTGGCAGATGCTGCGCAACTGCACGCACGAGCGCTATGCGATCAACAAGGCGCGGATGGTGCGGATGTCCGAGTACAGCCGCGACTGCCTGAACCAGTTGCGCGCGGAAACCGGTATCGATTACGAAGGCCGTGACCTGGGCACCACCCAGTTGTTCCGCACCCAGCAGCAGCTGGACGCGTCGGCGCAGGACATCGAGATCCTGGCCCAGTATGGGGTGCCGTACGAGGTGCTGGATCGCGCCGGCATCACCCGTGCCGAACCGGCGCTGGCACATGTCGATGGCCTGGTGGGTGCGCTGCGCCTGCCACGCGACCAGACCGGCGACTGCCAGCTGTTCACCCGTCGCCTGGCACAGATGTGCGTGGACGCCGGCGTGGAGTTCCGCTTCGACCAGGACATCACCGGGCTGGAACAGGCCGGCGGCCGGGTGACCGGCGCGCGCATCGGTGGCCGTCTGGAAACCGCCGACCAGTACCTGGTGGCACTGGGCAGTTATTCGCCCGCGATGGTGGCGCCGCTGGGACTGTCACTGCCGGTGTATCCGTTGAAGGGGTATTCGCTGACCCTGCCGATCGTCGACGCGGCGATGGCTCCGACGTCGACCATCCTCGATGAAAGCTACAAGGTCGCCGTCACCCGTTTTGACGACCGCATCCGCGTCGGCGGCATGGCCGAAGTGGCCGGCTTCGATCTGTCCCTGTCGGCCCGCCGGCGGCAGACCCTGGAGCTGGTAGTGGGCGACCTGTACCCCAAGGGCGGTGACCTGGGACGCGCCGAGTTCTGGACCGGGCTGCGCCCGGCGACTCCGGACGGCACGCCGGTGGTCGGCGCCACCCCCCTGCGCAACCTGTTCCTCAACACCGGCCACGGCACGCTGGGGTGGACCATGGCCTGTGGCTCGGGGCGTTACCTGGCCGATCTGATGAGCGCCCGCCAGCCGCAGATCAGCAGCGAAGGCCTGGACATCTTCCGTTACCGCGGCAGCGCTGCCGCCCGCCAGTCGATGGAGAGCCGCGCATGCGCCCAGCCCGCGCGCTGATTGATCTCAACGCCCTGCGCAGCAACTATCGCCTGGCCCGTGAGCTCGGTGGCGGCAAGGCGCTGGCGGTGGTCAAGGCCGATGCCTATGGCCATGGCGCCGTGCGCTGCGCACAGGCCTTGGAAGCGGAGGCCGATGGCTTTGCGGTCGCCGCGATCGAGGAGGCGCTGGAACTGCGTGCTGCCGGCATCCGTGCGCCGATACTGCTGCTGGAAGGTTTCTTCGAGCCGGATGAGCTGGCCCTGGTCGCCCGCCATGGGCTGTGGACGGCGGTGGCCACGCCGTGGCAGGTCGAGGCCTTGGCGGCGTTCGAGTCGCCCACGCCGCTCACCGTCTGGCTGAAACTGGACAGCGGCATGCACCGCCTGGGGCTGGATGTGGCGGGTTTCCGTGCCGCCCATGTACGGCTGAGCGCGTTGCCGCAGGTGGCGCAGGTGGTGATGATGACCCACTTCGCCCGCGCCGATGAGCTGGACTGCGAGCGTACCCACGAGCAGGTGGCGGCTTTTGCCGCGGCCACCGAGGGCCTGGCCGGGGAAACCAGCGTGTGCAACTCGCCGGCCCTGCTGGGCTGGCCGGATGTACGTAGCGACTGGGTGCGCCCCGGGCTGATGTTGTATGGCGCCAATCCCTTGCCCGAAGACACTGCGCTGACCGCCAGGCTGCGCCCCGTGATGCAGTTGCAGTCGCAGGTCATCGCCGAGCGCTGGATCGAAGCGGGCGAGCCGGTGGGCTATGGCGCGCGCTTCGTGGCGCGTAGCCGCACCCGGGTGGGCGTGGTGGCCATGGGCTATGCCGACGGCTACCCGCAGTTCGCCCCCAATGGCACGCCGGTGCTCATTGATGGCGCACCGGGGGGGCTGATCGGGCGGGTGTCGATGGATATGCTGACGGTCGATCTGACCGCCCACCCGCAAGCCGGGGTGGGCAGCGTGGTGGACCTGTGGGGGGGCTGGCCGACGCTGGCGCAACTGGCGCCGCGCTGCGGCGTGAGTGCCTACCAGTTGCCCTGCGGCGTCAAGCGCGTCACCCGCCAGTACAACGGCTGAGGTCGGTCCGTCTCGGACCGGGGCGAACACGACATCTGATGGACAGGGATTCGCAGCGCCAGGGCATGCGCGGTGGTGTGTCGTGCCAATCCCGGCGAGGGGCGCTGGCCGCGCTGCGCTCGCCGGGCATGGCCCGCCTTACCGGCCGCTGAGCTTGCGCAGGTCGCGCCGCGCCCAGTCGTCGATCAGCTTCTTCTCGTAACGCAAGGGGTCCGTGCTGCTGGCCAGGCCTGAGGTGTGCAGGTAGCCGGTGTCCTGCAGTTTGGTTTCGCCTTCGGCAAGCACGCCGCCCTGCGCGTCGGTCAGGCGGTACTGCAGGGTCAGGCGCGGCGGATAGATATCGCGCATGAAGCGGATGTCGCGGGCACTGGCCCCCTGCCAGGGCTCGTAGGAGCCGGCACGTTCGATATCCACGATATTGATCGCCAGTGCCTGTCCCGGCGCGAGTTCGCGCGCTGCAGACTTGCGCAGGTACTCGGCGATGTCATTCACCCAGTTGCCCCGTTCGGCCTCGAAACGGTTGGTGCTGCGGCGGATTTCGGTAAATCCGGACGGGTCGCCCCAGCGTACGTCCACCGGCCCCTCGGCCTGCAAGGCCCGCGGTGCCTGTGGATCGGTCACGGTGCGCGGTGCGGCCTGCGCGCCGCTGCCGACAACGAGGGCCGTCACCAACGCGCCTGTCAGCAGCAGGGCGCCTTTCAACGTTCGCTTCATGGCTGTTCTCCGGCGCCGCTGCGCGGCGTACTGGGGTGTCCACTGCAGTGTGGGGGTGGCCGTGGTTGCCGACAAGCACTTGCCGCACGCCGCACTGTTGCGGGGTCATGGCCAATTCAGCGGCAGCTGCGCCGCAGCATGACCCATGGCGCTTGACGCTGTGAACACGCTGTCTGGATGATCCTGTGGCCCTTCCGCACCGTGCCACCGTCCTTTGTCCAGCCCCTCGCCCCTGCTTGCCGCCGTGCCCGACGCCGGGCCGCTCTCCAACTCCAGCGCGTTGCAGCACAGCGTGCTGTCGCAGGTGAATGCGGGCTTCTGCGTGGTGCAGGTGCTGTTCGACCAGGACGTGGCGGTGGATTACCGGTTCCTGGAGGTCAACACCGCCTTCGAGCGCCATACCGGGCTGGCCAACGTGGTGGGCCGGCGGATGCGTGAAATTGAACCGCAGCACGAAGATGAATGGTTCCGGCTGTATGGCCAGGTGGCATCGACGGGCCAGCCGGCCCATTTCGAACTGGAAGCGCGCGCGCTCGGCCGGGCCTATTCGGTGGATGCGGTCCGTGTTGGCGACCCCGCCGATCACCACGTGGCGATCCTGTTCTTCGACGTCAGCACGCGCAAGGCCATGGAGGTGGAATTGGGCGAAAGCGAGGCCCGTTTCAGTGCCTTGGCCGATGGCCTGCCCATGCCGGTCTGGGTGCTCGACGAGCAGGGCCACGCGCGCTTCGTCAACAGCGCGTTCACCGAATTTTTCGGCGGCGACGAAACGCGTGTGCCGGAAAATGCCTGGCGCGGCCTGGTCCATCCGGATGATGCCTCGGTATTCGATTACGAACTGCGTGAAGCGCTGGCCGCGCAACGTTCGATGCATGCGCTGGTGCGTGCGCGTCGTGCCGATGGCCAGTGGCGCTGGCTGGAGATGAATGCTCGTCCGCGTTTTTCCCGCGCTGGCCACTTCATCGGCCTTGCTGGCAGCAGCCCGGATGTCACCGAACGACGCGAGATCGAGCTGGCGCGCGAGGAGCTGCTGCAGTCCGAACGCGCGGCACGCAGCGCAGCGGAGAACATGGCGCGGTTGAAAGACGAGTTCCTGGCGACGCTGTCGCATGAGCTGCGCACGCCGCTGACCACGATCCTGGGCTGGAGCGAATTGCTGCTGCAGCGGGTCGAGGAAGACAGCCCGCTGCGCAAGGGGCTGGGGGTGATCGCTGGCAGCGCGCAGGCGCAGAAACGCCTGATCTCGGACATGCTGGATCTGAGCAGCATGTTGCTGGGCAAGGTGCAGCTGGAAGTGGAAGTGCTGGACCTGCGCAACCAGCTCAGCGAGGCACTGGGCGCGCAGGAGCTGGTGGCCGAAGGCAAGGCACTGCAGGTGTCCCTGAGCCTGCCGGAGCATCCCTGCCTGGTGCTCGGCGACGCCACGCGGGTGCAGCAGGTGCTGTGGAACCTGCTGTCCAATGCCATCAAATTCACGCCGGCGGCCGGCTCGATCCGGTTGCTGCTGGAGGAGCAGGAAGGACATTGGCAGATCCAGGTGCATGACAGCGGGGATGGCATCGCGCCGGAATTCCTGGCGCACCTGTTTGGCCGCTTCCGCCAGGCCGACGGCACCACCACCCGCCGCCACGGCGGCTTGGGGCTGGGGCTGGCCATCGTCCAACAGTTGGTGGAGCTGCACGGCGGCACGGTGTCGGCGGCCAGTGACGGCCATGGGCAGGGGGCCACGTTCACCGTCTGTCTGCCCCGTTATGAACCCGAGCAGGGGCGACGCCCGCTGCGCGAGGTGGTCAGCGGCGGGCCGATCATCGAGCAGGTGATCGAGCCCTACCCGATGCGTGGCCTGCACGTGCTGGCGGTGGAAGACCAGCCGGAAGTGCTGGAATACCTGCGGCGCATGCTGCAGGAGCAGGGCGCCACCGTGGTGACTGCCAGCAGCGCCGGCGAGGCGCTTGCACTGCTGGACGAAACGGAGAAGGTGGCAGCGTTCGATGTGCTGCTGACCGATATCGGCATGCCGGGGATGGACGGCTACGGGCTTATCCGTACGCTGCGCGAGGAACTGGGCGTGGACGCAGAGGCCCTGCCGGCGGTGGCCGTGACCGCGCTGGCCCGCGCCGATGACCGCCGTCGTGCCTTGTCATCGGGGTTCCAGGAACACGTGGCCAAACCCTATTCGGTTGCCCAGCTGGTGGCAGCGGTACGTCATGTACGCGACGGCACGCCCGCGATGGCCAGCGTTCCCTGAAGCAGAAGGCCGCCGGGCAAGCGCCGCGGCGGCCGCATTGCGGACAGGCAGCGTCCTTCCCCTGTCAGCTGCGCATCAGTGCTCGAAACGCTTGGCGGTGGCCTCGAACCGCCGCGCGTAGGCACGTTCTTCAGCCACGCGAGCCACTTCCTGGTCGGCCAGGTCCGGCGCACCGTACACGGCATACGCCAGGCTGCCATCGGCGGCCTCGCCCACCTGGTGCAGGCGATAGCGGGAATGGCCGCCACCGCTGTCTTCGGGGTAATGCACGGGCGGATGGTTGCCCTCCAGGTCCATCTCGCTGTTGTCCACTACACCGCCGACAAACAAAGCTCGCATACCAGGTACCCCATCGCGTCGAGTGAGCCTCTACCCTGGGCCCTTGGGCGTTGCCGGGACATCAATACGATGTTGCGATTTCGCAAAATGCCGGCGTCGGTTGCGGGCCAGACAGGAGCGGGCCGGGCAAGCCGGTACAATGCTTTCCCCCTTGTTCGTGATACCGCGCCGATGGCAACCCGCGACGACGCCCCGCTGCAGACTCTGTTCCTGCCTTTCACCCACGGCAACCTGCGTTGGCCGCAGGGCCCCGTGGCCTTCCTGCGTGCACGCGATGGCTGGGCCCTGCGCGAACACAGCCAGGGCCGCACGTTGTTGTGTGAACAGAGTTTTGCCCCCTTCGCCCAGGCCCTGCAGGGCGCCGGGCTGGAAGTGAGCGCGGCGCTGGATGACGCCGCGCTGCGCGACACCCTGCCGCTGGTGCTGGTGTTGCCGCCACGGCAGCGCGAGGAAGCGCGTGCGCT
>DALZLW010000150.1:0-5346 GCA_032007425.1 Stenotrophomonas sp.
TGACCCGCGGCACGGTCAAGATGGAAGTGGAGAAGACCTCCAGCAACATCATCGATGCCGCTGCGGCCGGTGCAGGCGACGGCCTGAAGCTGGCGCTGAACATCGGCGCGATGCTGCTGGCCTTCATCGCCCTGATCGCCCTGCTCAACGCCCCGCTGACCTGGCTGGGTGAAGTGACCGGCCTGGCCGCGGCCATCGGCCAGCCTACCAACCTGTCCACCATCTTCGGCTTCCTGCTGGCGCCGATCGCCTGGGTGATCGGCACCCCCTGGGCCGACGCCACCACGGTCGGCTCGCTGATCGGCCAGAAGGTCGTCATCAATGAGTTCGTTGCCTATACCGAGCTGTCGCGCATCATCGGCGGCCAGGTGCCCGGCGTGACCCTGTCCGACGAGGGCCGGTTGATTGCCACCTATGCCCTGTGTGGCTTTGCCAACTTCAGCTCCATCGCGATCCAGATCGGCGGCATCGGCGGACTGGCGCCGGAACGTCGCCAGGATCTGGCCAAATTCGGTCTGCGCGCCGTGCTCGGCGGTACCATTGCCACGTTCATGACCGCCACCATCGCCGGTGTGCTCACCCACTTCGGCGGCTGATCCATCGCTGCCCGCGCCCGGCGACCGTGCCGGGCGGTTCCACGCCTCACCCGTTCCACCCCGTGCATTCCTGAGACAAGATCCCCATGAGCAACAGCGTTGTCGTCGTCGGTTCCTTCAATGTCGATCATGTGTGGCGCTGCGACGCCCTGCCCGCGCCCGGCGCCACCATTGCCGGTCGCTACAGCACGGGGCCGGGGGGCAAGGGGTTCAACCAGGCCGTGGCCGCGCGCCGCGCCGGTGCCGAAACCACGTTCCTGTGCGCACTGGGCGATGATGCCGGCGGTGCCATGGCCCGTGGGCTGGCGGCACAGGACGGATTCGCCCTGACCGCCGAGGCCAGCAGTGAACCCACCGGCACTGGCGGCATCTACGTCGATGCCCGCGGCCGCAACACCATTGTCATCGGCCCGGGCGCCAACGCGGCACTCAGCCCCGCGTTCGTGCAGGCCCAGCAGCCCCTGCTGGCCGGCGCGCGCGTGGTCCTGGCGCAGCTGGAATCGCCGGTGGAAACCATCGAAGCGGCACTGTCGGTGGCCCGGGAAGCCGGCGTGACCACGGTGCTCAATACCGCCCCGGCCGACGCCCCGTCCAGCATCGCCCTGCTGAAGCTGGCCGATGTGATCACCCCGAACGAAACCGAATTCTCCGCCCTGCTGGCCCGCCATGTGGGCGAGCGGATCGATCCGGACAACGTCGCCGCGCTCGACGGCGCCAGCCTGCATGCGCTGTGCCGCAAGCTGGTCGGCAACGGTACGGTGGTGGTCACACTGGGCGCGGTGGGCGTGTTCGTCTCGCATGCCGAAGACGCGCTGCGTGGCGACAGCCAGCCTTACTACCGCGTCGGCGCCGAGCAGGTGCAGGCCATCGACACCACCGGTGCCGGTGATGCCTTCAACGGCGCGCTGGTGGCCTCCATCGCCCAGTTGGCCGACGTGCCGTTTGCCCGCCACGTGCGTTTTGCCAACCAGTTCGCCGGCCGTTCCACGGAAAACGAAGGTGCGGCCGTGGCCATGCCGCACTTCACCCCGGTCGAATCGCCAGCCGCCTGAGCCAATGGTGCCGGCGTGACCGGCGCCGGTCGGCGTACGTACATCGCCACGGCCTACACTCGCCCCATGCAGATCGGTCCTTACACCATCGCCCCCAATGTCGTGCTGGCGCCGATGGCCGGCGTCACCGACAAGCCTTTCCGGCTGCTGTGCAAGCGGCTCGGCGCCGGACTGGCGGCTTCGGAAATGACCATCAGCGACCCGCGCTTCTGGAATACCCGCAAATCCATCCATCGCATGGACCATGCCGGCGAGCCCGACCCGATCAGCGTGCAGATCGCCGGCACCGAACCGCAGCAACTGGCCGAAGCGGCGCGCTACAACGTCGACCATGGCGCGCAGATCATCGACATCAACATGGGTTGCCCGGCCAAGAAGGTGTGCAATGCCTGGGCCGGCTCGGCGCTGATGCGCGACGAGGCGTTGGTGGCACGCATCCTCACGGCGGTGGTGGAAGCGGTGCCGGTACCGGTGACGTTGAAGATCCGCACCGGCTGGGACTGTGACCACCGCAACGGGCCGGTGATCGCACGCATCGCCGAAGACTGCGGTATTGCCGCGCTGGCGGTGCATGGGCGCACCCGTGACCAGCATTACACCGGACAGGCCGAATACAGCACGATCGGCGAGATCAAAGCCGCCCTGCGCATCCCGGTAGTTGCCAACGGTGACATCGATTCACCGCAGAAAGCCGCCTTCGTGCTGGCCCAGACCGGCGTGGACGCGGTGATGATCGGTCGCGCGGCGCAGGGCCGGCCATGGATCTTCCGTGAGATCGCGCATTATCTGGCCACCGGCACGCTGCTGCCGCCCCCCACGCTGGCCGAGGTGCGCGACATCCTGCTCGGCCATCTGCAGGCACTGCATGCCTTCTATGGCCAGCCGCAGGGCGTGCGCATCGCCCGCAAGCACCTGGGCTGGTACGCCAAGGACCGCCCGGAAAATGCCGCCTTCCGCGCCGTGGTCAACCGCGCCGAAGACCCCGAAAGCCAGATCGCCCTGACAGCTGACTACTTCAACGGCCTCATCGCGGCCGGTCACGACGCGCCGCCGCTGCCCGCCACCGCTTGACTGCCCTCCTGCCTGCCGGCCCGGGGCCGGCACTACCCGGACTTGTTGCCATGACTTCACCCAGCGCGTCTCCCGCCTACCTGCACGGCTTTTCCAGCACCGAACAGCAGCGCCTGATGACCCAGGCCCGCCTGCTGGAGTCGAGCATCTTTGCCCAGATCGACTACACCGGTGCCCAGCGCCTGCTGGAAGTCGGCAGCGGCGTGGGGGCGCAGACCGAAATCCTGCTGCGCCGTTTCCCGGAACTGCACGTCACGGGTGTCGACCTGAGCGAGGCCCAACTGGAAACCGCACGCAGCAACCTCCAGCGCACGCCCTGGTGCACCGACCGCTATACCCTGCAACAGGCCGACGCTGGCGACCTGCCGTTCGAGCCGCGTGCCTTCGACGCCGCCTTCCTGTGCTGGGTACTGGAACACGTGCCCTCGCCCGCCCGCGTGCTCAGCGAGGTGCGGCGCGTGCTGGCACCGGGCTCGCCGGTCTACATCACCGAAGTGATGAACGCCTCGTTCCTGCTCGACCCGTATTCGCCGAACATCTGGCGCTACTGGATGGCCTTCAATGACTTCCAGCACGACCACGGCGGCGATCCCTTCGTCGGTGCCAAGCTGGGCAACCTGCTGCTGGCCGGTGGCTTCCGCGACGTGCACACGCAGATCAAGACCATCCACCTGGACAACCGCGAACCGGCCCGCCGCAAGACCATGATCGCGTTCTGGGAGCAGTTGCTGCTCTCTGCCGCCGAACAGCTGCTGCAGGCCGGCGGCGTGGACGTGGAGACCGTGGAGGGCATGCGCCGGGAGTTCCGCCAGGTGCAGAACGATCCCAATGCGGTGTTCTTCTATTCCTTCGTGCAGGCCCGCGCGACTATCTACTGAACGTGCCTAAAGGAGCCGCGCCCGGCTCCGCGCCGGGAACGGCCGAGGCGGCCGTGCTGTCGGCCACCGGCGGCGCGGCGGCCACGGGAGCCGGTTGCTGCCAGATCCGTTGCCACATCTGCGCCAATCGCCGGCCGACCTCGGCCCGTGCCTGCGCACTGCTGCGGTCGCCGCGCAACTGCTCGGGCACGATGCCCTGCCAGCGCCCGTCCTGCTGCTCGGCCACCGCGAAGGTGAAGGTGTAATCCGGCTCAAGGCCCATGCGCAGGTCACTCAGCTGCAGCCGTCCGTCCACCACCTGGGCGCGCATGAAACCACGGTTGAACCACAGCAGCTGCTTCACCGCGGGAATACCAGCCGCCTCGCGCAAGGCCTGCACGTTGGACGGGTAGCCCTGGAACACCATCGGGCCGTGATCGGCCACCAGCGAACGCTCCCCGACCACGTAACCACTGGGGGTCATCGCCACCACCTGCCACAGCAGCGTGTTGAACGGCATCGGTACCGAGAACCGCGGCGCATCCTTCAACCCCATGGCGGCGAGGCTCTGTTGCGCGGCGCGGTCCACCTGCGCCTTGGCCAGCAGGCTCCATCCCAGATAGCCACTGCTGATCGCAAGCGCAGCAGTCAGCGCGGTACCGGCCCAGCGCCGCTGGCGGCCAAACCACGCCACGCAGCAGCCCAGCAACAGCCAGATCGTATAGGCAGGGTCAATGATGAAGACACTGGCACCCATCGTCGGTGACGGTCGCAATGGCCACCACAGCTGGGTGCCATACACGGTGAAGGCATCCAGCAGCGGATGCGTGAGCAGGGCCAGCTGGATGGCCCAGAACCAGCGCCGCGGTGCCTGGGCCACGCGTCCGTTGCCGAAGCGCTTGAACAACCACCAGACCAGCGCCGCCACCCACGGCAACACCAACAAGGAATGGCTGAAGCTGCGGTGTTCGGTCATCACCGCCACCGGGTCGGCCGCCATGAAGCCCAGCCACAGGGCATCCAGGTCCGGCAGCGTACCCAGCCCGGCACCTGCCAGCAGGGCGGCACGACGGTGGGCTGGCGGGGCGATGGCGGCGGCCACGGCGCCGCCCAATACGATCTGGCTGAGGGAATCCATCGGCCGATGCTAGCAGCGCCAGCACACTCTGCGCAGTGGAGGGCCTGCACGCGGTGCTGCCAGCGTCGCTACGGCCGTCATCCAGCCGGCACGGCGATGCGCTAGGGTAGCGTTGCACCGCGTGAATCCAGCAGGCTGCTCAGCGAACGCCAGCTTAACCATAGGCAACCCCTGCAGGTTCACAATGCACGACGGGCGTACCCCGTGTATCATGCGCGCCCATCTTTCCATCCGAATCAAAGGATATTACGCCTGATGTCCAGCTACCTGTTCACCTCCGAATCGGTCTCCGAAGGCCATCCGGACAAGATTGCCGACCAGATCTCCGATGCGGTGCTGGACGCGATCCTGACCCAGGACCAGCGCGCCCGCGTGGCCTGCGAAACCATGGTCAAGACCGGTGTGGCGATCGTCGCCGGTGAAATCACCACCAGCGCCTGGATCGATCTGGAAGCCCTGACCCGCAAGGTCATCCTGGACATCGGCTATGACAGCTCCGACGTCGGTTTCGACGGCGCCACCTGCGGCGTGCTGAACCTGATCGGCAAGCAGTCGCCGCACATCGCCCAGGGCGTGGACCGCAAGAAGCCCGAAGAAATGGGCGCTGGCGACCAGGGCCTGATGTTCGGCTA
>DALZLW010000150.1:5446-9502 GCA_032007425.1 Stenotrophomonas sp.
ACCGCAAGAAGCCCGAAGAAATGGGCGCTGGCGACCAGGGCCTGATGTTCGGCTACGCGACCAACGAAACCGACAGCTACATGCCGGCGGCGATCCACCTGTCCCACCGCCTGGTGGAACAGCAGGCCAAGATCCGCAAGAAGCGTAATTCGCCGCTGTCCTGGCTGCGTCCGGACGCCAAGAGCCAGGTCACCCTGCGCTATGAAGACGGCGAAGTGGCGGCCATCGATGCCGTGGTGCTGTCCACCCAGCATGCCCCGGGCATCAAGCAGAAGGACCTGATCGAGGCCGTCCGCGAAGAGATCATCAAGCCGGTGCTGCCGGCCAAGTGGCTGCACAAGGGCACCAAGTTCCACATCAACCCGACCGGCAAGTTCGAGATCGGCGGCCCGGTGGGCGATTGCGGCCTGACCGGCCGCAAGATCATCGTCGACACCTACGGCGGCTGGGCCCGTCACGGTGGCGGCGCGTTCTCCGGCAAGGACCCGTCCAAGGTCGACCGTTCGGCCGCCTATGCCGCCCGCTATGTGGCCAAGAACGTCGTTGCTGCCGGCCTGGCCGACCGCTGCGAAGTGCAGGTCTCCTACGCCATCGGCGTGGCCGAGCCGACCTCGATCTCGGTCACCACCTTCGGCACCGGCAAGATTCCGGACGAGCAGATCGAAAAGCTGATCCGCAAGCACTTCGACCTGCGCCCGTACGGCATCATCAAGATGCTCGACCTGATCCATCCGATGTACCAGCAGACCGCGGCCTATGGCCACTTCGGCCGCAAGCCGAAGGAATTCAGCTACACCAACGGCGCCGGTGAAACGGTCAACGCCACGGCCTTCTCCTGGGAGAAGACCGACCGCGCCGCCGCCCTGCGCGCCGATGCGAAGCTGAAGTAAGAGTGGGTTGAAGCAGAACGACGAAGGGCCGCGCAAGCGGCCCTTCTCGTTTCCAGCCGCTGCGCGCATCCAGGCGAACCGATGGGGCGGTCCACGGGTGCCGCGCCGCGTGTATCCTCGGGGTTTCGCTACCAGGTCCAGACGCACGCCGCGTCTCCCCACGCCCGATGACCACCGAACTGCAGTCCCATCAGTTGTCCATGACCGTGCTGATGTCGCCGGACATGGCGAATTTTTCCGGAAAGGTGCACGGCGGCGCCATCCTGCGCCTGCTCGACCAGGTCGCCTATGCCTGCGCCAGCCGTTACGCAGGACGCTACGTGGTCACCCTGTCGGTGGATCAGGTGATGTTCCGCCAGCCGATCGCGGTCGGTGAACTGGTGACCTTCCTGGCCTCGGTGAACCACACCGGCACCTCGTCGATGGAGATCGGCATCAAGGTCGTGGCCGAGGACATCCTCAAGCGCAGCGTGCGCCATGCCAACAGCTGCTTCTTCACCATGATCGCGGTGGACGAGGACGGACGCCCGACGCCGGTGCCGCCGCTCACGCCCGCCACCTCCGATGAGAAGCGCCGCCAGGCCGCTGCCCTGATCCGCCGCCAGCTGCGGCAGGAAATGGAACAGCGGCACCTGGAACTGCTGGCGTCCAACCCGCCGGGCGACATCTGACGCGGGGCGGGTGGCTGGCACCGATCAACCGGTGTTCTGCACGCCCTGCGAGACGCCGTTGACGCAGGCGACGAGCGCGCGCAGCAGGTCGTCGTCTTCCCCGCCGCTGGCACGCCAGCGCTGCAGCAGGTCCACCTGCAACACGCTGATCGGATCGATGTAGGGGTTGCGCAGGCGGATCGACAACGCCAACCGCTGGTCATGCTGCAGCAGGCTGTCCTGTCCGGTCAGCTTCAACACCTGTTCCCCGGTCAGTTCCCACTCGCGCTGCACCTGGCTGAAGAACGGTGCGTGCAGCTCGCCCGACAGCCTCGAGAACTGCTCTGCGATGGTGATGTCCCCCTTGGACAGCACCATCGCCACGTCATCCAGGAAGGTGCGGAAGAATGGCCAGTCACGCGCCATTTCCTTCAACGTGCCACCGTGCCCTGCGGCAATGGCCGATTGCAGGCCGGTGCCGACACCGTACCAGCCGGGAATCACCGAGCGCGCCTGGCTCCAGGCGAATACCCACGGAATCGCCCGCAGGTTGCCCAGCGCGGCATCCTGCCCAAGACGCCGCGAAGGACGCGAGCCCAGCGTCATCCGCTCGATCACATCGATCGGCGTGGCACGACGGAAGTAGTCCATGAAACGCGGCTGGCCGACGAACGCCCGATACGCCTGGCTGCTGGCATCGGCAACATGGTCCATCACCGGCCGCCAAGCCGCTTCACGCGGCTCAGGCGCGCGTGGTCGCAGGCTGGAGCGCAGCACCGCGCCGGTGGCCTGTTCCAGCGAACGCACGGCCAACGCACGGATGCCGTACTTGCGATGGATCACTTCGCCCTGCTCGGTCACCCGCAGGCGGCCATCGATGCTGCCGCGTGGCGAGGCATCCACCGCATGCGTGGTCTTGCCACCGCCGCGACTGATCGAGCCACCGCGGCCGTGGAAGAAGGTCAGGCGGATGCCGGATTCCTCGGCGACTTCCAATAGCTCTACCTGGGCCCGCTGCAGGCCCCAGCGCGACGCGGTGATGCCACCGTCCTTGCCGCTGTCGGAATAGCCCAACATGACCATCTGCACGTCATCGCGTGCACGCAGGTGCTCGCGGTACACCGGATCAGCCAACAGGTCGCGCAGCGTCGCGGTGCCCTGCTTGAGGTCATCGACGGTTTCAAACAGCGGCGCGACATCCAGGGGCACGGCACCGGCGTCGTCCACCAGCCCGCCCCGGCGGGCAAGCGCCAGCACTGCCAGCACATCGCTGCGATCGTGCGCCATGGAGATGATGTAGCTGCCCAGGGCATCGGCACCGTGGCGGGCACGTGCATCGGCCAGCGCGGCGAACACCGCATCGAGCCGGTTGTTGCCGGGCTCATCGACCTTGGGCAGCGCCTGCGCACCACTGGCGTAAGGGCCGAGCAGCGCGGCACGCTGCAGGGCGTGGCAGCCTTCCCAGGCGGCCTCGCCATCCAGCGAGGCGGCCAGCGCGCGGCCGTGCACGCTCGATTCCTGGCGCACGTCCAACCGCGCCAGGTGGAAGCCGAAGGTCTTCACCCGCCACAGCAGGCGTTGCACCGCGAAGCCACCGGCGTGCTCACCGCGGTTGGCGCGCAGGCTGTCGAGGATGAGTTCCAGGTCGTGGATCAGTTCGTCCGGCCCCAGGTAGGCACCGGCGCCATCATCGAGGGTGGCCTGCAGGCGCGCGCGCATGCGGTCATTGAGCAGGCGGTACGGCATGTCGGCGTGGCGCGGACGGGACTCGACCTGCGGCAGCCGCTGCCGGTAATCAGCCAGGCGCGCTTGCAGGGCATCGCTGACCCCCACCCGCTCGGTGGACTGGCTGAGCAGGCTGGCCAACTGCAGCAGTTCCTTGCGGTACTGCGCCAGCACCGCCTGGCGCTGTGCATCCAGGGTGCTGCGGATGGTACCGGCATCGACGTTGGGATTACCGTCCATGTCACCGCCCACCCAGGTGCCGAATCGCAGCAGGCGCGGCAGCGGCAGGCCTTCGCCATAGGTATCGTGCAGGGCCTGCTGCAGCGATTCGTACAGCACCGGAATGACCCGGTACAGCACCTGCACCAGATAGAAGCCGACATGCTCGCGCTCGTCTTCCACGGTCGGGCGCACGGGCGAGGAATCGGTGGTCTGCCACGAGGCGGTCAGCGCCATGCGGAAACGCGCGGCGTCAGCGGCCGCTTCGCCCGGGGTGCGCTGGCCGTCGAGGTTGTCGACCAGGCTGGCCACCATCAACTGCTCTTTCTCCAGCAGCGCGCGGCGGACCGCCTCGGTCGGGTGCGCGGTGAACACCGGCTCGATGTCGATCCGCGGCAGCCACTCGGCAAGCTCGTCCAGGGTGACGCCCTGTGCTTTGAGATTGACCAGTGCGTCCTGCAGACCATCGGGCTGCGGCGTGGCGGTACCGGCACGCTGGTAGTCGCGGCGGCGGCGGATGCGGTGCACCCGCTCGGCGATGTTCACCACCTGGAAATAGGTACTGAACGCAC
>DALZLW010000151.1:0-9459 GCA_032007425.1 Stenotrophomonas sp.
CGCGCTCGGCCGCCTCGGCGGTCTGCCGCCGATGCAGCCGGGCCAGGGTGACCAGCATGGCCATGATCACCCCCAGGTAGGCCAGTGCGATCAGGCCATCCAGGGCAATGGTGATCATCTCGCTGGTACGCGCCGCACGGTCCAGCGCCTCCAGCATCACGCTGCTCCACGACAGCGCGGCGGCGCACCAGGCGTACTTGCGCAGCTTCCACGCGGCGGTGTCATCGAGGTTCAGCAGACGCCAGGACGGGCGCTTGGGCACCAGCAGGCAGGCACTGAGCGCCGAAATGAAGGCGGCAAAGCCGGTGGCGGCGATGAAACTCTCGCCCACCAGTTCCAGCCGTGGCTGCACCACGCCGCCGGCTTCCAGCCCGGTGATGAAGACCACGGCGGCCAAGGTGGGAAGCACGGTGCCCACCAGCAACAGCCACACGGCCAGGCCGGTACGCCGCAGCCGTCCCTGCGGCGCCCGCTCGGACGCGGCATAGCGGCGCCCCAGCGCGCGCAGCCACAGCCGCAACGGGAACATCAGCACCAACGCCACGCCGGCGCCCAGCAACAACGGCAGCCAACCCTCGCGGGCGATCCCTTCGCGCACCCCGCGCTCACCCAGCCGGTACAGCGCGGCCACCCGGTTGGCGTCGTCGGGCAGGCGCGCGCCCACCTGTCGCCACAGCGCCGGCGACAGCGGCGAGTCCATCCTGCGACCCAGCTGCTCGGTCAACTGGCTGGCGCGCAGTTTCTCGATGTCCTGGCTGAGCTGGCTGGCGGTGACCGCCGCCACCCCGGCACGCTTGATCGCCGCATCCACCGTGCTGCGCTGCTGGTCCAGGCGGCGTCGCTGTGCCGCCAGGTCGCGGCCCTCGGTGGCTCCTTCCACCACCTCGCCCAACTGGGCCAGCTGCGCATCCAGCCGCGCCAACTCGGGCTTCAAGGCCTCGGCCACGGCATCGGCATCGCGCTTGGCCTGGGTGGCCCGTTCGGACATGGCCTTCAGGGTTTCCGGCGTCTCGGCGTCGTCCAGCGAGGCGCGCACGGCCTTCACCGCCGATTCGGCGCGCTGCAGCAGTTCGGCCGGTTCCGGTGCATCATCCTGCGCCAGCAACGGCGGCGCCGCCAGCAGCAGGACCATCCATACCAGCGCGGCAACCGCCCACCGCCGCGCGCCCAGGATCCGCTTTACGCCTGCCAAGAACAAAACGTGCACCATCAGCCATCGCACGGACCACCGCGCCTGCGCGGACTATAAGCCAGTGCGCGTACATGCGGTGACGGGAAGGACGGCGGCTTCACCCGGCCATCGCCCACGCCACGTCACTGTGGGGGCAACCTGATTGTCGTGACACTGCCATGTCGAACCATCCCCCGCTCAAGACCGTCCCCGACCTCAAGCTGCCGCGCTACCTCGGCACCTGGTACGAGATCGCACGATTGCCGATGCGCCACGAACCTGCCGCCTGCACCGATGTTTCCGCCAATTACAGCCTGCAGGAGAACGGCAACGTGCGCGTGCACAACCGCTGCCGCCTGGACGGTGTGGTGGAAGAGGCCATCGGCGAGGCCAGCGTGGTCGACAAGGACAGCGCGCGGCTGGCGGTGAGTTTCCTGCCCAAGGGCCTGCGCTGGCTGCCCTTCACCAAGGGCGATTACTGGGTGATGCAGGTCGCGCCCGATTACAGCGTGTCGCTGGTCGGCAGCCCCGACCGCAAGTACCTGTGGCTGCTGGCGCGCACGCCGCAGCTGGACCGCACCGTGCAGGACCATTACCTGGCCAACGCACGCAACCAGGGCTTCGAGCTGGCCGAGCTGATCCATACCCACCACACCGGCCAACCCACTGCCTGATCCCATGGACCTGAAGAGCGGTTATCCCTACTGGGCGATCCGCAGCGGCCTGATCCAGGCCTTCCCGCCATTGGAGCGGGACCTGCAGTGTGATGTGCTGGTGGTCGGTGGTGGCATCACCGGGGCCCTGGTGGCCGACGAGTTCAGTGCCAACGGACACGATGTCGCCCTGATCGAGCAGCGCGACATCGGCTGGGGCAGCACCGCCGCCAGCACCGCGCTGCTGCAGTATGAAGTCGATACCCACCTGCTGGAACTGGCCCGGCTGCATGGCGAAGAAGCCGCCGCACTGGCCTACCAGGCCTGCGCGCAGGCCCTGCCACGACTGGCCGAGGTGGCCCGTGGCCTGCCGTCGGTGGATTTCAGGCGCATGGACAGCCTTTACCTGGCCAGTCACGGCGGCCACCGTGCGCTGCTGCAGGCCGAAGGGGCGGCGCGTCGGCGGCATGGCCTGGATGCACGCTGGCTGGATGCCGGCGCATTGGCCGAGCGCTTCGACGTACAGGCCAGCGGCGCCCTGTTGACCGGCCAGGCAGCGCGCGTGGATCCCTACTGCCTCACCTATGGCCTGCTGCGGCGGCTGAAGCGTCGCGGCGGGCAGGTGTTCGACCGCACTGTCCTGCACCGCCTGGTCCCCACCGCGCGCGGGGTCACCGCGCTCACCGAGGCCGGCGCGCGGATCCGCTGCCGCCACGTGGTGTTGGCGCTGGGTTATGCCAACCAGCACTGGCTGCAGCAGCGCGTGGCGCGCAACCGCAGCAGCTACGCGCTGGTCACCGATCCCATCGACCCGCAACAGTTGGGGAGGCTGCGTACGACGATGGTGTGGGAAAGCGCCCGGCCTTACCTGTACCTGCGCAGCACCGGCGACCACCGCTTGGTGGTGGGTGGGCTGGACGATGCGGTGGACATTCCGGCACGCCGCGACCGCCGCGTCGACGCCAAGGCCGCCAAGCTGCTCAAACAGCTCCATGGCTGGTTCCCGCAGCTGCAACCGCAGCCTGCGTTTGCCTGGGCCGGCACGTTCGCTGAAACCGCCGATGGCCTGCCGTTTTTCGGCCCCCATCGGCAATGGGGCCCCAGGGTGCAGTTCGCCATGGCCTACGGCGGCAATGGCATCACCTATTCGATGCTGGGCGCCAGCCTGCTGCGGGCGCGAGTGGAACGGCGCCGCCACCCGCTGGCTGGACTGTTCGGCTTCGACCGCAGATCGCCCTAGCCAGCTGGCATCGCTGGCATCGCTGGCGCGCGACAGGCATCATTCAAGCAGCAGCTGCTAGCGTCAGCTGCGAGGGCCCGCGTGCCCGCAAGTCCACTGTCTGCTGGAGCGTGCCGTGATGATCCGCCCCCTGATCCTGCTCTGTCTGGCCACCGCCCCCGGCATCGCGCTGGGCAGCGCCGCTGGCGCCACCGCGCCGCAGTCCAACAGTGGCCTGGATCTGTCGGTGCCGCAGGAACCGCTGCGCTATCTCAACGACCCCACGCTGGAAAAGGATCCGCCGGGCACCTATTACGGCGACAAGAGTGGCCCGCGGGTCACCGGCGATGCCACGGCCGCCGACGTCACCGATGACAAGATGAAGGTCTCCGGCAGCTTCACCACCGGTATCGGTTATTCCAAGGGCTACGGCAACACCCACTACAACGCGGCGACGCTGAACCTGAGCAAGAACTACACGAACGACGAAGGCAAGACCACCGGCGTCAACGTCAACATCCACGTCAGTGAAGGCAAGGGGCCTGGCTTCTTCGGCCCCTACGGCGATGGCTTCAGTGGCGGCTACTGGCGCGGCGGCCCGGCCGGCTGGGGTTATCCGCCGCCGGCAGGCTGGTAAACGCAGCCTGCCGCGCGCCTGCGCCCTGCGTTGCGGCTTCAGTCCAGCCAACCCTCGCGCTCGGTGGTCAGGATGCGCCCGTCATGGCCGCTCATCCGCACCTCCACCTTGCGGTTGCGTGCATCCACGGCGTCGAGTTTCCACACCGCGCCATCGCGTTCCAGCTTGCGGATGTCACGCAGGCCCTGGGCCGAAGCCTTGGCCAGCAGCTGGTCGACGTCCAGCTGGGCACGGCCATCGAACTCATCGAAGATCTCGCCGGTCTTCGGATCGACGTACACCTCACGGAAGCGCCCATCATCACGGGTGACGTCGGCTTCCCACAGGCCATCGTCCTTTTCGATTTCGTGGATGCGGCTGTAGCCGGCATCACGCAGCTTCTTTTCCACCTGGGCCATGCCCAATGGCGCGGCGTGGACCGTGCCGGCGGTGGCAAGCAGGGCGGCGGCAAGGGTAAGAGTCTTGAACATGGTGCAGTCTCCTTTCGGTGGTGGGCCAGATCGACCCGGCCAACACAGTCTGCTCGGCCCGCCTAACACCGCCCTAGCCGTGTCTGTTAGCTCGCTGTTAGGTGGCTACGGTATCACTGGCGGCATGTCACGCCCGTACAACCGCCGTCGCCCATCCCCGACCCTGCTCGTCGCCGCGCTGGCCGCCCTGCTGTGCAGCACGCCGGTGTCGGCCGACAAAGGCCAGGACCACGACCAGCAGACCGCCCGCCGCGCGGTGCGTGAAGGCCAGTACCTGCCCTTGGAGCAGGTGGTCCGCGATGCGCTGCGCCGACACCCCGGCAAACTGCTGGAAGTGGAGCTGGATGACGGCGTGTACGAAGTCGAGATCCTGCGCAGCGACGGCCGCGTGGTGGAGCTGGACTATGATGCGCGCAAGGGCACTTTGTTGAAGACGGAGCTGGACGACTGATGCGCATCCTGCTGGCCGAGGACGATACCGAACTGGCCCTGCGCCTGCAGCCACTGCTGGAACAGGCCGGCTATGTCGTGGACGCGTTCACCGAAGGCCGCAGTGCCGAAGCGCACGGCCAACTGGAAGAAGTGTCGGCCGCCGTGGTCGACCTGGGCCTGCCCGGGCTGGACGGCCTGAGCATCATCGAACGCTGGCGCGCGGCGGGCCGCGATTTCCCGGTGCTGGTGCTGACCGCGCGCAGTCGCTGGCACGACAAGCTGGCCGGCTTCGATGCCGGCGCGGATGACTACCTGACCAAGCCCTTCCAGCCTGATGAACTGGTGCTGCGCCTGCGCGCCCTGATCCGCCGCAGCCAAGGCCACGCCAGCCCGCGGCTGCAGTGCGGCCCACTGCAACTGGACCTCAATGCGGGGCGCTTCCTGCTCGATGGCCAGGCGCTGACGCTGGGCCCGCAGGAGTTCCGCCTGCTCAGCTGTTTCATCCACCAGGCCGACCGCGTGGTCAGCCGTGAACGGTTGGGCGAACATGTATTCGAAAGTGGCTTCGACCCGGATTCCAATGCCCTGGATGTGCTGCTTGGACGGGTCCGGCGCAAGCTGGCGCCGCATGAGCTCATCCAGACGGTGCGTGGCCAGGGCTGGCGCCTGACCCCGCCGGCATGAAGCCTCCTTCGCTGCGCACGCGGCTGCTGCTGGTCGGCGGGCTGGGGCTGGTGCTGGTGACGGCACTTGCCAGCGTGTTGCTGGGATTCCTGTTTGAACGGGCGGTGCGTGGCGCGCTCGATGCCCAGCTCGACCAGGACCTGCTGACCCTGGTCTCGCAGGCGGAAATTGCCGCCGACGGCAGCCTGGTGCTGCGCCAGGCCCCCAACGATGCCCGCTACGAGCGGGTGTTCTCCGGGGCGTACTGGCAGATCGGGCTGCAGGGCCAGGCGCCGCTGCAATCGCGCTCGTTGTGGGACCAGGCCCTGCCTGCGCCGGCCAGCATGCCGACCCAGGCCACCGCCCTCGATCTTGCCGGACCGCTGGACCAACCGCTGCGCGCGCGCGGGCAACAGATCCGCCTGCCGCGGGCCAGCACGCCCATCACCGCCCTGGTCGCGGTGGACCGCAGTGACGTCCAGGCCCAGGTGACGCAGTTCCGCCAGCACAGTGCGCTGGCGCTGGCCGTGCTGGTGGCGGCCTGGTTGGCGGTGCTGGCCAGCCAGGTGCAGTTCGGACTGCGGCCCCTGCGCCGCCTGGGCCAGCAGGTCGAGCAGGTGCGCCAGGGGGAAGCCGAGCGGATCGATACCCGGGCGCTGGGACGGGAGATCGCCCCGCTGGGCGATGAGCTCAACGCCCTGCTCGACCACCACCAGCGCATGGTGGCGCGGGCGCGCACCAGTGCCCAGGACCTGGCCCATGCGCTGAAAACACCCCTGAGCGTGCTCGCCGCCGAGGCCCATGGCGATGGTGGCCACTGGCGCCAGACCCTGCACGACCAGGGCGCGCGCATGCAGGCCAGCATCGATCGCTACCTGGCCTCGGGCCTGGCCGTGGACCACCGCGAGCGCTGCGCTGTGGCGCCGGTGGTGCAGGCGCTGTGCCGGCTGATGGCGCGCGTGCACGGCGAGCGCGGCGTGCATTTCCAGACCGAGGCGATCGATCCGGCACTGGAATTCGCCGGCGCCGCGGCCGACCTGGAAGAGATGCTCGGCAACCTGATGGACAACGCCGGCCGCTGGGCGAGCCAACAGGTGCAGGTGCGTGCGTGCGGCAAAGAGGGACAACTGCACATCAGCGTGCGCGACGATGGTCCGGGCCTGCAGCCAGGGCAGCTGCAGGCGGTCCTGCAGCGGGGGGTGCGCCTTGACCAGCGCGAGAGCAGCAGCGGGTTGGGGTTGGCGATCGCCAGCGAGATTGCTGCCAGCCATGGCGGTCAATTGTCATTGGAAAATGCCGATCCCGGGCTGCGCGCCACCCTGGCGCTGCCGGCCGCAGCGCGGTAGGCAACGATCAGCACGGCCTGCTCGCGCCGGGTAACGCCTGGCCGGTTCAGCCGCTCTGCGCGGCGCACCCGCAGCGCATGGGGTAGCACTGCCCGGGTCAATCGCCAGCGCGGCGGCGGCCGTCAGCGGTGGTGCATCCACCAGCAATCGATGGCATCGAGCGCGATGTGGATCATGAGTCCGATTCCGAACAGGCGGGTGCGCCGTGGCACGCACAAGCCTGCGTACACGGCGATGGCCGGTGCCGTGTGCAGCGGATGGAAGCCGATGCTGCAGCGGTTCGGTGCGTAGATCGGATCAGCCAGCAGGTGATCCAGGTCGATCACCCAGCCCAGCAGCATCAGCAGCCAAGCCGAGGCAAAGCGCTTGCGCCAGAAAATCCACGCCAGCAGTGCAGGCACGGCGGCATGCAGGAAGAGGTGGAAGATCGCGCGTGCGCTCATCGCTGGCGGCAGCGCCGGGCCATGCCCGGCGTCTGCGCATGCCTCATGCCAGCGGTTCGTCGGACAGGTACGTGTAGCCTGTCAGGCCCGCTTCCAGCGCGTCGGACAGTTCCTGGGCCCGCGCCGCGTCCAACCCGGCATCGGCCACGCGCTGCACATAGCTGGCACGCAGGTCAGCCAGGCTGTAGCCGACGTAGTCGAGCATCACATCGGTCGTATCGCCACGACGCTGCTGGGTGATCGCATAGCCATCGGCATCGGCCAGCACTTCCACGGCATCGGTGTCACCGAACAGGTTGTGGATGTCGCCAAGGATCTCCTGGTAGGCCCCCACCATGAAGAAACCGATGCGGTAACTCTCGCCCGGATTCATCGCATGCAGCGGCAGCGAGGTGTCCAGGCTCTCGTTTTCCACGTAGGTCTTGACCATGCCATCGGAATCGCAGGTCATGTCCGCGATGATCCCGCGCCGCTGCGGTGCTTCGTGCAGGCGCTCGATCGGCACGATCGGGAACACCTGGTCGATCGCCCAGGCATCGGGGATGGATTCGAACACGCTGAAGTTGACGAAATACTTGTCCACCAGCCGTTCGTTCAATTCATCCAGGGCCGGACGATGGCTTTTCTCGTCGTAGCTCAGGCGTGCGCGCACCCCATGGGCGATGGCGTAGAACAGGTCGTCGATACGCGCACGCTGCGGCAGGTCGATCTGTCCCAGCGCATAGCTGGCCAGGCCTTCGGCATGGAAATGCTGCGCTTCCTGGAACAGCTCCACCGCCGGGCGCACGTCCAGTTCTTCGTGGATCTCGCGCAGGTGGCGGATCGCCGCAGGTTCATCGTCATGCTGGTCCGGGACGCGGCCTTCCTGTGCCTGCTCCACTTCGGACACATTGGCGATCAGCACCGCGTGGTGGGCGGTCATCGCCCGGCCGCATTCGGTGACGATGCGCGGCGCCGGCAGGCCATGTTCCTCGCAGGCGTTGGCCAGCGGCTGGACGATGTTGCTGGCGTAGGCGTTGAGGCCGTAGTTGATCGAACAGAAGCTGCGCGAGCGGGTGCCTTCGTAATCCACGCCCAGGCCACCACCCACGTCGACGTGGGTGATCTTCGCGCCCAGCTGCGAAAGCTCGACGAAGTAGCGGGTGGCCTCGCGCATGCCATTGGCGATGTCGCGCACGTTGGAGATCTGCGAGCCCATGTGGAAATGCAGCAGGCCCAGGCAATCGGCGTATTCGGTGTCACGCAGCGACTTCCACAGGTCCAGCAACTGGCGCGGGGACAGGCCGAACTTGGCCTTGTCGCCACCGCTGTTCTGCCACTTGCCCGCGCCCAGCGAAGCCAGCCGCATGCGCACGCCGAGGCCGGGCTTGACGTCCAGTGCCTTGGATTCTTCCAGCACCAGCTTCAGCTCGGACGGCTTTTCAATGACGATGTAGGTCTGCAGGCCCAGCTTGCGGCCGATCAGGGCCAGGCGGATGTACTCGCGGTCCTTGTAACCGTTGCAGACGATCAGCCCGCCCGGGCGCGACAGCGCCAGCACGGCCATCAGCTCCGGCTTGCTGCCCGCCTCCAGGCCGAAGCCCTCGCCATGGTGGCTGGCCAGGGTGCCGGCCACGCCGCGGTGCTGGTTGACCTTGATCGGGTAGACCGCGGTATAGCCGCCGGCATAGTCCCAGTCCGCCTGGGCCTGGGCGAAGGCCGCCTGCAGCTTGCCCAGGCGCTGGCCGAGGATGTCCGGGAAGCGCACCAGCAGGGGCAGCTTGGCGCCTGCCGCACGCGCGGCGTCCACCACCTTGGGCAGCGACACCACCGGGCCATCGGCCCCGGTCGGTCTCACCACCATGTGCCCGGCCTGATCCACGTCGAAGTAACCGTCCGCCCAATGCGGGATCGAGTAGGTCTTGCGGGCTTGGTCGAGGGACCAATCGGTCATTGCAGTCGGCCTTGTTGGTAAAAAAGGGGGTGCATGATAACGCCTCTGTGGCGACAGCTCCGTTATCATGCGCGCCCGCGCCTGTATCCGTGGCCACGCCAAACGGGCGTGAATCTGAACAGGCCGACCCGTCCGGATGCGTGGCACCCCGCCTTCAGCCCGGCTCCATCCCCTCCGCACAGGATTTTTCCATGACTGACAACAGCAACTGGTACATCGAACACTTCGAGCGCACCGGCTCGGCCATCGGCTACCGGATCACCGGCAAGCTGGACGAGGTGCAGTCGCCGTTCCAGAAGATCGAGATTTTCCAGACCACCGACTGGGGCAACCTGATGACCATCGATGGCGCCATCATGTTGACCAGCAAGGATAATTTCTTCTATCACGAGATGATCAGCCACCCGGTGCTGTTCACCCATGCCGCCCCCAAACGCGTGGTGATCATCGGCGGCGGCGACTGCGGCACCCTGCGCGAAGTGCTCAAGCACA
>DALZLW010000152.1:0-9457 GCA_032007425.1 Stenotrophomonas sp.
GCCGGCTGTCCGCCCGCCGGGCCACGCACCGAAGCGGCGACCGGCTGCGCGCCTTGGCCGATCCACAGCGACCAGGCCCCGGCTTTGATTGATCCACCGCAGCATCGCCTGTGGACCGCCAATGGCCGCGTGCTGGACGGTGAGGCACTGGCCATCGCCGGTGATGGCGGCTATGACCTCGGGGCGCGCGGCGCGCAGATCCGCGACGCGCTGCAGGCACGCCAGCAGTTCACTGAAAGCGACCTGCTGGCGATCCAGCTCGATGACAGGGCGGTGTTCCTCGACCGCTGGTGGCAACTGCTGCGTGACACCGTCACTGGCAGCGATGATCCCGCGCTGCAACGCCTTGAGCTGGCGACCCGCCATTGGCAGGGCCACGCCGCCGTGGATTCGGTCGATTACCGCATCGTCCGCGGCTTCCGCGGGATGGTGCTCGACACCGTTGCCGGGGCGTGGCTGGGCATCGGCAAGGAGGCGCTGGGCGAGGCCTGGCTGGAACCGCGACTGGCCCAGTTCGAGGGCGTGCTGTGGCCGTTGGTGACGCAGAAACCGGCCCACCTGCTGCCGCCGGGGCATGCCAGCTGGGACACGCTGCTGGCCGATACCGCACGCGCCCTGGAAAAAGACCTTGCCACGCAGGGCCCGCTGGCCGAGCGCACATGGGGCGAGCGCAACACCGCCGACATCTGCCACCCGGTCAGCCGGGCCCTGCCGGCGGTGGCGCGACACTGGCTGTGCATGCCCGCCGAACCCCTGCCAGGCGACAACAACATGCCGCGGGTACAGGGGCCAGCCTTCGGTGCTTCGCAGCGCATGGTGGTATCGCCTGGCCATGAGGCCGAGGGCTTCGTGCACATGCCGGGGGGCCAGAGTGGCCATCCACTCTCACCGTTCTGGGGAGCTGGACACGACGACTGGGTGCAGGGCCGACCCAGCCCGTTCCTGCCAGGCAAGGCCGCGTATGTGATGACGTTGATGCCTGCGCGCTGAGGCACGGCGCCCTGCCCGGGTTCGGTCAAGGGCAGGACGCGCAGGTTGCGGTAACGCCGGGCATGGTCAGGCGTTACCGTTCACGGCTGCCGCTCAGGCCAGCGCCTGCTCGTGCACCCCGGCAATCGCACGACCCGACGGATCAGCCGCCGCGGCGAAGCTGGCGTCCCAGGCGATGGCCGCCGGTGAAGAACACGCAATTGATTTGCCGCCCGGCACGGTTTCGGCTGCTGCGTGGCTGGGGAAAAACTGCTCGAACAGATGGCGGTAGTAATACGCCTCTTTGGTCTGCGGCGGGTTGTGTGGGAAGCGCTTGTCTGCCGCTGCCAGCACGCGGTCACTGACCTGCGCTTCGGCATGCGCCTTCAGCCCATCGATCCAACCGTAGCCGACGCCATCGCTGAACTGTTCTTTCTGCCGCCACAGGATGCTGTCAGGCAGGTAGCCATCGAAGGCCGCGCGCAGGACGGCTTTTTCAATGCGCCGACCGCCGAAACCACTGCTGACCATTTTGTGCGCGGCATCGAAGCGCATGGCCACATCGAGGAACTCACGGTCCAGGAAGGGCACACGCGGCTCCACGCCCCATGCCATCATCGACTTGTTCGCGCGCAGGCAGTCGTAGTTGTTCAGCGCATCCAGCTTGCGCACCAGTTCCTGGTGGAACTCGGCCGCATCCGGCGCTTTATGGAAGTACAGGTAGCCACCGAAGATCTCGTCGCTGCCCTCGCCCGAAAGCACCATCTTCACGCCCATCGCCTTGATCCGTCGCGCCAGCAGGAACATCGGCGTCGAGGCGCGGATGGTGGTGACGTCATAGGTTTCAATGTGCCGGATCACTTCCGGCAGCACATCCAGTCCCTCTTCAAACGTGTATTCAAACCCATGGTGCACGGTACCCAGCGCCTCGGCGGCGACAGCCGCGGCGGCCAGATCCGGCGAGCCCTTCAAACCGATGGCGAATGAATGCAGGCGCGGCCACCAGGCCTCGCTCTGTCCACCGTCTTCGATGCGACGACGGGCATAGCGCGCGGCCACCGCCGCCACCAGCGACGAATCCAGGCCACCAGAGAGCAGCACGCCGTAGGGCACGTCGCTCATCAACTGCCGCTCCACCGCGTGCTCAAAGGCCTGTCGCAGTGCTGCCAGATCCACGTCCACGCCCTGCACGGCATCGTAGTCGCGCCAAGGCTGCTGGTAGTAACGCACCAGTTCGCCCGTGGCACTGTCGTAGTAATGGCCCGGCGGGAACTGGGCGACATCGGCGCAGGTGTCCACCAGCGCCTTCATTTCCGAGGCCACGCGCAACCGACCCTGTGCATCATGGCCCCAGTACAGCGGCACCACGCCAATGGGATCACGGGCAATCAGCACGCGCCCCTTGGCTTTGTCCCAGAGGGCAAAGGCAAAGATGCCGTTGAGCTGTTCCAGCCATTGCGCCGGCGCGCCCTGCAGGTACAGGGCATTGATCACTTCGCAGTCCGATCCGGTCTGGAAGGCGTAGGCCTGCTGCAGCCCGGCCTTCAATGCCTGATGGTTGTAGATTTCGCCGTTGACGGCCAACGCCAGCCCGCCATCTTCGGAAAGCAGCGGCTGCGAGCCGCCGGCCGGGTCGACGATGGCCAGGCGTTCGTGCACCAGCAGCGCACCGTCGTCGAGGTAGACACCGCTCCAGTCCGGGCCGCGATGGCGCTGGCGCTGGGACAGTTCCAACGCGTGCCGGCGCAGCGCCGGCAGGTCATCGCCGGATTGCAGGCCGAAGATTCCGAAGATCGAACACATGGTGAAGCTCCTGGGTCATGGGGGAAGTTACGGAACGTTTGCGTTCGACCGGCCGTCCAGGCCCGGTGGCGTACCGGGCACAAAAAAACCCGCATCAGCCGATGCGGGTTTCTGGTGTCCGGGCGTTTGTTGCTGTTACCTGCCCTGGGCGCAGTCCCGCATCGGCCGCGCACGATTATTCGCGCGCAGATTGGTGCGGTTGTTGTTATTGACGGCGCTGGCCAGGAGGCGGTGCATGCAGTGAACGTAACCCGCCGCGGACAACGGCGCAACTGTTGCGTTGGCAACCGTCGGGCGTGGTGGGGCTGCCATCCGCCGGGCATGGCCCGGCGCTACCCGGATGGACACGGCAACACATCGTCGCCGCCAAACGGTAGCGCCGGCGCTGGCTCAGGGCAGCAGCAGACGCTCGATCAGCCGCTGGTACAATCCCGGCAAGGCTTCCAGCGCGTCCACCAGTACGTTTTCATCCACCTGGTGAATGCTGGCGTTCACCGGCCCGATCTCGATGCACTGCGCGCCCAGCGGCGCGATGAAACGCGCATCCGAGGTGCCTCCCCCCGTGCTCTCTTCCGGCAACTGACCCGTGTGCTCGGCCAACACCGCACGCGCCGCTGCACGCAGGCTGCCTTCCGGGGTGTAGAACGGCTCACCACTGCGGTGCCACTTCACGCTGTACTGCAGGCCATGCGACTGCAGCAGCGCCTCGATGGCTTGCTCCAGCTTCGGCGCGTCCCAGTGCGGGTTGTAGCGGATGTTGAAATCCACCACGAGCTGGCCGGGGATCACGTTGTTGGCACCGGTACCGGCATGGATGTTGGACACCTGCAGGCTGGTCGGCGGGAAGCTTTCATAGCCATCGTCCCAATGCCGCGCGGTCAGTTCGGCCAGCGCCGGTGCGGCCAGGTGGATCGGATTGCGCGCCTTGTCCGGATAGGCCACGTGCCCCTGCACACCTTCCACCACCAGCTTGGCCGACAGACTGCCGCGCCGACCGACACGCAGCAGGTCACCGAGCACGGCCGTCGACGACGGCTCGCCGGTGATGCACCAGTCGATGCGCTGGCCACGTTCGGCGAACAGGCGGGCCACGTGGCGTACGCCGTCAATGGCATCGCCTTCTTCATCGCTGGTCAGCAACACCGCCAACGTGCCCGGATGATCCGGATGCGCGGCGACGAACTGCTCGGCGGCGACCACGAAGGCCGCGACGCTGCCCTTCATGTCTGCCGTGCCACGGCCATACAGCACGCCGTCGCGGATTTCAGGCTGGAAGGGATCGCTTTGCCAGGCCTCCAGCGGCCCCGGCGGCACCACGTCGGTATGGCCCAGCAGCACCAGCACCGGCTCCCCCGTGCCGTGGGTCGCCCACAGGTTGTCGACCTCACCCAGCCGCAGGTGCTCGCAGGTGAACCCGGCCGCCGACAGACGGCCGGCAAGCAGCGCCTGGCAGCCGGCATCGTCGGGGGTCACCGATGCGCGGGAGACCAGCTCGCAGGTCAATGCCAGCACCGCGCTCATGCGCCACCCACGCCGAAGCGCGCCTTGAAGGCGTTATCGCTGAAGCCTTGGCTGACGGTGCCATCGGCGGTGACCATCAGCGGACGCTTGATCAGCTGCGGGTACTCGCGCAGCAGCAGTTTCCACTCGGCATCGGAAGCGGCCGCTTTGCGGTTCTCCGGCAGTTGCCGCCAGGTGGTGGACGAACGGTTCACCATCGCCCCCAGTCCGCCCAGCTGATCGGCCCACGCCAACAGCGTTTCCGGGCTCGGTTTGTCGTCACGGTAGTCGACGAAGGTGTAAGGCACGCCGAAGCGGTCCAGCCACTTGGTCGCCTTCTTGCAGGTGTCGCAGTTCTTCAAACCGTAAACGGTGGTGCTCATGGCCATCTGTCATGCAGGAAAACAGACGGCGAGAATCTCACAACAGGCGCTCGGACACGACCCGGAACGGCACTCGAGGCAGGCAGTACGCCAGCCCCGCCTGCAACGTGACACCCATGTCCTGCAGCCGCGGACAGCACAGCGTGCCCACCAGCTGCAGCGGTCGCAAGGTGGCAAGGTCCACCGGCAGATCGATCCGGGTGCTCGCCCAACGCCGGTCGCAGGTTCGCGCGATAGCCTCTTCCTGGCAGCTCAACAGGCGCAGCAGGGCCGGCAGGTCGTCGCTGGCATCGCGCCACGCCGAGGTGTCCCACGTGCTGGCCGCTCGCCATTGCAGCTGCAGCGCCGGGGCACTGCCCTGCCCGCTGGCGATGCTGGTAACGCCAGCGCCCTGTGCATCCAGCTGATGGTCGAAGTGCTGGGCCAGGTGCGGTTGCATGGCATCGCTGAATGCCCGTGCGCCCGCTACATAGACCAGGTGGTCCATGATGTTGCGATCGAACAACACCACCGGCGCTGCATCCGGGTCACCTTCGCGGCGCAGGTACCAGCGCCAGTTGCTCTGCCGGGGCGACGGCAACAACACGCGCAGCGGACCGGCGGCACGCGGACCGAAGTGGCCATGGCGATAACTGAGGATGGTGTACGGGGTCCGTCCATCACGGCAGATGTACTGGTATCCCGGCGGCGGCCGCGGCGCGTGGCGCAGATCCACCTACCACGTGGTGTAAACGACGTCGCGAACGTCGCTGGCCAGCACCGGCATCGGCCAGCGCCGCGCAAGTGCGCGGCGCAACCGGGTCCAGCGTGCCGAATGCATCAGCCCCGGCAGCACCCGCCCGAACGCCGTGCCGGACGGATGCCGGTACATGGCAGAGTGCGCCAGATCATCCGGCGCGGCCATCTCAGTCGGCCAGGCCGCGCAGCAGGTCGTTGACGCTGGTCTTGCTGCGGGTCTTGGCATCGACCTGCTTGACGATCACGGCGCAGTACAGCGAATGGCTGCCGTCGGCGCTCGGCAACGCCCCGGACACCACCACGCTGTACGGCGGGATGTAGCCGTAGGTGATCTCGCCCGTGGCGCGGTTGTAGATGCGGGTGCTCTGGCTCAGGAACACGCCCATGCCGATCACGCTGTGGTGGCCGACGACCACACCCTCCACCACTTCGGCGCGCGCGCCGATGAAGCAATGGTCTTCGATGATGGTCGGGCTGGCCTGCAGCGGCTCAAGCACGCCGCCGATGCCGGCACCGCCGGACAGGTGGCAATGCTGGCCGATCTGCGCACACGAGCCGACGGTTGCCCAGGTGTCCACCATGGTCCCCTCGCCCACGTAGGCGCCGATATTGGTGAAGCTGGGCATCAGCACCACGTCCTTGCCGAAGTACGTGCCTCGGCGGGCAATGGCGCCGGGAACCACGCGCACGCCTGCGCTGCGGAACTTCCCCTCGTCGTAGCCGGCAAAACGCGATTCCACCTTGTCCCAGAACGGTGCCGGGCTGGCGTCGATCACCGCCATGTCGTTGACGCGGAAATACAGCAGCACCGCCTTCTTCAGCCATTCGTTGACCTTCCAGCCGCCCTTGCCGTCCGGCTCGGCGACGCGGAACTCGCCGCTTTCCAGGCCATCGATCACCCGCGCCACCAGCGGCTTGGTGGAGCCCTCCACCTCGTCCACGGTCAGCGTCGCGCGGCGCTCGAACGCGCTTTCAATACCGAACTTCAGTTCTTCCACGCCGGGCAGCTGCGGCTTGCCCAGCTTGCGGGCCAGTGCTTCGCTGCGTCCCTTGGCCACCGGCTTGGCTGGCGCCGGCTTCACGGCGGCCTTCTTCACGACAGCCTGCTTGGCCACGGTCTTTTTTTCCGCGGCCTTGGTGGCGGCGGTCTTGTTCACCGTGGCCTTCTTTGCGGCCGTCGTGGTGGTGGCAGTCTTCTTGCTCGGCTTGGTAGCCATCAGGGGGTATCTCCGGCGTTTCGATCAGGGTCCAGGCAGGCCAGCATGGCGTCCTGCAGCAGCTGCCTGGCGGTTTCAGTCAGGGGGAGGTCGTGTTCGTCACTGATCACGAAGGTATCTTCGGCGCGCTCGCCGAACGTGGCGATCCGCGCATCATGCACGCGCAGGTGCTGGTCGCGCAGTACATGGGCGACATCGGCCAGCAGGCCGGGCCGGTCGGGTGCCACCAGGCTGAAGCGGGTGCCGTGGCTGCCATCACCGGCCTCGTCGCGGAACTCGATGCGCGGAGCGAAACGGAAGTGCCGCAGTTGCCGCGGCACCACGCGGCGCGCGGGCCGCAGCAGGGTGACGTCGCCGACCAGGGCTTCGCGCAGCGCCGCTTCCAGGCGCGCACTGCTGCCATCGGCAAAGCTGTCGGTGGGGCTTACCTCGAAGGTGTCGAAAATGGTGTCCGAAGGGCCATCGAGCACGCGCGCACGGTGGATGCCATACCCCTTGCGGTCCAAGGTCATCACGATCGCCGCAAACAGGCCGTCGCGGTCGGGCGAATGCACGAACACTTCCAGCGCCGGATCATCGACACTGATCGGCCGGACCTTGATCAGGGTGTGCCCGGGCTTGACCGGCACCAGCGCAGCCGCCTGCCAGGCCAGTTGTTCCGGGCGCAGACGGATGAAGCTTTCATCGGGCATCACCGCGAACTGGCGCTCGATGGTGGCATCGTCCCAGCCTTGCTGGCGGACCAGTTCACGGACGTTCTCGCGGGCCTCGGCAACCCGCTCGGCCGCCGGCAACGGCGGTTCCAGTCCATCGCGCAGCGCACGGCGGGTGGCGAAATACAGGTCTGCCAGCAACCGGTCCTTCCAGGCATTCCACAATTTGGGACTGGTGCCGGCAATATCGGCACAGGTGAGCAGGTACAGGTAATCGAGCCGGTCGCGCGTCGCCACCAGGCTGGCGAAACGGTGGATCACCGCCGGATCGCTGATGTCCTGCTTCTGCGCGGTGACCGACATGCGCAGGTGCTGCTCCACCAGCCAGGCCACCAGTTCGGTATCGTTGTGGCTCAGCTCCAGCGCCTGGCAGAACGCGCGCGCATCCACGGCGCCCAGCTCGGAGTGGTCGCCGCCACGGCCCTTGGCGATGTCGTGGAACAGGCCGGCCAGCAGCAGCAGTTCCGGCTTGCGCAGCCGCTGCCAGACTTCGTGGGCGATCGAGAAACGTTCGTCGGCCCGGCTGCTGGCGAACAGGCCCATGTTGCGCAGGACCATCAGCGTGTGCTGGTCCACGGTGTAGACATGGAACAGATCGAACTGCATGCGCCCGCTGACCTGGGCAAAGGCCGGGATCCACTGCCCCAGCACGCCCAGCCGCGCCATGCGCGAGAGGGTATCGACCGGGCGCTGGCCGCGCAGCAGGGCCAGGAACTGCGCCCGCGTTTCCGCCCCGGCGTGCTCATGGCCGGGCAGCCGCGGCAAGGCTTCGGCCAAGGCACGGGCGGTCAGCGAATGCAGCCCACGCACCTGCGGATTGTTCGCCCAGCTGGCCAGCAGCCCGAACACCTGGCCGATGTCGCCCTGTGGCCAGCCCGGATCATTGGCCGACAGATACCCACGCCGCAGCGAGTAGCCCACGGTCAGCGGTTCCGGCACGGCCTCGCCGTCGAACTGCTCTTCGAAGCGCTGCAGCAGGCGATCGCTGATGCGGCGGATGATCGCCGCAGCACGGTAGAAGGCCTGCATCATCTTTTCGACGCCCAGGTTCTCGGCATCGTCCTCGTGGCCCAGGCGCGCGGCGAGCATCTTCTGGTAGTCAAACCGCAGCCGTTCTTCCGGCCGGCGCGCCACCAGGTGCAGGCCGTAACGCAGGCGGGCCAGGACCGCCCGCTCACGCTTCAACGCGGCCGCTTCATCCAGCCCCAGGTGGCCCAGCCCGACCAGCGCTTCCATGTCGCGCACGCCGAAAGCGCGCAGCGCCATCCAGCCCAGCGTATTGAGGTCACGCAGTCCGCCCGGCCCGTCCTTGATATCAGGTTCCAGATTATCGGCGGTGTCGCCGAAACGCTCATGGCGACTGCGCAGTTCCTCCAGCTTGGCCAGGAAAAACGCACGGGGCGGCCACAACGCGCCGTCATCCACCGCGCGGGCCAGTGAACGCCGCGTTGCGGCATCGGCCACCACGGCGCGGGCTTCGATCAGCGCGGTCAATACCGTCTGGTCAGCCGCAGCCTGCCGGCACTGCTGCAGCGAGCGCACCGCATGGCTGGCCGGCAAACCGCAGTCCCACAGCAGTGCGAACAGACGCGAAAGTGCCGGTTCGTGGGCGTGCTGGTCAGTGGGCTCGCCGAGCACCAGCACGTCGATGTCCGAGCGCGGGAACAGTTCACCGCGGCCATAGCCGCCCACGGCGAACAGCGCCAGGCCGGAGCCCTCGGGAACGCAGCGGTGCCATGCCATGCGCAGCACCTGGTCGGTGGCGCGGGCACGCAGCGCCAGCAGGCGCTCGATGTTGTCGCCCTGGTCGAAGCGGCGGTGCAGCCGGGCATCGGCATGGTGCAGGGCCTGCCGCGCTGCGGCGGCCCATTCCAGATCAGTAGCCGACGCCGCCGGCGTGTCCAACAGGGAACCCGCCGGCAGCATGGTCATGCCGGCTGCGATTCGCCAGGGGCCAGGGTCAGCACATCCACGCCCGTCTCGGTGACGGCGATCATGTGCTCCCACTGCGCGGAAAGCTTGCGGTCCTTGGTGACCACCGTCCAGCCATCGGGCAGCACTTTGTTGTAACGGGTGCCTTCGTTGATCATCGGCTCGATGGTGAAGGTCATGCCCGGCTGCAGCACCAGGCCCT
>DALZLW010000153.1:0-9322 GCA_032007425.1 Stenotrophomonas sp.
CGGCCCGCCGCGGGACTGGCCGCAACCGGTGCCGTCGGCAACGTCGGCGCAGGGGATGATGCCGGCATGCCAGCGGCAGGCGTCGGCTGCGAGCCACGCGCCAGCGCCGCCCGATCAAGCTGTCCACGCAGTGCATCGTTTCGCTGCTCACGCTGCTGTCGCTGCACGGCTTCTTCGCGCGCCATGATAAGCCGCGTGCTGGTCGCGTTGGCAACGCCTACGGCCTCCCGCTCGGCCCGCTTCCGATTCCCGTGCGCCCTGATCCGGGCAACGCCACGGCTGAGGCCCGCTTGTTGACGCCGTGCACTATCCTGCCGCCTGGCCGCGTACAGCGCGTCCTCTGCAGCCAGATGCCGTGCAAGGCAAGCGGCGGCAAAGGCCCTGTCGCGTACCTTCTGGTCCTGCTCTGCCTGCCGCCGGCGAAGGTACTCCGGCGACGGATCGAGGTTCGACGCACGGCGCGCTGACTGCGCGATTCGATACAGTTCCCGTGCGCGTTCGCGGTCGGCGACGATCTGCGCAGCCGCGCGCTCACGGATGATTGCCAGTGCCTGTGCCCTGCCCTGCGCTGTGCTCGTGTTCAATTCCGCTGCGGCTTCATCGTCCTGCGCACCTTGGGGTGCAGCGCCGGAACGCGCAGGCTGCAATACGTAACCCTTGTCCACGGCCTTGTTCCTGAGTGCCTGCTTGAGCGTCGATCGCTTTCCGTAGTCGTTCTGCACGGCCCTCGCCGACAGGTCGACCTCGGGATCCGCGGCCTGCAGCCGTGCCGGAACGTCGGCCAGGATCAGCTGGCTCCAGTCGGCCAACGCAGCGCGTCCACGTCCTACAAGGGTCTGGCTGAGAGCCGACGTCTGCCAGCCGTGCTCCCCGCCGGCAAGCGCGTCGGCCACTGCCATCGCACCGCCGGGGCGCTCCAGCCGGTCGCTCACCGCACGCTCATAGCTGGCCGCAGCGATGCGTGCCAGCTGCCGGGTGGTGTCGGGCTGGGTAAGGTCCTGCTGCCGCTGCAGCACGGAGGCGATCCGACCCGCAACATCTGGCTGCAGCAGCATTCCAGCGGAACCCGGCGCCAGTGCACACACTTCGTCCAGGGCTTCGGCCAGATGCACGACCTGTTCGGTCCGCTGCTCGCGTTGGACCATCTGCAGCGCGTTGGCAACGCGTTGCAGGACGCGCTCTGTGCCCTCCGACGAATCCGTTGGCGCCTCGGCTTGGCCATCCATCGGAGGCGGTGGGGCCTCCATGGTTTCCAGTGCGCCGTGCGCCTGTTCGATCTGCCGGCGGAAGTCGGCGAGCCCTTCATGCCGGCCCAGCGCACGTTGCAGGTTCCCTGACATCTGCGCGCGCACCCGTGCGGCGGCCTGCGGATGGGCATGCATCCAGGTCAGCACCGCGTCCACGCCGATCTCTTCGACGATCACATTCCGGCGCATGTCCAATGCTTCGACCATGGCGCGTGCATCCGGCCAGCCGGGTGCCGCTTCGATCTCCCAGTCACGCTCCACCAGCGCAGACAAGGCGGCATCCGGGATCAGGTACAGCCGATAGGCCATCTCCGCCAGTACACCGCCCTGCCCTTCACTGCGTGCATGCTCGGCGATCGAACTGGACTGGGCACCATAAGGCCAGTGGTGGATATCGCCCAACGCGCCAGGTGGTTCGGTCAACAGGTCGAACGGCTCAGCCGTTTCGGGCAGCCTGAACAAGGCGGGCGGCCGCTGCTGCCGCGCGATGTGGGTGCTCTCTGCTTTTGGCTGCATCTGGCCTGTCTGCAGGTCACGGAATCCGATCGGCCCACATGAGCCGAAATCGACGGTCATGCCCACCCAGGCACCCTCGCGCAGGGTGTAGCCGAAGTTCTCCATCCGGTAGTTCAGGTGGTCCCAGTTATCGAGCCAGCGCGAGGCGACGTAGTGACGTACGGCCTCATCGCGCAACAATGGAGGAAGCATGCGGTTCATGGCTTCCAGCAAGGCGAAACGCTCGGCGTCCAATGTCGCGTGCCGGTCGATCTGCGCTGCGTCCTGCAGGAACCAGGGGTGCTCGGCACCCGCCGCCTCGAGCAGCGCCTGCTGCCGGGCCACCACGCGGGCGTGCTGGCGCTGCAGCCCGGCATAGGCCTCGCGCTGCGCCGGGCCCGCCTGCGCAACCAGCGCCGCTGCCGACGCGGACGTGAGGAAACGCCCAAGGTCAACAAATTCCGCGTCGTGACGCGACGCAAACAAATGCGCAGGTGCGGCCGATGCCGCAGTCCCGGCCTGCAATCGGCCCGATTCCACGGCAAGGCCACCGGCCAGGGCCGTATCCGGCGCTTCCAGACCCGTCAACTGGAACAGCTTTGCCAACGTGGATTCCATTGCGCTCAACGGGCGGCTGCCGGTGTCTTTCACCCGCCAACGCACACCCGCCACGTCCGCCAGCGTGGCCCGGTTGCTGCCCGCCTCGTCCACCGGCCGTAGCTCGGCGGCGGACAGATCGAGCGGCTCAACGGTGCGCATCGGTGGACCATCGGCTGGATCCGGCTCCAGCAGCATTGGCGTTTCAGAGCGCGGCCCCATCATGGGGGCCGACGCAGGCCTGTCCGGCGGTTGGAACAACCACAGCATCTGGTCGATGCCAACCAGCGCCGCCTCGGTTTGCCGGCGCAGCGTTGCACCGCGCTCGACGGACCCCATGGACGGATCGCGTCCGACCATCTGCACGTACTCCATGCGTACGACGTCGACGATCTGTCGTGCGGTCTGGCTGCGCATGTTCACCATTTCCCGCTTGAAGGCTTCCAGTGCATAGCACACCTGCTCAGAGACGGTCCGGGCATTCAGGCGCGCCCCGGCGAACATCGGGCTGCTGCCCAGTGCGGGCGATCCCTCCTGTACGTAGGTACGCAACACGGCGCGTTCCAGCGAGTTGCACTCTGGTTGTGCCACCAACGGCGGACCGTCGTGTTGCACCGCCAGTTCAATCAAGCTCGATTCCAGCTGCGCCTGTGCGCGCGGCGAAGTCGACTCGCACGCCTCGGCAAGCAGGGTACGCAAAGTGGCCGGTGGACCCTCCTCGATGGAGGGTCCAGGTACCGCCACTACCCCTTGCCGCGACCGCAACCGGTATTGTGTCATCGCGCGCATCGCGGCGATTTCGGAGGCACCGCGCTGCTCCAGCAGCTCCAACAGGGACATGAATGCCGGGGCCAGCCCGGAATGCTTCACATAGCACGACGTGGAAGGCGCTGGGCTACCGTTCGCGTCGGAGTACAACAGGTGTTGTGCGACCCGCGTGGCGTCCATAACGCCTTCCCGCACCAGCCCTTCCAGGATCTGCAACCAATACCGGTTGGCCTGCAGGCTGGCCTGTTCAAGCGCGTTGGTCGGGCTGGGCAACTGCAGGTCCAACAGCAGCCTGCCATGCACCCCGCGCGCGAGCAGATCCGCCGCAGCGCTCCGTGCGCACTCGGTCTGACCGGATTCAAGCGCCTGCTGCAGGCGCTGCAGGCCGTCATGCAGCGTCCCCAAGGTACGGGTCTGGCGCATCGCGTCGGCCGTCATGGCAATCGGTGCCGGGGTATTGCCCGAGGTCCGGCGCGAGCGCGCCGGCGGCGTATTGCCGATGCCGAGCAGCCCGCTGCTGGCCGAACTGGACGAGGACGACTGACCCGATGCCTGGCGCGACCGCGTGGTCGGCGTCGAGCTGGCAGATACGACCGGGGGGGTGATGGGCGACATTCGGGCTCCGGTCCGGTGAACAAGAGCCTCACTATAGGGATGCTTGCCCTCCCGGCTTCCAATATGCAGGCAGCAACCGGAAAAGCCCTAGATGAGGGTCAGGTTGGCGTAGGCCATCACCAGCCACTTGCTGCCCGAATCAGCGAATTCAATCTGCACACGTGCATGCGCACCACTGCCTTCGTAATCGGTGACCATGCCTTCGCCGAACTTGGCGTGGGTGACCATCGTGCCCAGCTTCAACGGCGGCGCTTCGATGGCAGCATGGCCGATGTTGCGGCTGGCACCCAGCGAGGCCGGCCGCGAGACCTGTACCTTCGGCCGCACCTCGTGCAGGAGCTCGCGCGGAATCTCCCGCAGGAAGCGCGAGGGCAGGCTGTAGTTGTCCTGGCCGTGGATGCGCCGTGATTCGGCATAGCTGAGCACCAGCTTCTGCCGCGCGCGGGTGATGCCCACGTAGGCCAGGCGGCGCTCTTCTTCCAGCCGGCCGCTTTCTTCCAGCGAACGACCGCTGGGAAACAGCCCATCTTCCAGGCCGACCAGGAACACCAGCGGGAACTCCAGGCCCTTGGCCGAATGCAGGGTCATCAGCTGCACGCCTTCTTCGCCGGCCTGCGCCTGGCCTTCACCGGCTTCCAGCGCGGCATAGGCGAGGAAGGCAACCAGCTCGTCCATTTCTTCGCCGACCTCTTCGATGTCGTCGGCGCGGCGCACGAAGCGCGAAGCCACCGAGACCAGTTCGTCGAGGTTGTCGGTGCGCGATTCGGAATCCAGGGCGTTGCGGCTTTCCTTGCTCCAGTGCTCACGCAGCAGTGAACGCGCCAGTACGTGGTCCACGCGCTCGGCCAGGGTCATGCTCGCGGTCTGTGCCTGCAGCTCGTTGACCAGCATCAGGAAGCCGGTCAGGGCATTGCGGGCCCGCGCGGCCAGCGCCGTGCCCTGGGTGACCAGCATCGTGGCCTCCCATAGCGACAGGCCCTGCGCGCGCGCTTCGCGGCGCACTTCGTCCAGGGTGCGCTCGCCAATGCCCCGGGTGGGCGTATTCACCGCACGCTCGAAGGCGGCGTCGTCATTGCGGTTGGACAGCAGGCGCATATAGGCCAGCGCGTCCTTGATTTCCGCGCGCTCGAAGAAACGCATGCCGCCGTACACGCGGTAGGGCACCTGCTCGCTCAACAGGGCTTCTTCCAGCGCGCGCGACTGCGCGTTGCTGCGGTAGAGCACGGCCACTTCGGTATAGCTGCCACCATCGCGCACCCACTGGCGCGCGCGCTCGACCACATAACGCGCCTCGTCCATCTCGTTGTAGGCGGCGTACAGGTCGATCGGTTCGCCATCACCGCTGTCGGTCCACAACTGCTTGCCGATACGGTCCGGGTTGTGGGAGATCACCGCGTTGGCGGCGCCGAGGATGTTGGCGCTGGAGCGGTAGTTCTGTTCCAGGCGGATGGTCTGCGCACCGGGGAAGTCGCGCAGGAAGCCCTGCACGTTCTCGACCTTGGCACCGCGCCAGCCATAGATGGCCTGGTCGTCGTCGCCGACCACGAAGACGTGGCCGGACTCACCGGCCAGCACGCGCACGAAGGCGTACTGGATGGCATTGGTGTCCTGGAACTCATCGACCAGGATTTCGCGGAAACGCGCCCGGTAGTGCGCCAGCAACGCCGGGTTGTCGCGCAGCAGTTCGTGCGCGCGCAGCAGCAGCTCGGCGAAATCCATCAGTCCGGCGCGGTCACAACGGGCCTGGTATTCAATGTAGGCCTGGCGCATGGTTTCCAGCCAGGCATCGTGCGGCTCGGGCTGGATGTGCTGCGGCCGGCGACCCTCATCTTTCTGCTCGTTGATCCACCACGCCACTTGTTTGGGCGGGTGCTTGGCATCGTCCAGCTCCAGCGCCTGGACCACGCGCTTGACCATGCGCAGCTGGTCATCGGAGTCCATCACCTGGAAGCTTTCCGGCAGCTTCGCGTCCTGCCAGTGCAGCCGCAGCAGGCGGTTGGCCAGCCCATGGAAGGTGCCGATCCACATGCCGCGGCTGCCGTTGGGCAACTGCGCGTCGATGCGGTGGCGCATTTCGCCGGCGGCCTTGTTGGTGAAGGTGACTGCAATGATGCCGTGGGTGGGCACGCCGAAGACTTCGTGCAGCCAGGCGATGCGGTGGGTAAGCACGCGGGTCTTGCCGGAGCCGGCACCGGCCAGGACCAGGTGGTGACCGGGGGCGGCGGAGACCGCCTCGCGCTGGGCCGGGTTCAGGCCATCAAGAAGGTGGGAGACATCCATCCGCCCATTTTACAGGCCATGCCCGGCGTGCGGTGAATGCCACGCGCCGGGGCCTGCGCACGGCCAGGCGCTAGGACTGTCCGGCCTGCACACGCAGCTCGGGAATGGCCAGGCTTTCCCACAGGGTGCCGATGCGCAGGCTGCCCACTACACGGATGTCGGCCAGGACCTGGCCGTTCGCGGCCAGCAGCTGACCGCTGTCAGCCACCGTATCCAGGCCCAACCCATGTGGCCCGGGGCGCGCCTGCCCGCTCGCCAGCAGCTGCTGCAGCAGCGGGTTGGCCAAGGCGGCCGCGCGGGTTTCCACGCCGGTGGCATTCACCAGGCCGCCCAGCGACCAGGCGTCTTCCCCGCCAGGCCCCTGCGCCCGCAGGCACACGCCTGCACCTTCGACAGCCACATCGCGCAGGCGAACCCGGTGCAGCTGCAACTGGCCGCTGTGGAGCAGCGCTTGCAATCGTTCATGCACGTCGGCGTCGATACGGTGCCGGTGCACATCCCAGTAGCGGACGACATGCCGGAGGAAGCGCCGCTGGTCGGCGGCATCCAGGCTGCGCCACAAGGCCTGGCCCAAGGATCGGATGCGTTCCATCACGCTCTGCCAGGGAATGCCTGCCGCCGCTGCCTGCCGTGCGCGCTCACGCAGCGCACGCACGCGCTGGCGCAACGACATGGCCAGCAGCGGCTGCGGGTCGAAGATGGCCGGTGCGCCGTGCGCGTGCGGCAGCGGCATGATGCCGTGGCGCGAATACACCCGCAGCGGGCCGGTGTGTCCGGCGGCCAGCAGGCCCACCACGCTGTCCACCATGCTCAACCCGGAGCCGATGATGCCGATCGCCTGCGATCCAGCCAGCTGGCGCACGGCCTGGTAATCCCAGGCCTGGGCCACGCAGGCTGGATCAAGCGTTTCGGCACCGGCCAGCGGCAGCGGTCGCAGGCTGTTGCCGCAAGCCAGCACCACGCTGCGCACCACCAGCGTGCTGCCATCGGCCAGTTGCAACTGGCGCGCACCGGATTCACCCCGCAATGCCGCCACCGGCTCACGGATCACCTGGAGGCGGGCAGTGCTGCTGGCGATGGCTTCGCCCAGCCGCTGTTGCAGGTAGCTGGCGAAGTGGTGACGGGAGACAAAGTGGGCCGCCAGTGCCTCCCGGGTCAGTTCGGGATAGGCATCGGCCTGGTGCAGGTAATCAAGGAAATCCTCCGGCCGGTCGGGGAACGCGCTCATGCGCCCCACCGGTACGTTCAACAGGTGCTCCGGCCACGGCGTGGCATAGGCGATACCGTGGCCCAGCGAGCTGCTGGGTTCCAGCAGGACCACATGGCGCGGTCCTTGCGCGCTGCGCAGTGCCTGCAGCGCAACCAGCGTGCCGGCGGCGCCACCACCGATGATGGCCAGATCGGCCGGTTGGGAAAGCATCGGGTCGTTCATGCCAGTGATTGTAGGCGATGGCCGTGATCAGACCGACGCCCGAAGGCGACATGTCCGTTACATCAGCGCATCGGCCAGCCGGGCGATGCCTTCGCGGCTGCGTCGCCATGTCGGTCGACGCCGCCAGTGGGCCAGATCCAGCTGCTGCGCCTGGCGCAGGTAATCGGCCTCGATGTCGAGCAGTTGCTTCACCAGCGATCTGTCGTAACAGAGCAGGCCCACTTCGGCGTTCAGTGCGAAGGAGCGGATATCCAGGTTGATCGAACCGATGAGAGCGATGTCCTCGTCGACACTGAGGTGCTTGGCATGCAGGAAGTGCGGTTCATACAAGGCAATCTTGACCCCGCTTCGCAGCAGTTCGTCGTAGTAGGCCTCCTGCGCCCATGCGGTGAGCGTCTGGTTGTTGCTGGCCGAGACGATCAATTGCACATCCACGCCGGACAACGCGGCGATGCGCAGGGCGCTGAGGGTCGCCTCATCAGGGACGAAATAGGGCGTGACCAGCACCAGCCGGCGCCGGGCCAGGTGAATCAGGGCATTCACGGCATCGCGCGCGTTGCTGAAGGGATAAGCCGGGCCGCTGGGCAGCAGCTGGGTGGCGATGTCTTCCGTGCAGAACGGCACATCGGTGATGACATCCAGCCGCTGCCCGGTTTCCATGTACCAGTCGCTGGCAAACACGGCCTCCAGATGCGCCACCGCCGGGCCCCGGACCCGGGCCACCAGCTCGCGGTTGGGATGGCCGGGCACGAAACCGGCGCAGGCCAGGTTCTGCGAACCCACATAGCCGACCTTGTTGTCGATCAGGGCGAGCTTGCGGTGGTTGCGCAGGTCCATGCGGCCGCTGCGGCGCCACCGCAGGCCACCTGGCAGCATCGCCCGGACTTCGATGCCGCGCGCCTGCAGACGGTTGCGGTAGGCACGCAGTCCACGCTTGGCCCCCACCGCGTCGAGCAGCAGGCGACAGTGGACGCCACGGCCAGCGGCCCGCTGCAGGGCCTGGGCGATGGCTTCGCCCACGGCGTCGTCGAACATCAGATAGTAGAGCAGGTGGACGCGGTCGGTGGCCTGGTCGATGTCGGCGATCAGGTGATCCAGCGAGTCGTCATAGTCACTGAGCAGGGTCACGGCATTGCCATGGACCGGCATGAAATCGCCCTGCCGCTCCACCAGCGGCACCACCTCGGCGATTGCGGTATCCGCCGGCGGGCGCCAGCGCAGGGCGTGCTGCAGTGCCTGTTCTTCGCGGATGACCTGCGAAGCTTCCGATTGCCGCTGGATACGCTGGCGCGACAACCAGGGGTGGCCAAAGGCCAGGTAAAGCGGCAGGCCCAGCAGTGGCACGAAGCCAACCAGCAGCAGCCAACTGCGCGCCGCCCCCGATGAGGTGCGGGTGGGAATCCAGCACAGCGCGACCAGCCGGATCAGCCAGTCCAGCAGCAGCAGCCATGTACCCAGCAATCCTTCTGACAGCATCGTGTCGCCCGGCGGAGGGGGAGCGGCCATTGTTGCCTTTCGCTGGCGGCATGGGAATGCCGATGCTGTATCGACCCGGCACGGGCGCTGCCATGGCGAAAAGAGGGCTGGCGGGCGGGCAGGCAACAAAAAACCCGCCTTGCGGCGGGTTTTTCGTGCATCGGAAGTCCAGGCAATCCTTGCGGATTACTTGATCTTGCCTTCCTTGTACGGGACGTGCTTGCGCACGACCGGATCGTACTTCAGGAATTCCATCTTCCCGGGGGTGTTCTTCTTGTTCTTGTCCGTCGTGTAGAAGTGGCCAGTGTTGGCCGTCGAAATCAGACGGATCTTATCGCGCTTGCCTGCCATGATCGTTTACTCCTCAGACCTTTTCGCCGCGCGAACGCAGCTCAGCCAGAACGGAGTCGAT
>DALZLW010000154.1:0-9211 GCA_032007425.1 Stenotrophomonas sp.
CCAAGGACAAGAAGACCAACAAGGAACAGAAGGTCGAGATCAAGGCCGGTTCGGGCCTGTCCGAGGAGGAAATCGCGCGCATGGTGGCCGACGCCGAGGCCAACCGCGAGGAAGACAAGAAGTTCCAGGAACTGGTGCAGGCCCGCAACCAGGCCGATGCCCTGATCCACGGCACCCGCAGCGCGATCACCGAACACGGCAGCAAGGTCGGTGGCGATGTGATCGGCAAGGTGGAAAGCGCCCTGTCAGACCTGGAAACCGCGATGAAGGGTGACGACAAGGCGCAGATCGAAGCCAAGTCGAAGGTGCTGGAAGAAGCCGGCCAGGCGCTGTTCGCCGCTGCTTCGGCCGACCAGGGCGCCGCCCCGGGCGCTGACGCCGGCAACGCCGGCAAGGGCAACGACGATGTGGTCGATGCCGAGTTCACCGAAGTCAAGGACGACAAGAAGTCCTGATCCGGACCGACGCGGGACGCTGGCTGACAGCGTCCCGTCGTCGCATCAGGGTCCTGGCCGCCGCAAGGTGTGTCGGGGCGCCCGACGCAGGAGCGAACGTGGTGTTCGCTCTTCTGCTTTGACGAATCCCGACGTACCGGAAAGTGATCGACCCCATGAGCAAACGCGATTATTACGAAGTGCTGGGCGTGGCCCGTGGCGCCAGCGACGAAGAGCTGAAGAAGGCCTATCGGCGCTGTGCAATGAAACACCACCCAGATCGCAATCCGGGTGATTCGGCGGCCGAGGCGGCCTTCAAGGAATGCAAGGAAGCCTACGAAGTCCTGTCCGACGGCAACAAGCGCCGCATGTATGACGCCCACGGCCATGCTGCTTTCGAGCACGGCATGGGTGGTGGCGGTGGTCCGGGTGGCCCGGACATGAATGACATTTTCGGCGACATCTTCGGCAACATCTTCGGTGGCGGAGGCGGCGGTCCGCGCCAGGCGCGTCGTGGTGCCGATGTGGGTTACGTGATGGAACTGGATCTGGAAGAAGCGGTGCGTGGCATCGAGCGCCGCATCGAGATCCCTACGTTGGCCGAGTGCGGTGATTGCGATGGCAGTGGCTCGGAAGATGGCAAGGTGGAAACCTGCTCCGTCTGCAAGGGCCATGGCCAGGTGCGCATCCAGCGTGGCATCTTTGCCATGCAACAGGCCTGCCACAATTGTGGCGGTCGTGGCCAGATCATCGCCAAGCCCTGCGCGACCTGCCACGGCAATGGTCGGGTCGAAGAAGACAAAGTGCTTTCGGTCAAGGTGCCGGCAGGCGTTGATACCGGTGACCGCATCCGCTTGGCGGGGGAAGGCGAGGCCGGTCCGGCCGGCACGCCCCCGGGTGATCTGTACGTGGAAGTGCGTGTGCGCGAGCACGCCATTTTCAACCGTGATGGCGATGACCTGCATTGCGAAGTGCCGATCCGCATCTCGCAGGCCGCGCTGGGTGATGTCGTCCGCGTGGCGACCCTGGGCGGCGAGGCGGAAATCCGCATCCCGGCTGAAACCCAGACCGGCAAGCTGTTCCGCCTGCGCGGCAAGGGCGTGCGTTCGGTGCGCAGCCGCAGCGAAGGCGACCTGTATTGCCGCGTTGTGGTGGAAACGCCGGTGAACCTGACCAATGAACAGCGCAGGCTGCTGGAGCAGTTCGAAGCGACGTTCGTCGGTGAAGAGGCGCGCAAGCACTCGCCGAAATCGGCCACCTTCATTGATGGCGTCAAGGGTTTCTGGGACCGGATGACCTCTTGACCGGTCCGCGCCGGGCCAAGCCCGGCGTTGCTGTTGATGTTGCTGCGGGGCGCGCCGGGCGTGGACCGGCGCCGACCGCACCCGGTCGTCCTGCAGCTGCCTGCCCGGCAGGCGCGTTCAGCGGAAATACGCGGCCGGTGTCTGCCCCAACTGGCGCTTGAACATGCTGGTGAAGGCGCTTGGGCTGTCGTAGCCCATCGCCAGGGCCACATCAATGACCTTCTCTCCGCGTGCCAACTGCTCCATGGCCGCCAGCAGGCGCGCCTGTTGCCGCCATTGACCGAAGGTCATGCCCAGTTCGCTGGCGAAGCGGCGCTGCAGCGTCTTGGCATCCACGGCCAAGGCGCGTCCCCAGTCCTGCAGGCTGCTGCCGTCCTCGGGGTGCTGCTGCAGGTGGTTGCAGATCTGCTGCAGGCGGGCATCAGTGGGTTCGGGCAGGTGCAGCGGCAGTACGTCCATGCGTTGCAACTCATCCATCAACAGGCGCAGCACGCGGCCATCGCGGCTGTCCTCGGCAGGTGCGCCGTCGATCCGTGCCGCGGTGCCCAGCAGTTCACGCAGCAGCGGCGATACCCGCACGGCAAAGGCATCGGTGGGCAGGTAGGGCGCAAACGCCGGTTCGATGTAGATGCTGCGCATGTGTACCGGGCCGATGCAATGCACGGCATGCACCGTGCCCACCGGCATCCAGATCGCCCGGGTGGACGGCACCACCCAGCGGCCGAACTCCGAGCGCACCACCATCAGGCCAGACACCGAGTACACCAGCTGGTGGCGATCGTGCCAGTGGGGTGCGATCACCGCGCCTTGTGGATAGTCGCGCACCTTGCAGCTGACCGGCTGCGCATTGGGCACGTCGCGCTGCGGCGCACAGGCGCGCGCCTCGGCGCTGATGTCGGGCATCATAGTAATGTCCTTTTTGCGATATCCCATGGCCAGATCGCGAAAGAAGGGGTGAGGGCGCCACCGTAGCATGACGCTCCCACTCCTGCGATGCGTGCCGATGTCCAGCCTGGCCACACCCACTGCCACCCGTCGTAACCCTGCCGCCGGCGTGCTGGCGGCTGTGTCGACCTCCCATGCGATCAACGACATGATGCAGTCGCTGATCCTGGCCATTTACCCGGTGATCAAGGGGGGCTTCCATCTCAGCTTTGCCCAGATCGGCCTGATCACCTTGACCTACCAGTTGACCGCGTCGATCTTCCAGCCGCTGGTCGGCCTGCGCACCGATCGCCGGCCCTCGCCGTACTCGCTGCCGATCGGCATGGCCTCGACCCTGTGCGGGATGCTGTTGCTGGGCTTTGCGCCCAATTACGCCATGGTCCTCGTGGCGGCAACCCTGGTCGGTATCGGCTCGGCGGTGTTCCATCCGGAAGCGTCACGCATCGCCCGGTTGGCCTCTGGCGGTCGCCATGGCCTGGCCCAGTCGATCTTCCAGGTCGGTGGCAATCTGGGTACGGCGGCGGGTCCTTTGATCGCGGCCGCCATCATCGTACCGTTCGGCCAGCACGCAGCGTCCTGGTTCGCCGGCGCCGCACTGGTCGGTATCGGCCTGCTCAGCTACGTCAGCCGCTGGTATGCGCTGCACCTCGGGGCGCCGCGGCCTGTCGGCAGCCATGCGGTCCAGCCGCGCCACCCGCCGCGCACCGTGGCGCGGGTGCTGGCGATCCTGCTGGTGCTGATCTTCAGCAAGTACTTTTACATGGCCAGCATCGGCAGCTATTTCACCTTCTACCTGATGCAGCACTTCGGTGTGCCGGTGGCCCAGGCCCAGATGCACCTGTTCGCCTTCCTCGTCGCATCGGCACTGGGGGGCTTCCTGGGCGGCCCGCTGGGCGACCGGATCGGCCGCAAGCCCATCATCTGGGCCTCCATCCTCGGCGTGGCACCGTTTGCGTTGTTGCTGCCGCACGTCAACCTGGCCTGGACCACGGCGCTGGTCGTGCTGATTGGCTTCGTGCTGTCTTCGGCGTTTTCGGCCATCGTGGTCTACGCCCAGGAACTGATGCCGCACCGCATCGGCATGGTGTCCGGCCTGTTCTTCGGATTTGCGTTTGGCATCGGTGGGCTGGGGGCGGCGGTGCTCGGCTTGCTGGCTGACCACACCAGCATCGTCTTTGTCTATCAGCTGACCGCGTTCCTGCCGCTGCTTGGTATTGTCGCTGCCTGGTTGCCCTCGTCCACGGCTGTTGCCGAAGCGCAGTGACTCACGCGGCGGTGGTTGCAACTGCAATTACCGCCGTGGCGCGCACACCTGCGGCGTAAAATGCGGCGATGAGCGAATCTTCTGCAAACCACCTGGTCCACGGGCGCCGCCAGCGTCCTGACGGCCCCGCCCCTGTTGATGTCATTTCCGTACAGTCCCAGCTGGTCTATGGCCATGCCGGCAACAGTGCCGCCGCACCACCGCTGCGCGCCTTGGGCCTGCGGGTCGCGGAAATCCCGACGACCCTGCTCAGCAATGCGCCGTTCTATCCCACGACCCGGGGCAGGGTGCTGCCGGTGGACTGGTTCGCCGATCTACTGCGTGGCACCAGTGAGCGCGGCCTGCCACAACGCGCGCGGATGCTGGTGTCTGGCTACTTCGGCAGTGCTGACAATGGCGCGGCCTTCGCTGACTGGCTGGAGCAGACGCTGCCGACCTGCCCGCAGTTGCGCTACAGCCTGGATCCGGTGATCGGTGACACCCATACCGGGCCCTATGTGGAGCCGGGGCTGGAGGCGATCTTCGCCGAACGCCTGTTGCCCAAGGCCTGGCTCGTCACGCCGAATGCGTTTGAGCTGGGCCGCCTCACGGGTCGGCCCGCACTGGCCCAGGACGATGCGATCGCCGCGGCCCGTGAACTGTTGGCGCGTGGTCCGCACTGGGTGATTGCACACAGTGTCGGTGGTGCCGCTGGCGAACTGGTAACCCTGGCCGTCGGCCGTGAGCAGACCTGGCGGTGGCGCTCGCCCTTGCTGCCAGCCGATGTGGCAGGCACCGGCGATGTGCTGATGGCGCTGGTGGTGGCCTTCCTGCTGCGCGGCGAGCGCTTCGAGCAGGCGGTGAGCCGTGCGGTGGCCGGTACCCATGCCGCGCTGGAGGCGACGCTGGCACAACAGGTCGAGGAATTCGATGTCCATGCAGCGGCCCCCGCCGCGTTGGCGCAATTGGACCGTTTCCACGCCGAGCGGCTGGCATGAGGGCGACGCCCGTCATCGGGATCGTCGGCATTGCCGGCGCCTACGGACGCTGGCTGCAGCGTTTCTTCAGCGAGCGCATGCAGTTGCAGGTGATCGGCCACGACCCGGCCGATCCGGACTCGGTCAGCCCGGAAACGCTGATTGAAACGGCCGATGTGTTGGTGTTCTCCGCGCCGATCCGGCATACACCTGCCTTGATCGCGCAGTATGTGGCCGCCGCCGCCGGACGCGAGCGCGGCAAGCTGTGGCTGGATGTCACGTCGGTGAAGCAGGCCCCGGTCGAGGCGATGCTGGCCTCGCAGGCGGAAGTCCTGGGCCTGCACCCGATGACCGCACCGCCGAAGGCACCGTCACTGCGTGGTCGGGTGATGGTGGTCTGTGAAGCCCGGCTGGAATCGTGGAAGCCTTGGGTGGACCAGCTATGCACGGCGCTCCAGGCCGAATGCGTGCACGGAACGCCTGAACACCACGATCAGGTGATGGCGTTGGCACAGGCGATGGTGCATGCCACACATCTGGCCCAGGCCGGGGTGCTGCGTCATTACCAGCCGCTGTTGGGCGGGCTGGATGCCTTGATGCCCTACCGCTCGGCGTCCTTTGAACTGGATGCAGCGATGATTTCGCGCATCCTGTCGCTGAATCCGGCCATCTACGAAGACATCCAGTTCGCCAATCCGCACGTTGCACCGATGCTGGCGCAGTTGGTCGCGCAGTTGCAGGCACTGCAGGCGCACGTCGCCCAAGGCGATGACGCCGCGCGGGCGGCGTTCCGGAAGGACATGTTGGACGCGAATCGTGACGCGATCGGCCCGGCGTCATTGGCGGCAGGCAATTACACGTTTGAACGGGTCGGTTATCTGCTCGCCGACTTGACCGAGCGGCAGGCGCTTTCGGTCCACCTGCCTGAAGACCGGCCTGGATCATTGCGCGAACTGCTGCACGTGTTCGAACGCCATGCCATCAGCCTGGCCTCGATCCATTCCTCGCGCACCCCTGCCGGTGAGGTGCACTTCCGTATTGGTTTCGTGCCTGGCAGCGATGACGCCGCGATTGCCGCGGCCGCCGCCGACGTAGATGCCAGCGGCATCGGTCGCGTCTTGCCGCGCTGACTGTCGACGGGCGCCATCGGCCAGGGCGCCCGCAACGCAGGGCGCCCGCACCCTTGCATCAAGCCGCACGGTCCGTCCCGATACTCAGATGCTCAGTCGCAACTCACCGCCGCGGGTGATGAACTCGCGGCCATCCCGTTCCAGGGGCCTGCCGTCATCAAGCTGGTAGCGTGGCGCGTGGGCCGCATCATCGGTCGATTGGTCCGGTTCTGGCCTGAACTCCAGGATGATGCGGCTTTCACCATTGGCATCGGTGGCCGGGAACTGTCGGTAGGACATGCGTGACCTCCTTGCGCAGCCCTGTGTGGCTGCAGGCCGAGCCTGCGCCCTCTACCGTTACCGCTGCGTCAATCAGTCGATGAACTGCAGCTTGGCCAGCTCCGCATACAGACCGCCTTCAGCCAGCAACGCGCTGTGGGTGCCTTGGGCGACGATGCGGCCGTGGTCCATCACCACGATGCGGTCGGCCTTGAGGATCGTGGCCAGGCGATGCGCGATCACCAGCGTGGTGCGCCCGGCCATCAGGCGTTCCAGTGCGTGTTGCACGCTGCGTTCGCTCTGCGCGTCCAGCGCACTGGTGGCCTCATCCAGCAGCAGGATCGGGGCATCGCGCAGCAGGGCGCGGGCGATGGCCACGCGCTGCTGCTGCCCGCCGGACAGACGGGCACCGCGCTCACCGAGCTCGCTGTCGTAGCCCTGCGGCAGCGCGCGCAGGAACTCATCGGCCTCGGCCGCACCGGCAGCGGCAACAACGTCATCGTCCGAGGCCGCGAGGCGTCCATAGCGGATATTGTCGCGGGCACTGGCGGCAAACAGTGCCGGTTGTTGCGGTACCAGCGCCATCTGCTCGCGCAGCGCGGCTGGATCGACCTGGCGCACATCGATCCCATCAATCTGGACACTGCCGTGGCGGGGGTCGTGGAAGCGCAACAGCAACTGCAGCACGGTGCTCTTGCCGGCGCCGGAAGGCCCGACCAAGGCAACGGTCTCGCCGGGCTGCACATGCAGGCTGAAATGATCCAGTGCCGGCAGGTCGGGGCGTTGCGGGTAGTGGAAGACCACGTCGTCAAAGCGGATTTCGCCCTGCAGCGGTGCGGGCAGGGCGCGGGGAGCGGCCGGTGCGCGGATCTCCACTTCTTCCTGCAGCAGCTCGCTGATCCGGCCCATGCCACCGGAGGCACGCTGCAGTTCGTTCCAGACCTCGGCCAGTGCACCGACCGACCCGCCACCAATCAACGCATAGAGCACGAACTGGCCCAGCGTGCCTGCACTCATGCGCCCATCGATGACGTCATGGGCGCCCAACCACAAGACGCCGACGATGGCACCGAACACCAGTACGATCGCACTGGCGGTGACCAGCGATTGCGCGCCGATCCGTCTACGGGCCGCACCAATGGCATCGCCCAGCGCGTGGTCGAAGCGGCCGCGTTCGTAGGGCTCGCGGGCATGCGCTTGCACCGTGCGCACGCTGCCCAGCGTTTCCGCCGCCAGGCTGTTCGCGTCGGCGACGCGGTCCTGGCTGGCCCGCGCCACGCTGCGCAGTTTGCGCGCGCCGAGCACGATCGGCAGCACGGCCAGCGGAATGCCCAGCAGTGACCAGGCGGCCAGTCGCGGGCTGGTGACGAACAGCATGGCAAGGCTGCCGATGACCGTCACCACGCTGCGCAGTGCCACGGACATGGTCGAGCCGATCACGCTGCGCAGCAGCTCGCTGTCGGCGGTGAGGCGTGACACCAGTTCGCCGCTGCGACTGCGGTCGTGGAAGCCCGCGCCGAGCTGGATGAGGTGGGCGTACAGCCGGCTGCGCAGGTCGGCCACCACTTTTTCACCGAGCAACGAGACGAAGAAGAAGCGCGCCGCCGTCGCCAGCGCCAGCACGACGGCCACCAGCATCAGCAGGGCGAAGGCCTGGTTGATCTGGCCACCACTGTCGAAGCCGTGGTCGATCATCTGCTTCACCGCCGGCGGCAGGCTCAGCGTCGCGGCCGAGGACACTGCCAGCGCCAGCAGCCAGGCCGTGAACAGGCCTGCGTGGCGGCGCACGAAGGGCCACAGGGTCGCCAAGCTGCCGATTCGGCGCGCGGGTGGTACATCGGTCAGCAGGGGCTCGGTCATCAGGCAGGCAGTTCCAGGCGGATACGGTCACGTGTGGCGTCACGCAGGCGTGTTTTCAATGCGTCGAGCTGGTCGGCGGGCACTTGGACGGTCATGTGCACGCCGTCGGCATCGAACGCTTCGTGCAGTTTCAGCGCGGCATTGGCGGCCAGCGCGGCATGCAGCACGCCCAGGTCTTCGAAACTGGCGCGGACCTCGATGCAGGCCATCTGTACCAGCGGCTGGCGCGGCGCGGTCCGCAGGCATTCGGCGGCGGTGCCGCCATAGGCACGCACCAGGCCGCCGGCGCCCAGCTTCACCCCGCCATACCAGCGGGTGACCGCGACCACGATGCGGTCGAAGCCCTGGCCATCGATGGCCGTCAGGATGGGGCGTCCGGCGGTGCCGGCAGGTTCACCATCGTCGCTGGAGCGGTAGTCATTGCCGATCCGCCAGGCCCAGCAGGTATGGGTGGCATCGGCCACCGCCACCTGCTGGATGAAAGCCTGGGCAGCGGCCACGTCTTCCACCGCCGTGGCCTGGGCCAGGAAACGGCTGTGCTTGATTTCCAGCGCGAAGCTGACCGGTGCGGCGAGTGTGTCGGACATCGCCGCCATTCTAGCGGGCGTACCGCCGTCCCAGCACCGCCGTGTTGCCGCTCACTGGTCCAGCAGCGTGCGCAGATCGTTGGGCAGCCGCGTTTCGGGGTAGGTGCGCAGGTAGCGTTCCAGGCTGGCGCGGGCCAGGTCGGTGCTGCCTGCATCGCGGCGTTCGCGGATCTTCTGCAGCCACTGTCGCCGCGTCAGCTGTGCGTCGGCATCGACTTGGGCGCGTGCATCGGCCGCGGTCAGGGGCGGAACCGATGCGCGTCGCTGGGGGAGCGCTGCGGTGGTAGCCATGCGCCGTTGCACCGGCTCGACGCTGCCCCCGGTGATTTCGGTTCCTTCCAGCGACGCCGCAGGCGCGGCGGCCGGAGGTGGCATGGGTGCAGCAGCAGCGGGCGCCGCGGCGACATCAGTCTGCGCGCGGGCGCTGCGGGACGGCGCTGGAGGGGCCATCTGCCGTGCAGGCGGGGCCGGGG
>DALZLW010000155.1:0-9144 GCA_032007425.1 Stenotrophomonas sp.
AGACCGACCACATCCTGTTCATCGCCTCCGGTGCGTTCCACCTGGCCAAGCCCAGTGACCTGATTCCGGAACTGCAGGGCCGCTTCCCCATCCGCGTGGAGCTTGGCGCGCTGAGCAAGGCCGATTTCGTGCGCATCCTGACGGAACCGAAGGCTGCGTTGACCAAGCAGTACGAAGCACTGCTTGCCACGGAAGGCGTAAAGGTCAGCTTCACAACCGAGGCGATCGATCGCCTGGCGGAAATTGCCTTCCAGGTGAATGAGCGTCAGGAAAACATCGGCGCGCGGCGCCTGCATACCGTGCTGGAGCGGCTGTTGGATGTACTGAGTTATGAAGCACCTGACCGCGATGGAGAAGCCATCACCATCGATCCGGCGTATGTGGATCGCTACTTGGGTGAGCTGGTGAAGGATCCGGACCTGAGTCGTTACATTCTGTAAGCCACACCGAATTTCCCGCAGAAAACAGGCGCCCGCGATGGGCGCCTTTTTTTTGCGCGGGCCGATTTCCGGAAAGTTCCTCCTAGTCCGATGGCGGCATCGAGGCGGACAACTGAGCATTGCGCGCTTCTGATACAGCGAGCATGTAGTGCTTTGTCTGCGTGGAACACAGCGGAACTCAGCTCCATCCTATTCGGGAGGGCGGGGGAGGCTGGGTAAAGTGCGCTGGCCGCTGAAACGACACCGCTGGGCGGCGGTGATTCTGGAGATCCTAATGAAATACCTTGCCAGCGTACTGGTTGTTGGTGGTCTGTGGTTTGCAGCCGTTGACGCGGCTCATGCCCAGCGTTCTACGGTAAACATCATCGGTAATCTGGTCGCGCCCAGCTGCGCGGTTGAAGTCCGATCCCCAGGTGGCTCGTCCGGATCAGTCAACGGGACGGTCAATCTACCGTCAGTGACGGGTGCCGATCTGAGCACTGCCGGCGCGCGTGCCGGTCGGCGTCCCTGGGATGTGATCGTCGGCACGGCAGCCGCGCCGTGTTCGGTATCCAGCGTGAGTGTGGGCTTCCGAAACGTCGGCAATGTCAACGCACAAGGGCGTTTGAGTAACGCCGCGGGGGCCGACGCAGCAACCAACGTGGATGTCGTCGTCAGCAACATCCAGGGCGGTGGTGCTCCGCGGGTCATCAACCTGGCGTCGAACGCCAACTCGCAAGTCGTCTCCATGCCTGCCTCGGGCATTGCCACTCTGAACTACGAGGCCGAGTACTACGCCACTGCCAGTGCAACGCCGGGGATTGTCACCACCTCCGTTCAGTTCGACATCAACTACAACTAACCCAGCTGGCTGCCCGGGTCTTTCATGCAGACCCTCATGGACATCCAGGGCATGGCGCTCCATGCCAAGCTTGGCACTAAGAGCACGGCATACATCTCATGAAAACTCTTCTTCTGTTCGTCCCTGGCCTGTTCGCGCTGGCAGCTAGCGCCTCGGCGCAATCGGGCCACTTGAACTTCAACGGGGAGGTCGTCCACTACACCTGTGTCGTATCAGCCGATGGCAATGCCGGGTCGGGCGACGCCAGCGTCCAGTTGCCAACTGTCGCAGCTCGAAGCTTGAGCGCAGCCGGCGCGCGTGCTGGCATGCGCCGGTTCAACATCGTGGTCGGTTCCGCGTCAAACCCCTGTGCCGCAAGTTCGGTGCGCAGCCGCTGGATCGGCACCGCTGCCGACGTTGATCCGGCAAGTGGTCGCCTGAGCAATCGTCCAGGGGCGGGGATGGCCGTCGGTGTGCAGGTTGCGCTGCTCAATGCCGATCAGCAGGACATCGACTTGCGTGACAACGCCAACTCGCAGGAGGTGGCCTTCGATGCCGGCGTGGCCACCCTCGAGTACCACGGCCAGTACTACGGCACCGGCGCGCTCGGCGAGGGCGCGGTCAATACCAGTGCTCAGTATGAACTGGAATACCGTTGACCTTATTTCCCACCTGTTTTCAGGCGTGTCTGATCACTTTGCATCCAACGATTAACTAACTTCTTCTTCGAAGGTCAATCCTTCGCCCTCCCCGGGATCGGTATTCCGAGTCCTTTACACTTTCAAGGAAATAATCAATGAACAAGCTCGCCATTTGCCTGTCGGTCACCATGGCCCTGGGCGCCGTCTCCTCGGCCCACGCCCAGAGCGGCACCATCACTTTCAACGGCGAAGTGACTGCAACCACCTGTGACGTGACGATCAACGGCGCTGCAGGCACCGACGGGACCGTCACTCTGCCGACGGTGGCGACCGCCAGCTTGGCCGCTGGCAGCAGTTCCGGCAAGACCCCGGTCACAGTGCACGTCGGCGGTTCCGGGGCGCAGTGCACCAGCGGCTCCGTTGCTCTGGAACTGAACCCGAGCCGCAACGCGCAGGTCTCCAACGGTCGTCTGATGAACCTGGCCGCTGCCAGCCCGGCAGCGAACGTCGTCGTGGGCCTGCGTGACAGCTCCGATCGCTTGATCGACGTGACCACTCCGTGGACGTCGGAGCGCGTGAACCTCACCGCAGGTGGTGCGGACGTGGCGTTCGCCGGTGAGTACTACGCTGACGGCGCCGATGCTGGCGCCGGTAACGTCAGCGCCAATGTGGAGTACACCCTGGACTACAACTGAGCCAGATCGGCCGGGGCGAATTCGCCCCGGCCGACCCACGGGCTCCTGGCCCAAAAGGAGTGATGCGAGATGACCATGATGACCCAAAGCGTCCTGATCTGCCTGCTGGCAGCCAGCTCGATGCTGGCCAGTGTGTCTGCGCACGGCCAGGTGATCGTGCATGGCACGCGCCAGATTTTCCCGGGGAACCAGCGTGAAATCACCGTTCGTACGGAGAATGTCGGCAAGCGTGCATCGCTTGTACAGGCATGGCTGGATGACGGCGACAAGCTGGCGGCCCCCGAAGATGCCAAATCGCCGTTCGTGTTGCGGCCCCCCGTCTACCGCCTGGATGCGGGAAAGAGCCAGGCCATGCGGATACTGTTCACCGGTGCACCGTTGCCGCAGGATCGCGAGAGCATTTTCTGGCTGAATATCCTCGACATCCCGCCAACCCCGTCACCCGATGCAGTGGCCTCCGGCAACTATCTGCAGTTCAGCCTGCGTACGCGCATCAAACTCATCTACCGACCCGAAGGGTTGAACGAGTCCTCCGTTGCGCCGCAGAAGTTGCAGTGGAGCGTCGTGTCGAAGGGCAATGACTGGGTGCTGCAGGCGCATAACCCCACCCCTTATTTCGTGCATTTTGCTGACGTGGCAGTGCGTGTCCAGGGCAGAACCTTCCCGGTCGAAGCGCCCGCCATGGTCGCGCCGATGGCCATGCAGACCTATGAAGTCAAGGGCATGGTGGCCGCCCCTGCGGTCGGCAACGTGCAGTTCCAATACATCAACGATCAGGGCGGCGTCGCTGCGCACTCCGTAGCGCTGAACAACCACTGATATTTTTCTGGGATCCGCTGAAGGGATCATCTACACCATCTCGCCAGGTATTCAGCCACGCCTTTCCGGCGTGGGTGGGTAGCTGTTGCTTGGAGTATTTTCATGTCTACGTCCCGTGGCTGCCAAACTCGTATCCATTCACTGGCGAATGCCATCGCAGCCGCGTTGCTGTCGGGCAGTGCCATGGCGGCGCCGAACGTGGAGTTCGATGCAAGGTTCCTGCAGGGCAGCATGGGCGACCAGCTGGACCTGAGCCGCTTTGAGCGTGGTGAGCAGTTGCCGGGCATCTACAATGTGGACATCAAGGTCAATGGCAATGTGGTGGCGCGCCGCGAAGTAGAGTTGCGCGAAATGCCAGACCGGCACGTTGCCTTGTGCTTGTCGCCGGAAGTGGTGGAGAGTCTTGGCGTGGACCGTAAGCGCCTGCGGCAGCCGGAAGAGGCTGGAGCAGACCGCGCGGCCGTGCAGGCGCCGCTTCCGGTTGATCTCTTCTGCGACGACCTGGGGCAGTTCATCCCCCAGGCAACTACCAGTTTCGACGCCGGCGAGCAGGTGCTGGACGTCCGTATCCCGCAGGCATTTCTCTTGCGCGATCCGCGAGGATGGGTGAGTCCTGAACTGTGGGACCGTGGTGTGACTGCCGCGCGACTGAGCTACAGCATCAGCCATCAGCGCCTGCGCGGTGCGGGCCAGAGCAGGCAGAGCAGCAGTGCCGTGCTCAACACCGGCTTGAACCTGGGCGGTTGGCGCTTCCGTCACGACGGTTACCTGTCACAGAGGTCGGGTGCGGGAACCGGGTACCATGTTGGACGTACCTACGCGCAGCATGATATCCCGCGCTGGGGAATGGCGTTCACCGCGGGTGAATCGAGCACGCAGGGCGACCTCTTCGAGGGCGTGAACTTCCGTGGCGCCAGCGTGGGAACCGATCCGCGCATGTTGCCCGATTCGCAGCGCGAGTACGCACCGATAGTGCGTGGCGTGGCACAGACCAATGCCCAGGTGATCATTCGCCAACGAGACTACATTCTCTATCAGACCAATGTCTCTGCCGGGCCGTTTGAAATCAACGACCTTTACGGCACTGCGTACGCTGGTGACCTGGACGTACAGGTCATCGAGAGCGACGGGCGGGTGCAGCAGTTCACCGTGCCGTTCGCGGCCGTACCCCAGCTGCTGCGTGACGGCCAGCAACGCGTGACTGCCACCGTCGGCCAGCTGAGCGACCGCTGGGTGCGCAAGGAGCCGTTGTTCGCCGAAGCCACGATTCGGCAAGGCCTCAGTAACCAGTTCACTGCGTATGGTGGCGTAACAGCCAGTTCCGGCTATGGTGCGATCGTCCTCGGCGGTGCATTCAACACGTCCTTTGGCGCCATCGCCAGTGATGTTTCCGTGGCTCGCGCCGACCTGGGCACGAACACGCCTGGTTATGGCCGGCGCATGCAGGGCACTTCGTATCGGGTGAACTTCAGCAAGAACATCGAATCCACCGATACCAACATCGCCATGGCGGCCTATCGCTATTCGACCGATGGCTACCTTACTCTGAACGAGTCCGTGCGGCTGCGTCATGACTTGAAGGATGGTCAGGGTGGGGACGCCCTGGCGCGCCAACGTACTCGTCTCGATCTGACGGTGAACCAGCGGTTGGGTAAAACAGGTGGCTCGTTGTATGCCAATGGGAGCAGCTTCAGTTACTGGAACCTGCGGGAGCGGCGAACCAATTTTGCCATCGGTTATTCCAACGAAGTGGGCTCTGCCAGCTACAGTCTGTCCGTGCAGCGTAGCCGCCAACGCAATCTTTTTGGCAACAGTGCCGCGCGCGAGACGGACAGCGTCAATTTCAACCTGAGCATGCCGCTGGGGCGCGCTCCCAGCTCACCGCGTTTCACGGGTACGGCGGCGCGCGGTGACGACGGCCGGCAGGATCTGCGGGTCGGCATAACCAACACGTTCGGGCAGCAACACCAAGGCAGCTACACTGCTTCGCTCAGCCAGAATGGGCATCAGTCGGCCAACTTCGACGGCAACGTGGCTTACCAGGGATCGGCGGCCAGCCTGAGTGCCGGCTATAGCCAGTCCGGCAACAGGCGGGGCGTGTCGCTGGGTGCCAGTGGTGGCGTGCTTTGGCACGAAGGTGGCCTGACCCTGGCCCAGCAGCTGGGTGACACCGTGGGTGTTGTCCACGTTCCCAATGCCGCTGGCGCCGGCATTTCCAGCAGCGTCGGCGTGAAGACGGATGCGCGGGGATATGCGGTGGTGCCGTATCTGCAGCCGTATCGACGCAATGACGTGACGGTGGATCCGAAAGGACTGCCGCTGGATGTGGAGCTCAAGACCTCCTCGGTGTTGGCTGTTCCCACCGCTGGCGCGGTGGTGAGGCTGACTGTGCCGACAGACAGTGGGCGCAGTGCCTTGATCGAGGCGCGGCAGCTCGACGGCACGCCGCTTCCGTTCGGTGTGGACGTCTACAATGAGGCCGGCGATGTGGTGGGTGTGGTCGGGCAGTCCAGCCGTCTGTGGGTGAGGGGTATTGATGAGGCGGGTGTGCTGATCGTTCGCTTGGGAAGGGACCCGCTGCAGCGCTGCGAGATTCCCTATGACCTGGCGCAGGCAGATGCCAACGGGCTGATCAGCGCGGGGTGCCGGCAGATCGAGGCCGCACCGTGAGCAACGGGCTGACGTACGGCAATCAGAGGTGGCTATGAACGTTCGTCGCTCCGGCGGAAGGCTGTTGTGGTTGCTGCTGTTGGTTGGTGTCTATGCTGCGCCTGCCGCGGGCGGCGTGGTCGTTGATCGGACACGCGTGATCTATCCCGTTGCACAGGGAGAGGTGACTGTTGGCCTGCAGAACGATGGCGAGGACGGCGATGGGCCGTTTCTGGTCCAAGCGTGGGTTGACGAAGGGACCACGGAGGTTTCGGCGGAGACCTCGCAAGCGCCGTTCGTCATCCTGCCACCGGTGCAACGTATCGATGCCGGTGCGCGCGGGTCGCTGCGCATCCGTGGGCTGCCAGCTCGCTTGCCGACCGACCGCGAAACTGTGTTCTGGCTGCATGTGCTGGCCATCCCCGGGATGCCGCCTGCTGGTGCCGCCCAGGACGACGTACTGCAGTTGGCTGTAGCCACGCGCTTGAAACTGTTCTGGCGGCCGGGCGATCTCGATGGCCGTGCCGATGCGGCGCCAGGGAAGCTTCGCTGGAAGTACAGGCCCTCCGCCGATGAAAAGTGCATGGTACAGGTTGAAAATCCAACGCCCTACCATGTGACTCTGGTTGAGCTGACCTTGTCCGCTGGCAGGGCCGACGACGCCGTGGGGGGGAGCGGATTGATGCTGGCACCCTTCTCCAGTCAGCAGATCGCGGTTGGCTGCGCTTCACCCGCCGCAATGCAGCGCCCGCGACTCACGTTCAGTACGGTCGACGATGTCGGCACGGTCCAAGTGCACGTCGCAGAATCGACGGAATGAAGGTGGCGCTTGGCTCGGTGCCAGCGCCTGCCCATCCCAGCAACTCCAGGAACCAAATAATCATGAATTCCCTACCCAACACTGCTACTGCCGCGCGGCGCCATGCCCGATCCCGCGGCCCAGGCTTGGCTGTCATTTTTCTGCTGGTGAGCCTGTTGTCACCTGCATTGGCGCAGGCACAGTATTGCCGGGCCGCCGGCGGGCCCGGTCCTTCGCAGCGTTCCAATATGCCTGCTTCGGTCAGTCCGCGCGCCAGTGACCCTGTTGGTCGCGAGTACTTCACTTTGACAGCGAACCAGACAGGCTACACGTACGCAAATTGCGGACTTATCGGTCGGAGCGCCGATGAGATCGCGTTTGTCAACGGTGGAACTTCAGATTCGTATGGATACTATCCCAGCGGCGTTGCTGGACTAGGCTGGCGGGTCAGGCAAGGTGGCGCCCAGATGTCCGCACCCATCAGAAAGACGATAGGCCCGGGCATGGTTTCTTCAAGGAGCACTACATGGGAGCTCACCTTGTTGCGGACGGCTGGATCATTGGGCTCAGGTTCGGTTTATGCACCTTGGATCCGAGGCTGGTTCAGCACCAGCCCCAGCCTTGTTGTCAACTACTGGGAGTGGATGGTGAGTGGTAGCACGGCTGTCGTCACTCCCACCTGCAGCGTTTCCTCTGGTGCAACGATCACCATTGGTTCTCGTTTCACCACTGACATGCCGAACGTCGGTGATTTCAGCACAACCAGCCCTACCAGCAACGTGCGTCTGTACTGTGCCAACTCACCGCGGGTAGACATGCGGTTGACCACGGTTCCGATTGCAGGTACCCCAAACGTCCTGCCCTTGACCGGCACCGGGACAGGGCGGGCCGGTGGCATTGGTGTACAGCTGATCTACGGGGGCAACGTAATGGCCTACAACTACCCGTATCGTGTCTCTTCAGCGGCGCCGGGAACGCTGGATGTCCCGCTGGCGGCGCGTTACTACCGCACAGGCGCGCTCACTGCAGGAACAGCCAACTCAAGCGCCGTGGTCGAGTTCACCTATCCGTGAAGCAATGGGCTGCCGCAGGACAGCCCATCTGTTGCAGTCAGCGGGTGCCTGCTCGGGGTTCTGGAACGGGTTCTGGTATCGAGCCCGTCACGAACACGCCCTCGCGCACATAGGCACTGAGCGTGAGGTCCAGCGCCGCGGTTCCGTCGCGCTCGATATCCATCAGCTCCGGTTCCACCATCGCACTGTGCAGCACCCCCAGCGTGGTGGCGTGGATCATCCGTGCCACCATGGCAGGGCTGACCCCTGGCTTGAGCTGCCCCAGCTGTTCGGCACGCTCCAGCGCACGGGTCATTCGCTCCATACCATCGCGGAAACCGGCCTGCTGGTGTTCGGCCAGAACTTTGTTGTCCGCCGAGGTATCACTGCGCAGCATGATTTCCATGGTCTTGCGCAGGCGTGCATCGTGCTTGAGTTCGATCAACGACCCCAGCAGGACGGCCCGCAGGTCCTGCACCGGGGTATCGCGGTCGGCGGCCGCGGTGCGCTCCAGATCCTGCATGAAGGGCAGGTGCACCCGTTCGATCACCGCCATCAGCACTTCGTTCTTGTTCTTGAAGTGCCAGTACACCGCGCCGCGGGTATAGCCGGCGCGCGCCCCGATCATCTCCAGCGTGGTCCGCGCCACCCCGTGTTCATGGAAACAGGATTCGGCGGCATCGAGGATGCCCGCACGGGTTGCCTCGGTGTCCTCTTTTGTCTTACGGGCCATTGCACACAGGGTCAGTCGAACGTCAAGGAGATTGTAGCGCTTTACATACAAACAATCATGTATGTATATTTGCGGCCCATGATGGTGGTGTTGCGTCGCATCAATGCGCATCCGCCTGCAGTCCTCCTTGCCTTGCAGAGTCCAGACCCATGATCCGAGTTCGTCCCATCGTCCTGTCGCTGGCCATCGCCGCGGCCGTGGCCGCCTGTGGCGGCGGTAGCGCCGACCAAGCTGAACAGGGCCCCGGCCAGGTCACCGTGGTCACCCTGAAGACTGAATCGGTGTCCCTCACGCGCGAACTGCCCGGCCGTACCAACGCGTTCCTGGTGGCGGAAGTACGGCCGCAGGTGAACGGCATCGTCGCCAAGCGCCTGTTCACTGAAGGCACCCTGGTCAAGCAGGGTGAGCCGCTGTACCAGATCGAAGAGGCAAGCTATCGCGCCCAGGCCAACAGCGCCCGCGCCCAGTTGGCCCGCGCCGAAGCCACCGCCAATGC
>DALZLW010000156.1:0-9118 GCA_032007425.1 Stenotrophomonas sp.
CGGGCGCCGGGTCATTCCCTGGATCTTGGAACGCATCGCCGGCACCGGCTCGCGCGAACTGTTCACCCTGGCCGTGCTGGCCATCGCGCTGGGCGTGGCGTTCGGCTCGGCCATGCTGTTCGGCGTCTCCTTCGCCCTGGGTGCCTTCTTCGCCGGCATGCTGCTCAATGAATCAGAGCTCAGCCACAAGGCCGCGCATGATTCGCTGCCGCTGCGCGATGCCTTCGCGGTGCTGTTCTTCGTCTCGGTGGGCATGCTGTTCAACCCCGGCATCCTGATCGAACACCCGTGGCAGGTGATCGGCACCGTGTTGATCATCATGATAGGCAAGTCCGCGGCGGCCTTCTTCATCGTACGGGCGTTTGGCCATCCGACCAGTACCGCGCTGACCATTTCCGCCAGCCTGGCGCAGATCGGCGAGTTCGCCTTCATCATCGCCGGCCTGGGCGTGGCGCTGCAGATCCTGCCGCCCAGCGGGCAGTCGCTGGTGCTGGCCGGCGCACTGGTGTCGATCATGCTCAATCCCGTGGTCTTCACCCTGCTGGACCGTTGGCAGGCGCGCAATGCCGTACAGCAGCCCGTGGCAACCGAGCCGGAAGAAGCCCCCGGCCCCTCGCGTGACCTGCATGACCATGCCATCGTGATCGGCTACGGCCGCGTCGGCAGCGAACTGGCCCAGGTACTCAGTGACCGCGGCGTGCCGGTGCTGGTGATCGATGACAACCGTGAGCACGTCGAACGCGCGCACGCCGCCGGTATTCCCGCCATTCGTGGCAGCGCCGCCGCCGACCGGGTGCTGGCCGAGGCGCATCCGGAACGCGCCAAGATCGCCGTACTGGCCATCCCGCAGCCACTGGAATCAGGGGAAGCGCTGGCCAAGCTGCGTGCGATCAACCCGACACTGACCCTGCTGGCACGCGCCCACAGCGATGCCGAAGTGAAGCACCTGCTCGAACACGGTGCCGACGGCACGGTGATGGCCGAACGCGAACTGGCCTATTCGCTGGCCGAGATGATCTTGTCCACGCCACCGTACCGCGCGTTGGGGCAGCAGAGCATTCCGGTGGTCTGAAAGCCATCGCGGACCTTGCCAGCGGACGGCGGCCTGGCATGTACCACGGTGTTGCCGTGCGCGTTGCCTTGACGGCCACGAGCGGCGGGCAAGCGTGTCATGCGCACGCCGAAAGCCGGACAGAACTGCGGTCCCCGGCCGGCCCGCACCGGCCGGGGACCTCCTTGCCATGCCCTTGGAGAGGCAGCTCTACCCTAGCGCATAGAGGAGCTGTGATTCATCGCCAGTTGGGATGAGCTTGTAGCTTCCGGGCATCAGGATGCGTGTTCCATTGCGTAAAGCGCGCAATGACGCACATGACCCTTTCATAGGCGACACCTGCAACGCAATGTCGCCGGCATCCGCGCCATCAATGGTCCCCACGCATGCCCCTCGCCCCGCTCATGATTGGCGCACCTGCGCCACCTGTGACGCCCCGCTTCGCCCCACGGCTTGTCGCCGGCCTGAGCACCAGGCTGGCTGCTATCGGCAACACCGCTGCGGCACGCTGTTACGCCGCGCCACGCGTCTGCGGCAGCACCTTGGTGGCGCTGGGGACGCTTGCCGCGGCCGAGCTTGCGGCGCACCTGCTGCCATCGCACCACGCTCCCTTGCCCATCGACGCGACGCTGGAACAACGCGATGGCCTGCTCCAGGCCATCCGCCAGCTGGATGAGCACGGCGATGCCCCGTTTGTGCTTGAGGAAGAACTGCTGGCGATCGCGCGCGCTTGCGCGAATGATCGCCAGTGCCGGGCCGATGCCATCAATACGCTGCTGGAACGGTTGCCCCAGACCGATCTTGCGCAGTTACAACACTGGGTGCAGCGCACTGCTCAATCCACCGATTCGGGTGGCTCAGGCTGGCCGCCTGGCGCGCGCGCGGCGGTAATCCCGCGGGACGCAGCCGATGCGCTGCAGGCCCTGGCTGAGCTGTTGGCGGACCTCTACACGCCTGAAGTCGCCGCGCTTCAGGACGATCTTGAAGCCATTGTCGGCCAGTCCATGCCCGTCGAGGCAGCAGCCTCGCCCGCCGCGGTGGAAGCGCAGACGGCGCAGGTCAACATCGCGCGCATGGAACAGGTGGAAAGGTTGCTGCAGCGCGATGCGATACGGGTGCAACGCATGCCTTACACCTTCACCAACACGCGCTCGGCCACTGCCAGTGACCGTGTCATCGACGGCTGGAACCTCATTGCAGCCCTTTCCCCCGGGGCACATGGAACGGCCCCCCGACGCCGGTTGCTGCTGGTCGCCCATGCCGACATGATCGGCCTTCAGGAAGGTGGTGAGGGAGCATTGGACAATGCCTCCGGGGTGGCCGTGCTGCTGCATGTCGCGCGCCAGTTGTGCGCGCAGTCGGCAAAACCACCCGCTGCAGATACCGCCGTCGACCTGCTCATCACCTCGAACGAGGAACTCGGGCTGGCAGGGGCGCGTGCCTATGTTGCCCACTGCCAGCAGAAAGCCACCTGTCCGACGCTGGCGCTGAACGTGGACATGGCCGGACGCGGTGCACATGGCTACGTGCTCTCGACCAGCGAGGCCCTGCACGGTCGCGTCGACCGCGGGCAACCGCCGCATTACCTGGGCAGCCCCCCGGTCTCGGCCGTGGAGCACGATGCGATGCGACTGCTGCAACAACTATTCCAGGACCACGGATTCACCCGGCACCAGGCCCAGGCCCGCCCCCTGCTCACTTCTGATCATCTGGTCTTCCAGAACGCTTCCCTACCCGCGCTCGGCCTGAGCCAGGCCAGCGCCGCCGATGCCCATGCGCTGCAGGATCGGGACCAGCGCTACCTGCAGTGGCTTGATGCCTCGCACGCCATGGATTGGGCAGCGCTGGAACGCTTCAGGTCCGACCATGCGCAGCTCGAGGGTGAGTCGTTGCAGGAACTGCGCCGGAACTTCACCCGTGTCGGCATCGCCTGGACCCGGCTGGTCGACTGGCGCAGCGATCACGCCGGGGCCGCAATCACGCTCATCCATGGTCGCGGCGACCAGTTGCACCGGGTCAATCCTCGCATGGCGGTGGATTTTGCCGACGCGCTGTCCACCGTCATCCAACGCTGGGTCGCCACGGCGCAATCGCCGACGGCCCCAACCACCACAGGAGCGCCCGATGCCTGATATCGCTGCCACCTCGCCACCGTCCGCTGCCGCGCACATGGCCATTCCCCTGCAGCACATGACCGAGCAGCCGTTGCTGCAGGATGCCGCCCCGGCGCTTGCGCAGGTCGGCAACAGCGTCCTTCCCGGCTGCCTGCAAAGGCCGAAGCAGTGCCCGCAGATCGTGGCCGGCGCCATTCTCGGGTTCGGTCTGTACAAGCTGGCCGAAACAGGATTGACGCAGTGGCGGCTGCAATCACACTCGCACCACCATGGATCAGCGCCACCCCCTGCCGGTAGCCAAGCCGAACACACCGTCTCGCCGGCGTCACGCTACCGCCTGGATCCGGACCTGCTGCCACCGGGCATCACCGCGGCCATGGTTCCCGCTTCGCCGTCGTTGAACACAAGCCAGCTGGATACACCTGCGACGGCCTGCAGGTCACTGGATAGCTACGTCAACGGCCGCTGGCGCGCCGGGCTGGAACTGGCCGGCAGCCGTAGCCGTCAAGGCACTTTTGACCAGCTGCGTGACCGCTCGCTGGTCGTCCGCTGGCAACTGGCCGAGCAGATCGCCGAGCAGGCCGAGCCAACACCGGCTGAAAAAGTGATTGGTGACCTGTGGGCGACCGCCATGGACCACGCCAGCCTGCAGGCACAGGCCTTGGCACCGCTGCAGCCGGAACTTGATGCCATCGACGCGCTGTCCGACGGTACTGCGGTGGAGAAACACCTGGCATGGCTGTGCAGCCAAGGCCTCAGCCCGTTGCAGGCTTTCAGCGCGCACCCGGACATGAACGCACCTTGGCGCAACCTGGGTTATCTGGCGCAGGGCGCACTCGGCCTGCCTGACAGCGCGTGGTACAGCGATCCGGCTCGGGCGACGACCCGGGCTGCCTATCGCCAGCACATCGCGCGCCTGCTGGCGCTGGGCGGCGCCACGCCTGAAGCGGCAGAGCACCAGGCCGACGACGTGCTGGCCCTGGAAACCGAGCTGGCGGCCCACGCCCTGCCGTTTGCCGCGCTGTCCGGTGACGACGCCCTGTACTACAACCCGGTCGCGCTGCAGGCTGCACAGACCGCAGTACCGGGCGTCGATTGGCCCGCCTTCCTTACCGCCCAAGGACAACCGCTGGACCGGGTGTTTTCCCTGGGCATGCCCGCCTACCACCAGCGTCTGGCCGAACTGCTGCATGAGCGCCCGATCGACACCTGGCGTGCTTACCTGCGCTTCCGCGCACTGGATGCGGCGGCGCCCTGCCTGGATGCTCCGCTGGTCGCCGCGCACGAGGCCTTCCATGGCGGCGTGCTCAAAGGCCGCGGCGCGCCAGTGCCTCGCTGGGCGGCTGTGCTGGACCTGATCGAGCGCCATGCAGGCGAGGCCTTCAGTGAAAGCTACGTGCCGCTGGCATACCCAGACGACGCGGGTACCGCGATCAAGGCACTGGAACAACAGATGCGTGCGCAGTTCCACCAGCACCTGCAGACAGCCGATTGGCTGGCGCCGGAAACCCGCCGGGCCGCGCAGGAAAAGCTGCAGCAACTGCGCATCGATACGGGCCACCCGCCGCGCTGGCCAAGCTGGGATGGGGCCGGCACCGACCGCAGCAGCTTCCTGCACGACATCCACGCCGTGCAGCGATACGTGCACCAGCGCAACATCGCGCTGATCGGGCAACCGGTGGATCCCACGGTGTGGAAGCTGACCGCACAAACCGTTGATGCCTACTACGAGGTTGGCCAGAACCGCATGGTGCTGCCCGCGGCCATCCTGCAGCCGCCCTTCTTTGACAGCAACGTCGATCCCGCACTCAACTACGGTGCCATCGGCATCGTGATCGGCCATGAGATGGCCCACGCGCTCTTCGCCGATGGCAGCACCCTGGACGGGCAAGGGCAGCCCAAGGACTGGTGGCAGCCCCAGGACCATGCGCGTTTCGCCGTGATCCGCGCCAAGCTGCAGGCACAGGCCAACGCCTATTCAATCGCAGGCACCCCGGTAGACGGCGCGCTGACCATCGATGAGAACCTGGCCGACCTGGCTGGCCTGTCAGTGGCCCTGGATGCATTGAAAGCGGCGACGGCTGGCAGCGAGGACCCGATGATCGATGGCCTGACCCGCGAGCAGCGCTTCTTTGCCAACTACGCGCTGTGTTGGCGCCTGCATGCCACGCCCGAACGCGCGTCGCTGGACATGGCCACTGACAACCATGCCCCGCCGCGCGTACGTGCCGACATCGGCCCGTCCAATCTGCCGGCCTTCGCCCAGGCCTTCAATTGCACGGCCAATGCACCGATGGCACGCCCGGAGTCCGAGCGCGTAGTGTTCCTGTAAGCGATCGCCCTCACGCCCCATGGCCGCCGCATCGCGACGGCCATGGGGTCGGCATCAGTCTTTGGCGAACACCAGGTGCCCGCCTTCGTTGCCCACCGCGATGGTGTCACCGCTGCTGAACTCACCCGACAGGATCTTCTGTGCGAGCGGGTTCTCCAACTGGGCCTGTATGGCCCGCTTCAGCGGCCGCGCACCGTAGATGGGATCGAAGCCCACGTTGCCCAGCACCTCGAACGCCGGATCGCTGACCTGCAGCTTCAACCCGCGCTCGGCCAGGCGCTTTTCCAGCCCCCGCATCTGGATCCGTGCGATCTGCTTGATCTGCGCCTTGTCCAGTGGATGGAACACCACGATGTCGTCCAGGCGGTTGATGAACTCCGGTCGGAAATGCGCCTGTACCACGCCCATCACCGCCGCCTTCATCTGCAGATAGCCTTCCGGACTGTCATCGCTGCCCATGTCCTGGATCTGGTGCGAGCCGAGGTTGGAGGTCATTACGATCACGGTGTTGCGGAAGTCCACGGTGCGGCCCTGGCCATCGGTGAGGCGACCATCATCGAGCACCTGCAACAGGATGTTGAACACATCCGGATGGGCCTTTTCCACTTCATCGAGCAGGATGATCGAGTACGGGCGACGACGCACCGCCTCGGTCAGGTAGCCGCCTTCTTCATAGCCGACATAACCCGGAGGCGCGCCGACCAGACGGGCGACGCTGTGCTTCTCCATGAACTCGCTCATGTCGATGCGCACCATTGCATCGGAGCTGTCGAACAGGAACTCGGCCAGGGATTTGCACAGCTCGGTCTTGCCAACGCCAGTGGGGCCCAGGAACAGGAACGAACCACTGGGACGGTCCGGGTCTGACAGACCGGCACGCGAGCGGCGCACGGCATCGGAAACGACCTTGATCGCCTCTTCCTGGCCGACCACGCGCTGGTGCAGCACCTCTTCCATCCGCAGCAGCTTTTCCCGCTCGCCTTCCAGCATGCGGTTCACCGGGATGCCGGTCCAGCGCGAAACGACTTCGGCGATCTCCTCTTCGGTGACCCGGTCCTGCACCAGCTTGAACTCGGTGCGCTCTGCTTCCTGCGCGGCGGCAAGCTGTTTTTCCAGTTGCGGCAGTTGGCCATACTGGATTTCGCTCATGCGGGCGAAGTCCTGCCGACGCTGCGCGGCCTCCAGGTCCAGTCGGGCCTGCTCCAGTTGTTCCTTGATGCGGGTCGCGCCCTGCAAGGCGGCTTTTTCCGATTTCCAGATTTCATCAAGATCGGAGAACTCGCGCTCCAAACCGTCGATGTCGCGCTCCAGGTCGGCCAGGCGCTGCCGCGAGGCATCATCCTTTTCCTTCTTCAACATCTCGCGCTGGATCTTCAGCTGGATCAGTCGACGCTCCAGCCGATCCAGCTCTTCCGGCTTGGAATCAATTTCCATGCGCAGGCGCGAGGCCGCCTCGTCCATCAGGTCGATGGCCTTGTCCGGCAGTTGCCGATCACTGATGTAGCGGTTGGACAAGGTAGCTGCGGCGACGATCGCCGGATCGGTGATCTCCACGCCATGGTGCACGGCGTATTTTTCCTTCAGCCCGCGCAGGATGGCGATGGTGTCTTCCACCGTCGGCTCGCCCACCTGTACCTTCTGGAAACGGCGTTCCAGCGCGGCATCTTTTTCGATGTACTGCCGATACTCGTCCAGCGTGGTGGCACCGATGCAATGCAGCTCGCCGCGCGCCAGCGCAGGCTTGAGCATGTTGCCCGCGTCCATCGCGCCGTCGGCTTTGCCGGCACCGACCATGGTGTGCAGCTCATCGATGAACAGGATGATCTGGCCCTCGTTCTTGGCCAGGTCGTTGAGCACGCCTTTCAGGCGTTCTTCGAATTCACCGCGGAACTTGGCACCGGCGATCAGCGCGCCCATGTCCAACGACAGCACGCGCTTGCCGCGCAGGCCCTCGGGTACTTCGTCGTTGATGATGCGCTGGGCCAGGCCCTCGACGATGGCCGTCTTGCCGACGCCCGGCTCGCCGATCAGCACCGGATTGTTCTTGGTGCGCCGCTGCAGCACCTGGATGGTGCGGCGGATTTCCTCGTCACGGCCGATCACCGGGTCCAGCTTGCCACTCTCGGCGCGGGCGGTGAGGTCGATCGTGTACTTCTCCAGCGCCTGGCGCTGTTCTTCGGCATTTTCCGATTGCACGCGTTCACCGCCGCGCAGCTTGTCGATGGCCGTCTGCAGACGCGCCTTGTCGGCGCCGGCCGCGCGCAGCGCCATGCCCAGGCTGCCACCATCGTCCACCGCAGCCAGCACGAACCACTCGCTGGCGATGAAGGCATCGCCCTGCTGCTGGGCCAGCTTGTCGGTCTGGTTGAGCAGCCGCGACAGGTCATTGCCGATGGACAGGTTGCCGGCCTGACCGGTGACCTTGGGCAGTGCGGCCAAGGCTTCATCCAGGCGTTCGCGCAGCACCGGCACGTTCACCCCGGCCTGGGCCAGCAGCGGCCGGGTGCTGCCCCCCTGCTGCTCCAGCAGGGCGCTGAACACGTGCAAGGGTTCTACGAGGGAATTGTCGCGGCCCACCGCCAGCGACTGTGCGTCGGCCAGCGCCTGCTGGAAACGCGAGGTGAGTTTGTCCATGCGCATTGCAGCGTCCTCATCGGTTTCAGGCCGGCACCGCGCCGGCGATGCTGCTTAGATGCGGCTGGCAGCGGGTGTTTCAAGAGTGCCTGAGACGGCGTTGGCCAGCAGTCAGCCAGCCAGCGCCGCTGGCGTCGCGCAACGACAGCTGGCATAATTGCGAATCATTATCATTCCCATGAATCCTGCCGCGACGGGTTACGCCCGCTCCATGCCTGCACCGAACCACCGCCATGTCAGCGAGCTCTACCGCGATCATCAGCCCTGGCTGCTGGGCTGGCTGCGCGGTCGCGTGGGCTGCCGGGACGTGGCCGCCGACCTGGCCCAGGATACCTTCCTGCGCCTGCTGCATCAGCGCGACCCAGCGCCGCTGCGTGAACCACGCGCCTTCCTGACCACGGTTGCACGCGGCCTGGCCGCCAACTGGTTCCGCCGCCAGGCGTTGGAACGGGCCTGGTTGCACTATCTCGCCCAGATCCCCGAAGCCAGCGTGCCTTCGCTGGAAGAACAGGCATTGATCATCGAGGCCCTGCAGCAGATCGATGCGATGCTCGATGGACTGCCACCGGTCGCCCGTCAGGTCTTCTCGCTGGCCCAGTTCGAAGGCTTGCGTTATGACGCCATTGCGGCACAACTGGGATTGTCACTGAGCACCGTGAAGCGGCACATGAAGCGCGCCCTGCTTGGCTGCCTGGCGCATGCGCCATGAACGGGGCCACTGCCCCAGGCCGCTCGAGCGCCCTGCCGCCGCGCGTGCTGGAACAAGCCGCTGAGTGGGTGATGTGCCTGCACGAGCAGGCCGACGACACCGACCAACAGGCGAAGTGGCAGCGCTGGCACGACGCCCATCCCGACCATGCACGTGCCTGGCTGCGCGCCGAACGCCTGCTGGGACTCTCGCGGCAGGTCCCCGCAGGGCTGGCCCACCAGGCGCTGGCGGCACCGGCCTCGCCGCGTCGTCGGGCCATCCTGCGAGGCGTCGCCGCG